>NZ_VTDK01000006.1:0-198385 GCF_035615575.1 Acinetobacter sp. MD2
AGCCGTTGAAGCCGTTGAAGCCGTTGAAGCCGTTGAAGCCGTTGAAGCCGTTGAAGCCGTTGAAGCCGTTGAAGCCGTTGAAGCCGTTGAAGCCGTTGAAGCCGTTGAAGCCGTTGAAGCCGTTGAAGCCGTTGAAGCCGTTGAAGCCGTTGAAGCCGTTGAAGCCGTTGAAGCCGTTGAAGCCGTTGAAGCCGTTGAACATTCACACATTCACATTACGCCTGCAACTCTTAAATTACAGGGACCACGCCAACTTATTCTCGATACCGAAACCACGGGTTTCTACTATCAAAATGACGACCGCATTATTGAGGTTGGTGCGATTGAAATGATCAATCGTAAATTAACAGGCAGCTCAATTCACATTTATATTCGCCCTGAAAAACCTGTGGGTGATTCAGTTACCGTCCACGGTATTACCGATGAATTCTTAGCAGATAAACCTGTGTATGCAGAAATTGCAGATACGCTGTTTAGCTACTTACAGGGTGCGGAAATTATTGCCCATAATGCAACCTTCGATATGAACTTCTTAAATATGGAGTTTCAACGTGCAGGACTACCAACATTATCATCAGTTTGCACGGTTACCGATACCTTAGCGCTTGCCAAACGTAAGCATCCTGGGCAAAAAAACTCACTCGATGCCTTAGTCCGTCGTTATGAGGTTCCTGCCCGTGACCGTACTTATCACGGCGCACTGCTCGATGCAGAAATTTTGGCTGACGTTTATTTAGCTATGACCGGTGGACAAGTCGCTTTTGATATTGATGCGTTGTCACAACATGAGCAACACAGCAACACGGCAAACCAAAATATTGCCACAGATTTAAAGCTTGTAGTGATTGAGCCTTCGGCAGAAGAACTCAGTGCGCATGAACAATGGATGAAACAATATCAAGACAAACAAGGTCAACCCTGTTTGTTCGCCCAATAAATTCCCATGAAAAGGCTTAACTACCGCTGTATTTAGTTATATGATTGTAAATCCAAAGGCAATTTTTTTGTATTCTTTGGCAATACATGACTTAATCAAAAAACAGGGGTAGATTAATGTCTTATCAATCAGCGATTCATTTCGATCCAACCGCATTACTGATTATAAAAAATGAGATCGACAACTCAATTGCACATGCAGAAGCAACTGTGGCAACTTTAGTAGAAGAACAACAATTACCTTTTGGTATTGATGATGCACTTTTACAGCTACAACAATGTGCAAAAATCCTACAACTGATTGACTTACCTATTCTGGCACGCATCACAAGCTATAGTGCAGAAATTATGCATAATATTATGCAACATCCAACTCAAATCGCCGCTGCTGATGTCGAAGCACTCAGTGAGGGTTTAGCGATTCTAAAACGTTATGTAGAATTCAGTTGCTTACAGCAAGTGATGATTCCACAATTTTTACTCGAAGCCCTCAACCATTTAGAACGTGCTCTAAAAAAACCACTCACGCGTGAAGGACATCAAGTGAGTGCCTTACTTGAATGTGTTGAACCAACGCTTAGCTTCGACTCAATCATCGCACCAGAACCAAGTCAGCATGTACATGCTTTATATAAACTTTGTTTATTACATGCTTGCACTGGAAAAATCACTCCGCTTGATGAAGTTGGCTTTAAACTGATTGGGCAACATGTCGCATTCGTTGCACAAAACACAGCACATACCCAATATTGGGGCTTAGTCAACATTGCTTTGCAGCACTTAAATGAAAGTCGTTTAACACAGCCTCGTCTACGCGTGTTAATTCAACTTGAAAGTCAAATTAAGCAGTTATTCCAAGTACCCTCAGAATTGAACTATAACAGTGCTGATTTAGCCGATATTATTACGCTGTGCCTGTCTCAAGACCACAATGAGGCAGAACAATTACGTGCTCAGCTCAATTTAAATGATGATGTATTATCAGACAATCAACTGCATTTTTATTATAAAAAATTGTTTGGCCCTGCACAGCTCACCATTCAAACCATTTGCAATTTACTCAGCGAAGATATTACGACGCTACGTAAAGAAATTGAATTTAATTATTTAACCTTAAGCGATGAACGTTTCGATGCGGTTAAACAACAGTTGCAAACGATTATTCATGTATTAAATGTTTTAAACATGACTAAAACAGCGGAACAAATCCAGCAACCGTTGTCTCAACTACGTAATCTTCAAACCCTACAAGATGCCTCGTTTATTCAATCGCTGATGAATAGCTTAATGCAAGCATTGAATGATTTAGGCTTACTTAACCGACAAGTCCTGTCTGATTTATTAAAATACCCAGTGCATAATACTGAGATTGCATTAGACCGCTTAGACAATGCACATGAAACATTGGCACTTGAATTAAAAGCAGTACTTGATTTAACCCACCAAACATTGATGAGCTATGCGCAGACACAAAGCCTAGACTTGTTAGAAAACTTACCTAACTTATTTAAAGAAATGTCTGGTGCGCTGTTATTTATGCTCGATAATCCAAAAGCAGCGCAAGCTTTTTTAAATTGTTCAGCATTTATCGAGCAGCAGCTAGCACAGCAACAACAAACCACAACCCAAAATGTTCAATATTTATTGGATGTCTGTGCCAGTGCCGATATGTTATTAGAAAGCCGTGCCAACCAACATCCTGTTATGCATAAGATGTTTGACGTTGCGCTTACCCATAGCCAAAAATTACAAAGTGCTGCTTAAATGACTCAATACTCGCTTGCTTATATATTTCACGAACAACAATTGCTGGTCGATGATCACTTTAACCTTCCTCAAGTTGAAAAACTTGAAGATGACTTAAGCATACAAGCAGGCGATAAAATCATTGCACGTGATTTAAAGCCAAATGAATCTGTGCCCATAGGCTTTAGTTTTGTTCCAATTCGACAACTCATTATCCAGTGGAATAACGAGCAGTTCGAACAAGCGAGTCGCGCCATGCAATTACTTGCATGGCGGCGCAACCATAAATTTTGTAGCCATTGCGGTACGAAAACCAATATTCATCCAACTGAATATTGTATGGTATGTCCACAGTGTAACTACCAACAATATCCACGTATTAATCCGTGTATCATTACGATCATCACCAACGACAATCAGGAAGTGCTTCTAGCACAATCTGCACGCCATCAAGGCAATATGTTTAGCCTAATTGCAGGCTTTGTTGAAGTCGGTGAAACACTTGAACAAGCTGTTGCACGTGAAGCTTTTGAAGAAATTGGACTACAACTCAAAAATATTCGCTATTTGGGCAGTCAACCTTGGCCTTTTCCAAGTAATTTAATGCTAGCTTTTCATGCCGAGTATGCAGGTGGTGAAATCACACTCCAAGAAGAAGAAATTCGTGCTGCGGCCTTCTTCAGTTATGACCAACTGCCAGAACTCCCAAGTTCAGGGAGCATTGCTTATAAAATGATTATGCACATCACACAACAAAAAGCACTTTAATACCTCGCCAAAAGTAGTGCATCAGTATGCTATCGGCCAATTCAATGCATCCAAAAGTACATTCAACTATGCTGCAGTGGATGGCACAAAAATTTGATCAAGCTGGGCTAGAATCACCTGTTTGGTTCTAAAGTACGGACTAAAAAAACCCGACACACTGCCAATTAAACTAATGTGCCCTGTTTTAGGGATTGTATAAATTTGGCTTTTATTGCCTACATCGAGTAGCTTTTGATGCATATCCAAAGTATTACTATTGGCAACCAAACGATCTTTTTCTGCCAAAATTAAAATATGCTCAACCTGATTGGTTTCTACAAAATAATAAGGCATCACCTGCTGATACGACACCTGTGGATTAAATGCCTGCTCTAAGTAAATATCACCCAAATAATCAAAATGATACGGCCCTGCTAATCCCACAATTGCCTTTACTTTTCCCTTACATTGCAATTGATTGGCATGCGGATGATAAAGCGCTGACATAACATTAAAACCACCAGCAGAATGCCCCATCAAAACCAAGTTTTCAGTAGAAATATTGAGGCTAGCTTGCTGCTGATCTAGATAATTGATCGCCAAAACCAAATCATCGATATAACTTGGAAAAATATGCTCAGGGGCTAAGCGATAATTAATAATTGCAACATCGAAGCCTTCTTTAGCGAAACTTTCAGCTAAAAATAAATAATCACGCTTATCACCATGCGACCATGTGCCGCCATGCACAAACACAATCAACGGCTGTCCCGTGCGTGGTTTGACACTACGATACAGATCTAACTGCTGCCGCTCAGCTTGACCATAGGCAATATTTTCAGTTAACTCAAAATATTGGCGTGAGGTTAGCCGATTCAAAGAACGGCTAGCCAAATCATAGACGCGAAAATCTGCAATTTTGGTCTTTGCTTGTTCTTGTATATCTTTTAAATATAAAACAACACGATTATTGAGTGGCATTCTTCTGCTCATTCACAGGTGTTAAAGGTGTTGCATCTGCATACGGTGTTGTCGTGGCTGTCGCTTGATTTGAGTCGACTGCAACAGGTGTTTGTACTGTTGGAGTATTTAACAAGGTATTACTACCCGTTTGGTCGATATTATCAATCAGCGTCACAATTTTAGTAACATTCCCAACCTGAGACAATACCGTATTTAAATCGTTAATTTCAGCTGTAGTTAAACGCCCCATCACATACAGTATGCCATCTTCGGTATGGATAAGCACTTTACTATCTGACACCACTGGCGCACGGGCAATTAAGCCACGCGTATTAGCTGTAACCGTAGCATCTTGCATAATGGTGCTATAACTAATTTGATTACCCACAGTAATATAATTATGTACCGCTTTGACATCACTCATGGCTTTTACATTATCTTCAGCCAATTGTTTTAATGCGGCATCAGGCACTTGTCCTGTGAGTAACACATTGCTATGAAAGCTCTTAATATTGACACGAGATTGCTTAAAACGTGCATCAAGTTTATATAAATTAATATTTGCCGTGCGCTCAATCGACTTATCAATCAAGATTTGCCCTAATGAGCGATCACCACTTGCTGTACCTACAGGTGTTGTTCCTGTTCCACCTGCTACAAAACTTGCACAGCCCGATAAACTCGCGGCACATAACAATGCCAACATGATACGTTTAGACACTCAGAAAAACTCCTTTAACATGGCAATTTTTTCAATGTTTCAAATATTTGTTTAGATTCTGCTCACAGCTTACCGAACGCTCAATCTAAAGTAAATGCGCTTTCAACCCAAACTAAATCATACGGGAGCTGTGAAAAATCTTGCTGTAGCATTTTTGCAACGGGCTGTTTAAATTGAATACAAACTGCATCAAAACGACAGGAAAAAGCCTGATATTGAGGATAACAAGCCAAGAAATACAGCGCTGTTTTAATCATACGTTGTTGTTTTGCGCTGGTAATCATTTCAAGCGCGTGTCCAAACTGAGTGTTAGATCGCGCTTTCACCTCAACAAAGATTAATTCTTCACCACGCTGTAGAATTAAATCAATTTCGCCAAAGCGCGAATGAAAATTACGCTGAAACAACTCAAAACCACGTTGCTGCAAGTAGTCTAACGCCTGCTGCTCTGCCCATTGCCCAAGCTGTGATGATGAAGTTTGCTGTTTTAATTTTTGTGACATCTGTTTGACAGACCTCATGAGTTTATACGAAAAGCACTGCACCAAATACGGCAAATGCAGTAAACTAGGCGTTTTGGTTTTTGGTGAGCACACATGACTGCCCAATTATTTGTTGTTGCAACCCCGATTGGGCACTTAGATGACATGACCTTTCGTGCCATTGAGGTATTGAAATCAGTATCACTGATTGCCGCAGAAGACACCCGAGAGTCGGCTCAACTACTGAAACATTTTAACATTAGCACGCCACTTACTGCCTGTCACGATCATAATGAATCAAACAAAATCAACCAATTAATTGACAAGTTAAAAGCAGGTGAAAACCTTGCCTTAATTAGCGATGCAGGCACTCCACTCATTAGCGATCCCGGTTTTAAATTGGTACGTGCCGTACAAGAACAAGGCATTCGTGTAATCCCTGTGCCGGGTGCATGTGCAGCAATTGCTGCTTTAAGTGCCGTTGGTTTACCAAGTGACCGTTTTAGTTTTGAAGGTTTTCTACCGTCTAAATCATCACAACGCTTAGCACAGCTTGAAAAATTAAAAGATGAAACACAAACCTTAATTTTTTACGAAGCACCACATCGTATTTTAGCGTCTGTACAAGATATGCAAGCAGTATTTGGTGCAGACCGCCCTGTGGGTTTTGCTCGTGAAATCACCAAAACATTTGAAACCATTAAAAAAATGACCCTAGCCGAATTGGCTGAATTTGTTGAAAAAGACCATAATCAACAAAAAGGTGAAATTGTGGTGATCGTTGGTGGTGCAAGCCAAGAAAAAGACCTTGAACAGGATAAATTAGATGCGTTGCTTAAGCGCTTATTACAAGATTTATCGGTCAAAGCAGCATCGCAACTTGCAGCCGATCTCACTGGCATTAAAAAGAAAATTGCCTATCAGCGTGCTTTAGAGCTAACCAACCAAGACTAAAAACCAAACAATAAAAAAGCACTGTTTAAACAGTGCTTTTTTATTGTTCCGCCTAAACGAAAATAGTACCAACTGGTTTTTTGTTAATCTTGTGCAGATTCGTCAGGTGGCACTTCAGTAATACGCCCGCCACGTGCCAAGAATGCCGCCACTTCATCTTCTAATGCTTGGCGCTGTTTTAACTTTGCGGTTACAGTCAAACCTTCTGCTTCAGAAACATCGGTATCTGATGATGAAGCATCACTATCAGCTGCGCCTTTTTCGGCCGCTTTCGCTTCGTCTTCATCTACGCCATTGTCATCGGCATCTTCATAATGATCAATATCGCTCATTGTTTATTCCCCTATTTTATTTCTGCGAGGTGCAGTTTTCATCTTGCAACAATTAGGATGAAATTTACCAATCAATTGTGTTTTCGCAAAGGGGGCTTACATCATTTTTTTACAATTTCTGCTGCATTTCATCGCTTTTTAATCAACTGTACGCCCTTTTGCATAACGGGTCGATTTTAACTGCGCCAAACCATCGGCTTGCTGCATAAAAAGGGCTTTAAATAATGGCGTTTGTTCCACCCACTTTAAGCCCTGATTCCGTGCCCAAACCAATGGCGTCAATTTAGCTTTTTCCAACCAACCAATAATCGACATGCTATGCATCATGGCTTCATTTTGCCCTTTACGTAAATGCTCATAACGGCGCAAGGTTTGTATATGTGCCCAACTGCCACGGGCTAAATCACGTAATAATACATCGCATAACATAGCCGCATCCAAACAGCCAATATTTACACCTTGCCCCGCCAAAGGATGAATCACATGTGCCGCATCCCCCACCAAAGCCAAACCATCTTTTACATAATGTACCGCTGCACGGGCTTTTAATGGAAAATGTGCCCGTGATGCCACCGCAGTCACTTCACCTAACATATGTAAGCTTGACTGCGTCAATAACTGCATAAAAGCTGCATCATCTAATGCTGCATATTCTTCGGCAAAGTCGCTAGGTAAACTCCACACAATCGACTGCCAATACCCTTGGCTTGCTTCATCTAAACTCACCATAGGTAAATAAGCTAAAGGCCCTGTGGGTAAAAAGATTTGCCGAGCTACATGTTGATGTGGCTGTGTAGTTCGAATGGCACAGCTCATGGCTGTTTGATGATAATCGAGCACATCTAAATCAATCATAGCTTGAGTACGCACAAAAGAATTTGCACCATCGGCCCCAATTACTAATTTAGTCTGTAAAATCTCACCATCGGCCAAACAAATCCGCCAACCTTGTGGCATTTGTTCAATATGGGTGACTTTGGCTTGGGTACGATAATCATGGACTTGGCGCTGCAATTGTTGCTGAATTGCCAAGTTTAAAATACTCGGTTCAACCATTGAACCTAGCCATTGTTCACGAATCGGCGTGCGCTCACAAGCTTGCCCAAACACAATCTCGCCATAGCCATTTTGGTTATACACTTGCATACCCGTATACGGCATATGTCGTGCCAGCTTAGCCCAAACACCAACCTGCTCTAGCAAATGAATTGTGGCTTGACTCAGTGCCAATACCCGTGGGTTTGGCACTGCCAGTACTTTTTCTGCATCTAAAATTGGGGCTGCGTCTAAAACAACGGCTTGCACACCACCTTTGGCCAACAAAAGTGCCGTCAGCCCCCCCACCAAACCACCGCCAACAATCACCACATCATACAGTTTACTCATGCTTTTAACCCCATGGCATAATTGGCAATGAAGGGTTTTACCCCTGGAATGAAGTCAAATGCAAGCAAGCCTGTGTTACGTACAAATTTTAAGATGGGATTATTATTGCTAAAACCACGCACCACGCCATCACAAAATTTAATCACCCGTTGTTGATCCTGCAAACGAGCTGTTTCATAGGCTTTTAGAATGTCAGGCTGACCTAAATCATCCGATACAAGCTGCTGCTGGGTTAAGAAACGTAGCAACACATCTGCATCACGCAAGCACAAATTAAAACCTTGCCCTGCTACAGGATGCAAGGTATGTGCAGCATTTCCCATCAGCACGACCCGCCCAACGGCTTGCCGATGCGCCAACACTTGCGCCAATGGAAAACAAAAACGCTGCCCTGTTTTTTCAAAACGCCCTGCACGGTCGCCATAGGTGTGTTGCAGAGCATCTAAAAAGTGCTGATCATTTTGCTCACCTAACCATTCCTGCTCGGTGCCTTTTTTCACAGGCCACACCACCGAACGGCGATACTCCCCCGGCAATGGCAACAAAGCCAATGGCCCAAGCGGGCTAAAGCGCTCAAAACCCACCTGCTGATGCGGTTTTGAGGTTTGCACCGTGGTCACAATGGCCACTTGCTCGTAATCGTGTTCATCCACACCCACGCCCAACGCTTTACGACAAAATGAATCGCGACCATCGGCAGCAATTAACAACGCACTATTTAAGGATAATTGTTCTTCGCCACGTACGGCTTCAATAAAGACCTGTTCGGTATCTTGACGTAGTGCAGTGACTTTTACCCCATCAATTAATTCAATTAAGGGCTGCTGCTGCACTTGGCTAAGCAATACCCGTCCAAGCCATGCATTTTCAATCACTTGCCCAAAGCTTTCGACTTTTTCTTGTTCGGCAATCAATCGGGCTTTACCGAAACTGCCTTGTTCGGTAATGTGAACTTGTAAAATTGGCGTTGCATGTTGCTGCAAAGCATCCCAAAGCCCCAATTGCTGATAAATTTGCACACTACGGCGTGACAAAGCACTATTTCGTGCATCAAAGCTCGAGTGATAGGGAATATTCTCTGCGTCTTGATATTGTGGATAGCGAATTGCTTCTAATAGTTTCACTGAGATTTTGGCTTTGGCGAGCATTAATGCTAAGCTCAAACCCACCATACCACCACCGACAATAATCACAGGTTGTTGCATATTCATGTCTCCTAAAGGCTTGGCTGTGCCATTAAAGCTTCAATATCTTCAATATTTTTCACCACATTGGCCGTTAGAACACGTGGACCATTTTTTGTGACCACCACATCATCTTCAATCCGAATGCCAATGCCACGCCATTTTTCATCCACACTTTCATCGTCAGGAGCAATATACAAACCTGGCTCAATGGTGACCACCATGCCTTCTTCCAACATGCGTGATTCGCCCGCTAGTTTATATACCCCCACATCATGCACATCCATGCCCAACCAATGCCCCGTACCATGCATATAAAATTGTTGATACGCTTCGGCTTCAATTAAGGCATCTCGCTCGCCTTGTAACAAGCCTAAATCAATTAAACCTTGCGTTAAAATTTTAACTGCAACTTTATGCGGTTCGTTATAACGATTGCCCAACTTCACTGCTTCAATCGCTGCATATTGTGCATCCAATACCACGGTATATAAGGCTTTTTGCTGCGCTGAAAATTTACCATTCACAGGAAACGTACGGGTAATGTCAGACGCATAATGTTGATATTCACACGCAGCATCAATCAACACCAAATCACCCGACTTAAGCATTTGATTATTTTCGACATAATGCAAAATACAGCCATTTTTACCACCACCTACAATACTGTTATAGGCAGGCACACATCCATGTTGGCCAAAAATATAATTCAGTTCGGCATCCAAAACATATTCCATCATATTTGGACGTACTTTTTGCATTGCACGCATATGCGCATCGGCACTAATATTGGCCGCAATTTGCATCAATTCAAGTTCTTGTTCAGATTTAATGACACGCATTTCATCTAAAATACGATCAAGCTGAAGCACTGTGGATGGTGAGTCTGCACCTTTGCGCTGTGCATTTTCAGCCCCTTTTAGCCATGCATTCACGCGAGTATCAAATGCAGCATCGTGTCCAATTCGATAATAGAGTTGTTGTTTATGCTGTAATTTTTCAATTATTTCTTCATCTAACAAATCAATTGCATACGCTTCATCGGCATCATAGTCTTCAATCGCACCATCGACACCCGCGCGATAACCATGCCAAATTTCCATTTCACGGTCGCGCTCACGGCAAAATAAACTGTAGCTATACTCATCTGCCGACTCAAAAGTTTCAATCACTGCCACAGCTTCAGGTTCTGCAAATCCTGTCAGATAATAAAAGCTACTATCTGCACGAAATTTATAGTCTGCATCACGGTTGCGATATACCACAGGACTTGTAGCAATCAACATAATGCTATTTGGCCCCATTTTTTGGGCAAGTTCGGTGCGGCGTTGCTGAAAATCAATTTGAGTTAAGGTCATGATCTGCTTCTTTTTAATATCAATGCGTAAACTGCAATGCAGCACACCCTCCAACGTATTGAAGGATGTGCTTAAAACTTAACTTGGGCGATTTGGAGTAAACATTTCTACAATGGTAGAAGCATCATGTTCCGAATCAATTTCAGTGTTTTCTTGATAATTTTTTAACAATGAACTTTCGGCAACGGTAATTTTTTTACGTCCAACTGCCAAACTTACAGGAATTAAGCGCACAAACTCATACAGTTCGTGGTAACCCATTTCACCTTCTTCATCATCATCTGAATCATCAAATTCAACTGCCGCAACGTCTTGCAAATGATTAATTTGTTCAACTTCATCCTGACGAATATGCCCTGATGCCAAACCAAAACCAAGCACTACACCTGCACACCAATCCGCTAAGGCTTGCACCCGTTCACGCAGTGGATGTTCGTCATCGGGTAACATCGGTAAATAATCGAGTTCATCCTCAGATAACGCATGTGCCACATCTTCAGTTTCTGTCACCAAAATTTCTAAGGCTTCATCGGCTAAATAAGGCACACCTAATGTATTTAAAATGTGTTGCCATTCGTGATTGCTTGGTGGCTCAGTCACACAAATAATACCTGTAAGCAAGCCATGTAACTCACTCGGGCTTGAAATTTCCTCAATCTGTGAAAATTGTTGTTCCCATTCCAACCAACCTGAAATATCGTCTTGCATTCGTTTATCCAATCTCTATACTGCTCTATATATTACCTTTGTTTGCAATACTGTGCGACCTTGTTATGTTAGAAGAATTAAAGCGCCTTCAAGCGCATATCGCCACCTTAAAAACACGCTTGACTGATCTTGAAAGCGAAAATCGCTCTTTGGTTGCCACTCAAACGCAATCCGAAGCGGCTCATGTTGCTCAAATTGAGCAAAAAAATAGCCTTTTGCAAACAAAACAGACTGAAATGAGCCGTGTGCAAGAAAATTTAAGTCAATTGCAAGGCAAACATCAACAGTTGAATCAAGATGCAACCTCTCTTGCTGATCGTTATAATCGTTTAGAAAAAAGCTGCACCGAGCTTAAAAATCGTTTTCAAGAAATTTTAAACGAACGCAATGAATTGCGAGTTACAAAAGAAAAGCTATTAAATGATCAACGGCATAATCAACAAGAGATTACTGAGCTTAAACAAGAACATGAGCGTTTGCTGCAAAAAAATGAACATGCAAAGTCGAAAGTTGAAGCAATTATTCAACGCCTGTCTAGTTTAGGGACAGAACAAGATCATCATGCCCAAGAAATTCAGCAGTTGGCACACCCAACAGATAACCATGAGGATGAATCACAATGAGTGACGTTATCACCGTTGAATTACGCTTGATTGAACAGGTTTTTCGGGTATCGACCACAACCGAAAAAAAAGCTGACCTTGAAAAAGCTGCCGATTTACTCAATGAAAAGTTTCAAGAGTTTCGTCGTAATGCACCGCGTGCCGAGCACAATAAATTGGTGATTATGGTGGCCTTAGAACTTATGCAAGAAGTACTCTCACTGAATAAGTCATTGCAAGAATATGCACATTGCGAACGTATTCTGAGTAGCATTTTGGAACAAGTTGAAGAAATTGTGTAATTTGTAACATAATCTTTATAGAATTTAATTCTTTTGCATAAATCATCAACACTTATGCAACATAGCCAAGCTTTGACGATTTGCATTCACGGTATGATTGGTTATACTAAATATAGCTCTGAGATGTTCGCCAGCCGGTCTAATTCCCCTGAGCCGATATCATCACTTTAGGATTACGTTCTGTATATTTAGAGTGTATGCCTACCCTGAGTAGGAAACCCAGCAAGTATACGTCGTGTCCACCTTGAACTTTAAGGGTTCAAGGGTAAGGACATGCAGCGGCATCTTCGGAGCAATTTTATATTAAAACCATCATATCTAATCGTTTATTTCATCTAAAATAAGAAATCTAACCATCCTGCAAATAAAATTTTACATCTACTTAGAAAATAACATGACTAACCAATCTTCTAAATCTTACTGCATATAGTTTTTATTTTATGATTTAAATAGTCTAGTTCAATTTAAACAATTGATGCTCAAATAAACATATTTTCTCATTTTATTTAAAAAAAAATTATAGAAATAAACAATATATCCGCTATTAATCTATATAAGAAAATTCTTGGCTATTGTAATATCTATTTTTACCATCTATTTAAAACTGCTGCTTAAGTTTATTTATTTTATTGCATGCTATCACTTCAAAAGTAAAGTTATTGTTATGAAAAAACCTTTTTATGTTGCATTACCGCTACTTCTAATCACATTGAATAGCCAAACACATGCAGAATTCGACCTTGTCAAAAAAAATCAATTTGACTCACCCATATTAGCACCTTTACATCTACAATTTGGTGGACAAATACGCCCTCAATGGGTCGATTATATGGGGCCTGAAGCAGGCTATCTAAAAAATGGACATGATGGTCTGAGTCGTTTTCGATTCACTGCAAATTATGATTTAAGCTCAGATACAGCCTTAATTGGTTATTATGAGCGTGGTATTAATGTCCCTAAGTTCTTAGGTTGGCAAAATCATTATAATGAAAATTCGAATACCACTTATGAACGTGAAGCTTATATTGGAATTAAAAACAATCAATTCGGCACGCTCACTTATGGCCGCCAGTTTGGCATGTATTATAGCGTTATCGGTATGAAGAGTGATGTGTGGGATAATGATGGTCATGCAGGTGCTATGGGAAATGGTATCAATGGAACCTATGACGGTGCCAATCGCCCGACTCGCTCGTTGATGTATACAAAAAGCTTTGATACAACCAAATTATATGCAAACTATTTATTTTCAGAACATAGTATTGCCGTATCAGGCGATAATGAATATCGCCGTAATAATGGGTACGGCCTAGGTGCTGATTATCAAATTAATAAAAATACGACTGCCAGCTTAACTTATAGTCGCACCAATGCAGACCTGTATCATTCACTTTCACAAGAAAGTAAAGCATACCACCAAGATATTATAGGTTCAGCACTAACCTATGAAACCGATGACTGGTATGTTGTAGGTACAGCAAGCTACTACCATGATTTTATACCAAGAAGAAATTCCACTGTTTACAACGATTATTTCGCAGGTGATGGCTATGGTTTAGAAGGATTTATGGGTTATACATTTCATCTTAACCAACCTTACTTAAAATCCATTCAGCCATATGTTGCCGTTGATAGCTTACGTTTACAAGGCAGTGAAAACTTTCGCTCAAATCATCAAAATATTGGTATGAGCTTTGCCATTAACAAGAAATTTAAAATAATGGCAGAACATACTTTTGCATCAACAAGTGATAATTCAGAGCAAGACTCAAACTGGCTTACAATGTTTATTAATTTCTAAGCATTTCTTTATTAACTCACTGATCATGTTAAATAATCAGTGAGTTAAACTTTCCAGATCATTGGTATTTAAGCATTACGCATTGCTTGCCAAACTCGAATCGCATCCACAGTTTCACGAACATCGTGCGTACGCACAATACTTGCACCTTGTTGAATCGAAAGTAAATGCCCTGTTACACTACCAATCACACGATGTGTAGCATCTGCTTGCTCTGTCACAGCACCAATAAAACGTTTTCTTGAAAGCCCCGATAAAACTGGAAAACCAAGCTGTTGTAATTGCCATAGCTCATTTAACAGCTTTAAATTATGTGCCGTGTCTTTTGCAAATCCAAAACCTGGATCAATAATAATATTTTCAGCCAATACACCTTGCTGTAAGGCAGACTCTATTCGTTGTTTTAATTCAAGTAATACTTCATTCGTCACATGTTGATATTGTGCCAATTGATTCATTGTTGTAGGTTCACCACGCATATGCATCAACACAACAGGTACAGCTAATTCTGCTGCCATTTCTAGTGCACCTTCACGGCTAAGTGCACGCACATCATTCCAAATATGCGCACCTGCCTGCTTGGCTTGTTGCATCACCTTTGGCTGGCTAGTATCAATTGAAAGTACAACATTATATTTAGACAAGGCTTCAACCACAGGAATCACGCGTTCAAGCTCTTGCGCCAAAGTTACAATACTTGCACCCGGACGAGTTGATTCACCACCAATATCAATAATAGTCGCACCATCTGCAATCATACGCTCTGCATGTTGAATCGCTTGGTTCAGTTGCTGATGTTGACCACCATCACTAAAAGAATCAGGCGTGACATTTAAAATCCCCATCACCTGTGGCACAGAAAGATCTAAAGTCTGATTTCCACAACTAAGTTGATGTTGGGGTAATGACATTAATTGCATAATCAATTCCTAAACGACACGCCAAAAAAAGAGCCACCAAATGGTGACTCTTTATATTAACTCATTGCTGGCAATGGTGGTGGTGTAGATGGACCATCTTTTGGTGGCTCTAAATCTGCCACAGGATTTTCAGCAACATAAACTTTTGGTGGACGTGGTTCACGACCTTCCATAATGTCTAAGACTTGCTCACGATCAATCGTTTCCCAATCCATCAATGCTTTGACCATCACATGGGCTTTATCTTTATTGTTTTCAAGAATATCCCATGCAACTTTGTATTGTGCATCTAAGATGCGACGTACTTCTTGGTCGACCTGCTGCTGAGTCGCCTCAGAAATGGTACGACTACCCACATTACCAAAGAAACCATTTTGATTTTCATCTTCATAAACCATAACACCCATACGGTCAGACATACCGTATTTAGTCACCATCGCACGGGCAATTTTGGTTGCGCGTTCGAAGTCATTCGATGCACCTGTTGACTGCTGGTTAATGAAAATTTCTTCTGCAATTCGGCCACCAAACAAAATCGAAATTTCATTTAGCATTTTGTGCTTATAGTTGCTAATTTGGTCTTGTTCAGGCAACTGCCAAGTGACACCCAAAGCCCAACCACGTGGCATAATCGTCACTTTATGGACTGGATCTGTGCCTGGCAAGATTTCCGCAACAATGGCATGACCCGATTCATGATAAGCCGTTGCACGACGTTCTTCATCACGAATAATCATCGATTTACGTTCAGGGCCCATATAAATCTTGTCTTTTGCATCTTCAAAGTCATGCATATCGACTGTATTTTTATTACGACGTGCAGCAAACAATGCCGCTTCGTTCACAAGATTCGCCAATTGCGCACCTGAGAAACCCGGTGTACCACGTGCAAGAACTTTTACATCCACACCCGTTACCGATGGTAATTTTTTCAAATGCACACTTAAAATTTGCTCACGACCATTAATATCAGCCAAACCAACCATAACTTGGCGGTCAAAACGTCCTGGACGTAATAAAGCTTTATCCAACACATCGGCACGGTTGGTTGCAGCAATGACAATAATACCTTCATTGCCTTCAAAACCATCCATTTCAACCAACATTTGGTTTAAGGTTTGCTCACGTTCATCATGCCCACCACCTGTACCTGAACCACGGTGACGACCCACTGCATCAATCTCATCAATAAAAATGATACAAGGTGCATGACGTTTAGCTTGTTCAAACATATCACGGACACGCGAAGCACCCACACCGACAAACATTTCAACAAAATCAGAACCTGAAATGCTAAAGAAAGGAACTTTGGCTTCACCTGCAATTGCTTTAGCCAACAAGGTTTTACCTGTACCTGGAGGCCCAACCATTAACACACCTTTAGGAATTGATGCACCTAAACGTTTAAATTTGGCAGGATCTTTTAAGAAATCAACAATTTCTACAACTTCTTGTTTAGCTTCATCACAACCTGCAACATCTGCAAAGGTTACCTTGATTTGGTCTTCTGCAAGCATTTTGGCTTTTGACTTACCAAAGCTCATTGGACCACTTTTACCACCTGCACCACCACCCATGTTACGCATAAAGAACATGAACAATAAAATGATCAGCAATACTGGGAAGCTTGCAATAAGTAGTTGCATCAAAACACCCTGACGCTGTGGTGCTGTACCTTCCACAACAACATTGTTTTTGATTAAATTCGGCATTAATTCAGGGTCTTGCACCGCAGGGCGAATACTTTCAAAATCTGAACCGTTCTTTTTCTCGCCAAGAATTCTTTCGCCATCAATCGTGACTTGTTTAATTTGGCCCGCATTCACCGCTGCAACAAACTCGGAATAGTTCATCTGAGATGGTTTATTGTGATCGCTGATATTACTGAAAATTAAAATCAGTACTCCAAGAATCACAAGCCATAACACGGCGTTTTTGAAGAGATCGCTCAAAGCTTTATTCCCATATCAATCTAATGTCATCATACTTTTTTAGCATGATCTATTATTTAACTACAAGTTAGTACTCAATGTACCCAAATTGTACAAAATGCACAATTTTTAATGCATTGGCAAGTCAACTTTTTACCGCAATGCTTTTTTCCGACCTTGTCCAATCAGAAAAACTTCTTTCGAACGTGCACGAGATGCAGCAGGCTTAATCGTTTTTAAAACATCAAAACTATCGACGACCTGTTTACGGAATTCATCAAAGCCTGTTCCTTGGAACACCTTGACCACGAATTGCCCATTCGGTCCTAAAACCTTCTGTGCAAAATCCACCGCAAGCTCACACAAATAGATTTGTCGAGGTTGATCAACAGCCCTATTACCTGATGTATTGGGGGCCATATCTGAAATTACAACGTCAACTTGGCGTCCATTTAAAATATTTAACAATTTTTCAAAAACTTCTTCTTCACGGAAGTCACCTTGTAAAAAGGTTACGTCAGGTAAAGCATCCATTTCCAAAATGTCAGATGCAATCACTAAACCCTTGCTACCCACAAGTTTTCCTGCAATTTGTGACCAACTGCCTGGTGCTGCACCAAGGTCGACAACCGTCATACCTGGTTTAATCAATTTATATTTTTCTTGAATTTCAAGTAGTTTGTATGCAGCACGTGCACGATAACCTTCTTTTTGTGCTTTTTTCACATAGAAGTCATCTAAATGCTCTCGCATCCATTCTCGACTACTTTTAGACAGTTTTTGGTTGGTAATGCGTGTTGCCATAATCTTCTATAGTATCTAAACATCAATCAACTATTGTACGCAAAAAAGTAAATGCTTGCAGTATACACTTGTAGATAAAAACATGAGTTTTTTGATGATTTACATCGGAATGCCAATTCACCACATGCCAATCATGTTTTAATTTTAAAACAGAGAGCTTTGTATTTTTCGATCGATACAATACTCAATTGCAATTTAAAAGTAAGTAAAATACGACAACATGTGATTTTTCATCTTAAAACTATTTATAAGCCTGCGTTTCTAACGAATATTTGCTATACTAATAGGCTTTTTAAAATTCAGGTTTATTCACAATGGCAACTTTATCTATTCAGGAACGCAAACGCTTACGCCAAATTGGTCACGCATTAAATCCAGTGGTGATGTTAGGCGGACAAGGTTTAACTGAAAGCGTAATTGAAGAAACAGTACGTGCATTAAATGACCACGAACTAATTAAAATTAAATTTGCAGGTGAAGATCGTGAGCAACGCGCAGCGTTAATTGAAGAACTCGCTCAAGCAACTCAAGCACAAGTAGTGCAAAAAATTGGTAAAATTGCGCTGGTTTATAAAAAAGCAGCCAAACAAAATCCAAAACTGTCAAACCTTGTACGTCACGCACATTTAGCGAACTAATTTAGACACACATTATGGCAAGTTACGAACTTCAACCGTATCATCGGTTTCACGATATTTTTTTAGTCGGTGCAATTGAGCAACAATTGCCTGCTATTTTAAATATTGGCTTTTGGATTCGCGACCCTTTACAATTAGTTCAATGGCCAAGCCTGACCAAAAACCACCCAAGACAAGATTTTTTATGGGAAAAAACCTGTTTTGAAGTGTTTATTGGGGTAAAAGATGAAGATTATTATCGTGAAATAAACCTATCTCCTTCTGAGGCATGGCAAAGCTATCAATTTGAAGAGTATCGTTATCCAGAACAAATGCCACCACAAATGGCAAATGATATTGATTTGGTTGAGCTCAAACGCACCCATTATGGACTAAACGTCACGCTTGATTTAAGTGAGTTTATGCAAAAAAACCAATTAAAATGGCATGATTTATTTATTGGTCTTTCTGCTGTACTAGACACGCCTCAAGGGCAACAGCTTTATGCTATGCAACATAGTGGTCACCAAGCAGATTTTCACAATAAAAGAGATTGGTTACATTTCTTTTAAAGAAAAAGCGGATCATCTTGATCCGCTTTTTTACAGCCTTTATTCAGCCTTTTCTTTTTCAGATGCATCCTTTTTTTCATCACTTTCAGTGACTTTATGCCACGCCTCTACTGCACTGGCTTTGGTTTTTTGCAAAGTTTCAGACACATGCTCCTTATGCTTGGCAGAAAATTGCGACACATCATCTTTCACTTCTTTCGATAATTTTGCGAGTTCATCCACAATCGAAGCAAATTCAATTTTTGCCACTTCTTTTAACTCAATTAAATCATCTTGAGAAAATGTAAATTTTTCACGAATGTCATTAAAACGCGCTACAACATCTTCTTTAAATTGCTTTAAATGTGCTTGAAATGATGCGTTGGCTTTTTCTACATCAGATTCAGCCTGTGCTGCGCCATCTGCGACTTGAGCTTTAAATTCATTCACGGTTTCAGCAACTTGATCTTTTAAATCATCTGTTTTTTCTTTCGTATCATTAACCACATCCGTTACTTTGTCTTTTAAATCTCTCATTTTCTCCTGTGTAGTTGCAACAGCAGCAGCCACTTCGGCTTTTACCTGTGTTGATTTTTCTTCAATTTTTTCAGAAATTTGTTTCGCTTTTTCTTCAAGATTATTCTTCGTAACCATAGCAATATTCCTTCTATTAAAAATGATGAAAGGATAAAAATTCACTCTAACAAATCGCTGTTTTAATCACCAGCATTTTTAAAGAAGATTTAATTTTTTCTCACAAATACAGCACAAGTTTTTTTGCAAAATTATCAATTGATGATATCTATTAAATCTTAATAAATTACGTGGACTTTTAGCAGTCTCATGCGTACAATACGTTTTTAAGTTACGAGCGAGCAGACGAAGGGAGTGCATGTTTTTTAGACAGCCGCCTTTTTTTTTGTCTACTCGTTTTTTTACAGCTTAAAAATTCAGGAGCTTTGGTTTGAGCACCCCCGCCATTTTAGCCCTCGCAGACGGAACTATCTTTAAAGGTATTTCGATCGGCGCTACGGGATCAACGACTGGTGAAGTCGTTTTTAATACCGCTATGACTGGTTATCAAGAAATCTTGACTGACCCAAGTTATGCACAACAACTTGTCACATTAACTTATCCACACATTGGTAATACAGGCTGTAACTCAGAAGATGCTGAGTCTGGTCGTATTCATAAAGTGTGGGCGAATGGTTTAATTATTCGAGATCTACCTTTATTGCACAGCAATTTTCGTGCTGAGCAATCTTTAGGTGATTATCTAAAACAGCATAATGTTGTGGCTATTGCCGATATTGATACCCGTAAATTAACACGTATTTTACGTGCTAAAGGTGCGCAAAATGGCTGCATTTTGGCGGGCGAAAATATTACCGAAGCAGATGCGATTGCAAAGGCACGTGCATTTGGCGGTTTAAATGGCTTAGACCTTGCCAAAGAATGCTGTGACCCGACAGGTTTTGAATGGACTGAAGGTTCTTGGACATTAGGTCAAGGCTTTAGCCAACCTGAATTTAAATTTCACGTTGTAGCATATGACTACGGTGTCAAAACCAACATCTTGCGTATGCTTGCAGATCGCGGCTGCAAATTGACTGTTGTTCCTGCTCAAACACCAGCAGAAAAAGTGCTTGCCTTAAATCCAGATGGCGTATTTTTGTCGAATGGCCCTGGCGATCCAGCTGCATGTGACTATGCCATTGAAGCTGTAAAAACCATTGTTGAAACAACCAATATTCCTGTATTTGGTATTTGTTTAGGTCACCAAATTTTAGCACTCGCATCAGGCGCTAAAACCATCAAAATGGGTCATGGTCACCACGGTGCCAACCATCCTGTACAAAACATCCAAGATGGTACAGTGATGATCACCTCGCAAAACCATGGTTTCGCAGTCGATGCCGATACCTTGCCTGCAAACTTAACTGCAACGCATAAATCATTGTTTGATCAAACCTTACAAGGCATTCATCGTACCGATAAACCTGCGTTTAGCTTCCAAGGTCACCCTGAAGCAAGCCCAGGCCCACACGACTGTGCCCCACTATTTGATCATTTCATCGAACTCATCGAAGCAGCTAAGAAGTAATTAAGGAGCGAATAATGCCTAAACGTACGGACATAAAAAGCATCTTAATTATTGGTGCTGGCCCTATTGTGATTGGTCAAGCCTGCGAGTTTGACTACTCTGGCGCACAAGCGTGTAAAGCGCTTCGTGAAGAAGGCTACCGCGTTATTTTGGTGAACTCAAATCCTGCCACCATTATGACCGACCCTTCAATGGCGGACGCAACGTATATCGAACCAATTACTTGGCAAACCGTTGCACAAATCATTGAAAAAGAACGTCCAGATGCGGTTTTACCGACTATGGGCGGACAAACCGCATTGAACTGCGCACTTGCGCTAGATGCCAACGGCGTACTTGAAAAGTACAATGTAGAATTGATTGGTGCATCAAAAGAAGCGATTGAAAAAGCCGAAGATCGTAAACTTTTCGATATCGCGATGCGTAAAATTGGGCTTGAATGTCCAAAAGCAGACATTGCCGAGTCAATGGAAGAAGCTTTAGCAATTCAAGCACGTTTTGGCTTCCCTGTGATCATTCGTCCATCATTCACGATGGGTGGTTCAGGTGGCGGTATTGCCTATAACAAAGAAGAATTTATTGAAATTTGTGAACGCGGTTTCGATCTTTCTCCAACCAAACAATTACTGATTGATGAATCATTAATTGGTTGGAAAGAGTATGAAATGGAAGTTGTGCGTGACAAAAACGACAACTGTATCATTGTCTGCTCAATCGAAAACTTCGACCCAATGGGCGTTCACACTGGTGACTCTATCACCGTTGCACCTGCACAAACATTAACCGATAAAGAATATCAGTTAATGCGTAATGCATCGGTTGCGGTACTTCGTGAAATTGGCGTTGAAACCGGTGGTTCAAACGTACAGTTTGGTATTTGTCCAAATACTGGCCGTATGGTCATCATTGAGATGAACCCACGTGTATCACGCTCATCTGCCCTTGCATCGAAAGCAACCGGCTTCCCAATTGCTAAAATTGCAGCAAAACTTGCAGTCGGTTACACCCTTGATGAATTGAAAAATGACATCACAGGCGGCGTAACTCCTGCATCATTCGAACCTGCAATTGACTATGTGGTAACAAAAATTCCTCGTTTTAACTTCGAGAAATTCCCACAAGCAGAACCAGTATTAACCACACAGATGAAATCTGTGGGTGAAGTGATGGCAATTGGTCGTAACTTCCAAGAGTCAATGCACAAAGCGCTGCGTGGCTTAGAAGTTGGTGTATGTGGCTTCGATGAAAAAGTTGAAGTTGGCGCTGAAAATGCGAAAGATACCATTCTTAAAGAACTTAAAGTTCCAGGCCCTGAGCGTATTTGGTATGTTGCCGATGCTTTCCGTCATGGCTTTAGCTTAGATGAAGTATTTGAAGCAACCAAAATTGACCGTTGGTTCCTCATTCAAATTGAAGACATCATCAAAACTGAAGAGCAAATTAAAGCCTTAGGTTTTGGCGACTTAAACGCTGACAATATCCGTGGCTTTAAACGTAAAGGTTTATCTGACTTACGTATTGCCAACTTAATGGGTATTTCACAAAAACAATTCCGTAAACAACGTTGGAACTTGGGTGTTTATCCAGTTTACAAACGTGTTGATACCTGTGCAGCTGAGTTTGAATCTGACACTGCGTACATGTATTCAACTTACGATGAAGAATGTGAAGCCAATCCATCTACCAAAGACAAAATTATGGTGATTGGTGGTGGTCCAAACCGTATCGGTCAAGGCATTGAGTTTGACTATTGCTGTGTACACGCGGCGCTTGCAATGCGTGATGACGGCTACGAAACCATTATGGTCAACTGTAACCCTGAAACAGTTTCAACCGACTACGACACTTCAGATCGTTTGTACTTCGAACCGATTACCCTTGAAGATGTGTTAGAAATTGTTCGTACTGAAAAGCCAAAAGGCATTATTGTTCAGTACGGCGGTCAAACCCCATTAAAATTGGCACGTGCTTTAGAAGAAGCAGGCGCGCCAATTATTGGTACATCGCCAGATGCCATTGACCGTGCTGAAGACCGCGAACGTTTCCAACAGATGATTCAGCGTTTACAACTTCGCCAACCAAACAACAGCATTGTAAAATCTGCTGAAGAAGGCATGGCAGAAGCTGCGAAAGTGGGTTATCCATTGGTTGTACGTCCATCTTATGTATTGGGTGGTCGTGCGATGGAAATCGTATATAACGATGACGAACTTAAACGCTATTTACGTGATGCGGTTCAAGCATCAAATGAATCGCCAGTACTGCTTGACCACTTCTTAGACTCAGCAATTGAAGTGGACGTTGACTGTGTATCTGACGGTAAAAATGTGGTGATTGGCGGCATTATGCAGCACATTGAACAAGCAGGCATTCACTCAGGTGACTCAGCGTGTTCAATTCCACCGTATTCATTGTCGGATGAAATCCAAGATGAAATGCGTCGCCAAACCATTGCTATGGCAAAAGAGTTAGGCGTTGTGGGCTTAATGAACGTACAGTTTGCAGTAAAAGGCAACGACGTTTACGTTTTAGAAGTGAATCCACGTGCCTCGCGTACTGTGCCTTTCGTTTCAAAATGTATTGGCGAGTCTTTAGCAAAAGTTGCAGCACGTTGTATGGCGGGACAATCTCTTGAATCTCAAGGATTCATGCAAGAAATTATCCCAACCTACTTCTCTGTAAAAGAAGCAGTGTTCCCATTTGCTAAATTCCAAGGCGTAGACCCAATGCTTGGGCCTGAGATGAAATCTACAGGTGAAGTCATGGGCGTAGGTAAAACCTTTGGTGAAGCATTCTATAAAGCTGTACTCGGCTCTAACGAACGCTTACCGGGCTTACCAACCGAAGGCGAATTGAAACACGCATTCTTATCGGTACGTGATTCAGACAAACCGCATGTGGTTGATATTGCAAAACGCTTAGTTGCTTTTGGCTTTAAATTGGTTGCAACAGGTGGTACATATAAAGTGATCCATGAAGCTGGTTTGGCATGTGAACGTGTCAATAAAGTAACAGAAGGTCGTCCGCATATTGTTGACCGCTTGAAAAATGGTGAAATACACCTTATTGTCAACACCACTGAAGGCAAACAAGCGCAATATGACTCTGCAATGATTCGTCGTGCAGCATTACAAGGCAAAGTGTATTACACCACCACCATTAATGGTGCTGAAGCAGTTTGCCAAGCATTTGCAATTCAATTGCCAATGGATGTATATCGCTTGCAAGACTTACACAACGCAGGTTAATTCTTTAGCGATAGGTCCCGTCACCTAATCGGTGGCGGGATTTTTATTTTTTATACGCTATTTTCCCATTCAATTTAGAGGGACTAAAATGCAACGTTATCCAATGACTCCCGAAGGCAAAATTGCCTTAGAAGCTGAATTGCAGCAGTTAAAAACTGTTGAACGTCCACGTATTATTCAAGCAATTGCAGAAGCACGTGAACACGGCGACTTAAAGGAAAATGCAGAATATCACGCAGCGCGTGAACAACAAGGTTTCTGCGAAGGTCGCATTCAAGACATCGAAGGCAAGCTTGGTGCAGTGCAAGTCATAGACGTTCAAGAGCTTGAAAAAAATGGTCGTGTGGTTTTTGGGGTGACTGTCACCATCGAAAACTTAGACACCGAAGAACGTAAGACCTATAAAATTGTAGGCGATGATGAAGCTGATTTTAAAATTAATAAAATCTCGGTGAATTCTCCAATTGCACGAGGTTTGTTAGGGAAACATGAAGGAGATGAAGCCAAGATTACCACCCCTCAAGGTGAAGTCGAATATGAAGTCGTGAGCGTTGAATATCTTTAATCTCATGCAAGAAGCCTCCTAAATAGGAGGCTTTTTTAATTCATCATTTTGTAATATTACACGATCATTCAAAGTGTTATAGTCGATGCTATTCTCCATGAGCAAAAGGCATTCCGATGAATTATCAGCATATTTTAGTTGCAATTGATAGCACAGCAACTGCACATCAATTGCTTGACCATATTAAAGGGATTGCAACTTCCCTACACAGTAAAATTACCGTTGCGCAAGTTTTAAAACTTGACCCCATTACAGCACGAGAATATGTCCAAACTGGTGAAAGTAACTTATTTATCGATCGTGCACGACAAGAAATTTTAGCGACACTATCAGAAATTCAAAACCATTATGTTTCAAGCGAATTACCCATTGAAATTTTATTACTTGAAGGTTTTTCGATTGCAGATACCATCACACAAGCAGCAACAGATTTAAATGCCGACTTAATGGTAATTGGTTCACATGGCTACACAGGATTATCCAAACTCATTTTAGGTAGTATTTCCCAAAAAGTACTCAACAAAACTGCTCTTCCTGTGCTTATTGTGCATTAATCTATAAACCACTGATAATCACTTAAACAAATTTTTCCATTTACAACCAACACACCTTCATCAATTAATTTAAGCTGTTGAAGGTTCTCGCCCTGTTGATTTTGTTTGGTCAGCCGAATGTGTCCTTTAGCATCCACTACACGATGCCACGGAATCTGAGCATCATCTGCGATCTGTTTTAAAACACGACCTACCAGTCGGGCATGTTTTGGAAAACCTGCCATTTTGGCAATTTGTCCATAACTTGCCACTTTTCCGCGTGGAATTTGCGCAACCACGGTTAAAATATACGCATAAAGCTCAGAGGACATATTCCCATCTCCAATAAACAAAACCACCCGTTTAGGGTGGTCATTGAATTAGAAATTATTAGGATTTTCTAATTGTTTCATTTCCGTAATTTTACTTGGATCATGCAATGTCGCAATTCCATCTTCTGTTTTCACATCAGATAATTGTTCAGGATTATAAATGGTAATGGTTTCATTACCCTGTGCATCTTCGCCGACAATATACTGAAAACCCTTACGATTCATTTTATGGCATAAGCGTTGATACCAACCTTTAAATCCCGTAGTTTCTTCATTTGGATTATAATAAAACGCATTCATCACCGCAGGTAATCCTAAACCGCAGACTAAACCAGACATCAACACACTAATAAAGGTATAGCCAATTAAAATACTGCTATAAGGACTCAATGCAGGATGGTTTGCCACGGCTAAAATTAATGCCAAGGAGATTCCACCACGAACACCACCCCAACTCAAAATAGTCAAACTACCGTTATAACTTTTTCGGCGGAAACTTGGGAAAAAGACAAAAGATAAAAAGTTTGCTGCAAAACGTGATACATGCAGAATAATAAAGGCAACCATACCACCTAAAATCATGCTGAAATTTAAGTCTAAAATAAATAATTCCAAACCAATCAACGTGAATAAGAATGAGTTAATAATCCCTTCTACAGTATGCCAAAAATGATTAATCTCACGAACAGCATGATCATTTAAAATGTCATTCCATTTATTTCCCACAACCAAACCACCAATTACACAAGCAATTGGTGCAGAAGCATGTGCAAATAAGGCAACTAAATATGAGCCACAAGCCAACAAAGCTGTAGTTAAAATAAGGGATTCTGGTTCATGCTTACCACGTAAAATCCGTAAGATTCCCTGACCGAAAGCCCAACCAATCACCACTGCAACCACAATCTCATACAGTAATGTTTCAAGCGTGCCAGACAAATTAAAGTTTTTACCTTGAATCACGCTTAATAAGGTCATAAAAACAGCGATACACATCGCATCATTAAATAATGACTCACCTTCAAGTTTTACCATTAAATGATGTGGTGCACGTACTGAACTAAGTACGCCTTTAATCCCAATCGGATCTGTCGCACCCAAAGCCGAGCCTAATAGAAGCAATACAATAATAGGTACAGGATTACCAATTAAAAATTGAAATCCATAAAGCATGCCACCAAATAAAACTGCACATAACAACAAAGAAATACTGGCTAAAATACTAATCGGTTTCCAATGATTCCGCAGGTCAGAAAGTTTAAATTTTAAGGCTGAAGAGGTTAAGATAAAACAAATGACCCCATTAATTAAAAAGTCATAAAAATCAATATGACGTACCGCACTTTCAATATTCGAGAGATTAATGGTAATAAAAGGATTACCACTTAATAAACTTGCAGCCCACTGTAAAATAAAAACCAATACAGCAGAAACAATTGGAACACCAATCGCTTGCGGAAAACCTAAAATACGACGATTAAATGTGGTCGTAATAATAGATAAGGCAAACACGACTGTAAAAAGCTGTAAAATAAAATAATTTCCCATAATCTCCCTGACCAAATTAAAATAAAAATAATGCTGATGCTAAGCATCAACAGACAAATACACTTCATCCATTCTTTTTATTTTTTACCATCAATAAAAAGAATGTCTAAGATAAAAAAACGTAAGTCTTATAGCAATTACACTGCACCTTGGCTAAAGGTATTACAACTATCCAAACTTCCTGACTCAAAACCACGCTTAAACCATGTCATTCGTTGCTGACTACTACCATGGGTAAAGCTATCTGGCACAATTTGTCCCGTACTACGTTTCTGCAAATAGTCATCACCAATTTTTTGTGCTGCATCCATCGCTTCGTCTATGTCGCCTTCATCTAAAAAGTGCGTCCGTTGATCATTCGACTTTGCCCACATGCCTGCAAAGCAGTCTGCTTGTAATTCTAAACGCACCGATAATTGATTACCTTGTGCTTGACTAAGCTTACGACGTTGATTCTGCACTTGATTAGAAATGCCTAACAAATTTTGCACATGATGCCCAACTTCATGGGAAATCACATAAGCCAAAGCAAAATCGCCCGCTTGATCATTTCTAGATAGCTCAGTTTTATTTTTATTACCGACAATACCAAGCTCTTGACGCATTTCCATAAAAAATTGCGTATCTAAATAAACCGTTTGGTCTGATGGACAATAAAATGGCCCCATCGCTGATTGCCCTGTTCCACAATCCGTAGCTGTTGCACCACTGTATAACACCAATTTCGGTGCTTTATATTGCATTTGATGAGCTTTAAAAATTTCGCTCCAAGTGTCTTCAGTGTCTGCTAATATGGTCGAGACAAACTGTTTGGCTTCTTGCTGCTCAGCTGTTGGTTGTGACAAAGGTGTATTGGTTGCAGGCTGTTGTTGTGTCACTTGTTTAGTAACCTGATAAGCTTGCTGCGGGTCAACACCAAAAAATTTCCATGCCACAAAAGCCACCACTAACCCAATGATGCTAATACCACCCGCTTTTGCACCACCACTGCCACGTCGATCTTCTAAATTATCGCTTTCTCTACGTCCTTTCCAACGCATTGCACCACCTCTTGATATACAAAGTTGCAAACAGTTAAGCTTTTTTGATCACTTTTTGAATCAAACCGATTACACCTAAAACAATAAGCCCTGCAATAAAACCAATCAATAGGTTTAGACTGGTCGGCACAATGCTCCCTAAGATTTGACCAACATTTGGAATGACTTGTGCTTGATCGGCAGTATGTTCAGTAAAATGATGCACGAATGGGACAGCATGATTAATAATCCCACCCCCAACTAAAAACATCGCAATCGTTCCAACAATCGACAATGCTTTCATTAATTTTGGTGCAAAACTTAATAAACATTGTCCAAGCCCCTTTTTCCACTGTTGCTGCGTTTTTGTTAAAAACAAACCAACATCATCAATTTTGACAATTAATGCCACAAAACCATATACCCCAATGGTCATGACAACGGCAATTAAACTCATCACAATCACTTTATTCATTAATGATGTCGCAGCCACTGTACCCAAAGTAATCACGACAATTTCAGCAGACAAAATAAAATCAGTACGAATCGCGCCTTTCACTTTGTCTTTTTCATAACTTTCAGTATCAGTAACTTGTTGCTGTACATGTTCCATTTCATCAGATTTTGAGTGCTTTTTATGCATCAAATTATGTAATACTTTTTCTACACCTTCATAGCATAAAAATAAACCACCAATCACCAATAAAGGATTAATTAACCATGGTGCAATCACACTAATCAGCAGTGCAAGTGGCACTAAAATACATTTATTCAGTAATGAACCTTTCGCAACTTTCGCAACCACAACAAGCTCACGATCGGCGCGCACACCTGTCACTTGCTGTGCATTTAAAGCCAAATCATCCCCCAAAACCCCTGCTGTTTTTTTGGCTGCCGTTTTGCTCATTAACGCAATATCATCAAGTACAGTCGCAATATCATCCAGTAAGACCAACAAGCTACTAGCCATAAGATACCCAAATTGTTTTATTTTAGTTGTTATTGTAAAGGTATTTTTAAGCTAGGTATGCATCAACTTAAAGGTGTTTATGTTATTTGAGCAAATTCCTAGACTCAGCAGAATAAGCATAGAATTTTTTTTATGATATACCGTACAATAACTGCATTCACTTAGATGATCATTGATTAAATTTCAGGATATTTTGCATGACAACAGCAGATCAGCGCCCCATTATTTTGACCGGAGATCGCCCAACAGGACAATTACATTTGGGGCATTTTGTCGGTTCTTTACGTTCGCGTGTAGGGTTACAAGACTCACATCATCAACATATTTTATTGGCAGATGCACAAGCACTGACCGACAATGCCGATAATTTCGAAAAAGTACGTCGCAATATTTTAGAAGTGGCGCTTGATTATTTGGCTGTTGGAATTGATCCAACCAAAACCACCATTTGTGTGCAATCTCATTTACCTGCACTCAATGAACTGACCATGCTGTATTTGAACTTTGTAACAGTGGCACGTTTAGAGCGTAATCCAACCATTAAGTCTGAAATTCAGATGCGCGGTTTCGAACGTGATATTCCTGCGGGCTTCTTATGCTACCCTGTGGCACAAGCTGCCGACATTACAGCATTTAAAGCCACAGTTGTACCTGTAGGCGAAGACCAAATTCCAATGATTGAACAGACCAACGAAATTGTGCGTCGCCTCAATCGTCAAACCAATCAAGCAATTTTACCTGAATGTAAAGCCTTACTTTCAAATACAGGACGTTTACCGGGCTTTGATGGCAAAGCCAAAATGTCAAAATCCCTTGGCAATACTATTGTGCTCAATGCATCTGACAAAGACATTAAAAAAGCCGTAAATGCCATGTATACCGACCCAAATCATTTACGTGTTGAAGATCCAGGTCAAGTTGAAGGCAATGTTGTATTTACTTATTTAGATGCATTTGACCCAAATAAAGAAGAACTTGAAGAACTCAAAGCCCATTATCGTCGTGGTGGTTTAGGTGATGGTACGGTGAAGAAACGCCTAGAAGGCGTTTTAAAAGAGTTAATTTCTCCAATCCGTGACCGTCGTAACGAACTTGCGAAAGACCCTGACTATATTATGGATGTACTTAAGGCAGGAACAGACCGTTGTAAAATTATTACTCAAGCAACTTTAGATGAAATTAAACATGGTTTAGGCATGTTTCACTTCTAAAAAGTCATTAAATTCAAATAAAAAGCCAACTAATAGACAGTTTAGTTGGCTTTTTTAACAAAAAAATAGCATTTTATTACATATAACCTGCATTAGCCCTACACTAAAACCTAGTGTTTCAGTCGAATTTGGATTAATATCATTTTAGACCATTTGGTTTATTCTATTGAATAATCCAAAATGTCATTTCTCCATTTTACGACACTGTTAGTACAGTTTTTCGTTTTCCAACGTAGTGGTCACCCCAACCGCTACGTTTTTTTTATCCAAATTTGAGTAAGCACTAAAACCTTCCAAATACATCAGAAGGTTCTACTTTTATTTAGCTTGATAACTTCGCTTGAAGTAGATCGAACATCGTTTTTCCAATTTCAGCAGGGCTACGGGTATAAGCAATGCCTGCTTTTTCAAATGCTTGAAATTTTTCCTCGGCTGTTCCCTTGCCACCAGAAATAATCGCACCTGCATGCCCCATTCGTTTTCCTTTCGGCGCAGTCACACCCGCAATATAACCGACAACAGGTTTGGTCAGTTCAGACTGAATAAATTCAGCCGCCTCTTCTTCGGCTGTGCCTCCAATCTCCCCAATCATAATAATTGCATCAGTATCTGGGTCATCTTGAAATAAACGCAATGCGTCTATTTGATTCATGCCTGAAATTGGATCTCCACCAATTCCAATACAGGTCGATTGCCCCAAACCTAGTTTTGTGGTTTGTGCCACAGCCTCATAGGTGAGCGTACCGGATCTAGAGATAATGCCAATTTTACCTGAACTGTGAATATGCCCCGGCATAATGCCAATTTTACATTCACCCGGCGTAATAATGCCCGGACAATTTGGGCCAATTAAACGCGCGTGGCCACCATAAGTTTCGAGATAGCGTTTGGCTTTGAGCATATCCAATGTTGGCACACCCTCGGTAATCACCACGACCAATTCAATTCCACTATCTAGCGCCTCGACAATTGAATCAAGCACATAAGGTGCGGGAACAAAAATCACAGAGGCATCAGCGCCTGTTTCTTTCACTGCCTGTTTCATTGTATTAAAAACGGGTAAATCTAAATGGACTGTGCCCCCTTTGCCCGGTGTCACACCACCAACTACTTTAGTGCCGTAATCTAAAGCCTGTGCTGCATGAAATGTCCCGTTTTTACCCGTAAATCCTTGTACTAACACTTTGGTTTCTTTATTAATCAGGACGCTCATGATACTGCTCCGTGTGCTGTATTTTGTTGTTGGGCTGCTAAAACAACTTTTTCCGCAGCATCTGCAAGCCCATTGGCAGAAATTAAGTCTAAATCTGACTCATCTAAAAGTTTTGCACCGAGTTCTGCATTATTACCCTCTAAACGTACCACAACAGGAATACTCACTTTAATTTCTTGAATGGCCGCAATAATGGCCTCTGCAATCATGTCACAACGCACAATCCCACCAAAAATATTAATCAGTACTGCTTCAACCGCACAGTCATCCAAAATAATTTTGAAGGCTTCAATCACGCGCTCTTTGGTTGCACCGCCGCCTACATCTAAAAAGTTAGCAGGTCGCCCACCATAAAGCTGAATAATATCCATAGTAGCCATCGCAAGCCCTGCGCCATTGACCATACAACCAATATTTCCATCTAATGCTACATAATTTAAATCATGCTCAGATGCTTTAAGTTCTCGCTCATTTTCTTGGCTTTTATCACGTAATGCTGCAATTTCAGGCAAGCGATATAATGCGTTTGCATCAATATTAATTTTGGCATCGACACATAAAATGTCGCCATTTTCACGAATCGAAAGTGGATTAATTTCAAACAGTGCAAAATCATTTTCAATCAATGCACGATATGCACCATGTAACAATTGGCTAAATTGTTGTACTTGAGATTCATCTAACACCAAGGCATAAGCCATCTCTTTGGCTTGAAATGGCAATAATCCAACCAAAGGATCAATCTCTATTTTAAAAATTTTTTCAGGTGTTTCTTCCGCGACTTTTTCAATTTCAACCCCACCTTCGGTAGATGCCATGAAAACAACTCGCCGAGAAGAACGGTCAATCACTGCACCTAAATACAACTCACGCGCGACAGGATAAACATCTTCGCAAACGAGAATACTATGAATGGGTTGTCCCAATGCATCCGTTTGATAGGTCACCAATTGCTGCCCAAGTAGTTTTTGTGCAACCTCAATCGCCTCATCTTTTGACTTAACAACCTTTACCCCTCCGGCCTTACCACGCCCGCCTGCATGCACTTGGGCTTTCAGCACCGCACATTTTCCAGCCAACTTTTTATATGCTATGGCAGCTTCGTCTGCACTTGTAATTAAAATTCCTTCTTGTACGGGTAATCCATATTGTTTTAACAAGGCTTTAGCCTGATATTCATGCAAATTCATTGTTTTCCCTTTTATTGTCGTTTCACATAATCATTACGCTTACAAATGCTCTTTTAAATACATTTGCTTTCTTTTGTTGTAGAAGATTTTGGTTAAAAGTTCAATCACTCAGCAGAACTAAATTGATGATTTTTTGTCAAAAAAAAAGAGCAGCCGGAGCTGCTCTTTTATATTATTTGGAACTTATTTACGTTTACGTTGAATTGCATGAATCGCACGACCATCTACCGCTAAAGCAGCTTCATGTACGACTTCAGAGAATGTTGGATGACCAAAGGTCATTAATTGTAAATCTTCAACTGAAGATACAAATTCAAGTGCGATCATCCCTTGATGTACGATATCAGACGCAGCAGGCCCAATCACGTGCATACCCAATAAACGATCAGTTTTTGCGTCAGCTACAAACTTCACAAAACCTGCACCTTCGCCAGCAGCCAAAGCACGACCATTCACAGCAAAACCAAATTGACCTGTTTTTACTTCATGACCTTTAGCAACAGCTTGTTCTTCAGTTAAACCTACCCACGCCGCTTCTGGGTGTGTGTAAATGACTGAAATAATGGTGTCATAGTTCACTTGTGCCGCATGACCGTGAATACGCTCAACTGCCATCACGCCTTCTTCCATTGCTTTATGTGCAAGCATTGGACCACGGACTAAGTCACCAATTGCGTATACGCCTTCAACTGAAGTTGCACACCAATCGTTTACTTCAACCAAACCACGTTCAGTCAATTTAATGCCACAATCATCTGCCAATAAACCTTCAGCATAGGCACGACGGCCCACACATACGATTAACTTGTCAAACGTTTGGGTTTTTTCTTCGCCGCCTTGGGTGTATTTAACAGTCACTTCACGACCGTTAATTTCAGAGCCAGCAACTTTTGCACCGACGCGAATATCTAAGCCTTGTTTAGTCAAAAGCTTTTGGTAATCTTTTGCCAAAGCTTTATCTGCCATTGGCAAGAACGCATCCATTGCTTCAAAAACAACAACTTCAGCACCTAAACGACGCCAAACAGAACCCAACTCTAAACCAATCACGCCTGCACCAATCACGCCTAAACGTTTTGGTACTTCTTGGAACTCAAGTGCGCCAGTTGAATCAACAATAATGTCTTGATCAACAGGGGCAACAGGAATATTTACAGGCACAGAACCTGTCGCAAGAATCACATATTTTGGCTCTAAAACTTGAGTTTCGCCTTCATGCGATACAAACTCAACTTTTTTGCCTGCAAGCAGTTTACCCGTACCTTTTAACCACTCAATACCATTACCTTTAAGGAGTTGGTCAATACCACCCGTTAATTGGTCAACGATTTTGTCTTTACGTGCCAGTAATTTTGCTAAGTCAAAATTTACTTCGCCAGTCGTAATACCATGATCTGCTAAGTGATGTACGGTATCTTCATAACGATGCGAAGAATCAAGCAAAGCTTTTGATGGGATACAGCCCACGTTCAAGCAAGTACCACCTAAAGATGGCTTGCCTTTATGAATACGTTTTTCAATACACGCAACTTTAAAACCAAGCTGAGCTGCACGAATTGCTGCTTCATAACCGCCTGGACCACCACCAATCACAACAAGATCAAATTGCTGAGACATATTTATCTCCAAAAGACCAAAACACAGCAATACTCTGCTTTGGTCTAGTATTATCCGTAAAAATTAAAGGTCTAAAATCAGTCTTGCTGGTTCTTCAAGCAATTCTTTGATGGTAACCAAGAAACCAACTGCTTCTTTACCATCAATCATGCGATGGTCATAAGACAATGCAAGGTACATCATTGGTAAAATTTCAACTTGACCATTCACCGCCATTGGACGCTCTTGGATTTTGTGCATACCCAAAATACCCGTTTGCGGTTGGTTTAAAATTGGCGTAGAAAGTAATGAACCGAAAGTACCACCATTAGTAATGGTGAATGTACCGCCAGTCATATCTTCAATTGCTAATTTGCCATCACGTGCTTTATAAGCAAAATCACGAATGCCATTTTCAACTTCAGCATAGCTCATACGGTCTGTATCACGTAATACAGGAACAACCAAACCACGCTCGCTCGATACTGCAACACCGATGTCATAATAACCGTGATACACAATGTCATCACCATCGATAGAAGCATTTACCGCAGGATAGCGTTTAAGCGCTTCAGTTACGGCTTTAACAAAGAAAGACATAAAGCCTAAACGTGCACCGTGACGTTTTTCAAAAACGTCTTTGTACTGCTTGCGCATTTCCATCACAGGCTTCATGTTCACTTCGTTAAACGTCGTCAACATTGCTGTTTCTTGGGTTGCAGAAAGCAAACGTTCAGCAACACGTTTACGTAAACGCGTCATTGGAACGCGTTTTTCAATGCGCTCACCTACCGCTACGCTTAATGGCGTTACGCTTGCAGCAGGTTTAGTTTGATGATTGGTAACGTCTTCTTTGGTAATACGTCCGCCACGGCCTGTACCTTGTACATCACCTGCACTAATACCAGTTTCGCTTAATGCCTTGCGCACCGCTGGTGCTTGGTCAGCAACTTGCGCACGCTCTACCACAGGTGCAGCACCTGCTTGTGTATTTGCCGATGCTTGCTCAACCTGTTCAGCACTTTGAACAGCTTCAGTTGCAGCTGCACCCGACACAGCACCTTCAACGAATTGTGCAATTACTTCCGCAGATAATACGGTGTCGCCTTCATTTTTGAAAATAGCACTTAAGCTACCATCCGCAGGGGCAACAACTTCTAATACAACTTTGTCTGTTTCAATATCACAGATCACTTCATCACGTGATACTGCTTCCCCAACTTTTTTATGCCAGGTCGCAATTGTTCCATCTGCTACAGACTCTGGAAATACAGGTGCCTTAATTTCGGTTGCCATTTTTTTCATCTCTCCTGATTATTCAGCATCAAACGCAAGCGCGTCTTGAATTAATTGAGCTTGTTGTTTTGCATGCAAATATGGTGAACCACATGCTGGCGCAGCTGACGCAGCACGTCCTGCATAGCGAATACGAACCGATTGACCAGATTTCAAAACATCATCATATAAACGCGGTGCAATGAACAACCATGCGCCTTGGTTCTGTGGTTCTTCTTGACACCACACAAGATCCGTCATATTTGGATATTGTTTCAACACCTCAGCTAAACGTTGCTCTGGATATGGATACAACTGTTCAACACGCACAATCGCAATATGATTCAGACCCAATTCACGACGTTTTTCAAGCAAGTCGTAATACACCTTACCGCCACATAGCACTAAGCGTGTAACATCAGCAGCGTTAATTGCATCAATCTCGTCAATTACTGTTTGGAATTGACCCACTGCTAATTCATCTAAAGTCGATGTTGCTAATTTATGACGCAACAATGACTTAGGTGACATGACAATCATTGGTTTACGGATTGGACGTACCGCTTGACGACGTAATGCATGGAAAATCTGTGCAGGTGTAGTTGGAGTAACCACTTGCATGTTGTCTTCTGCACACAGCTGTAAGAAACGCTCTAAACGCGCAGATGAGTGCTCAGGCCCTTGACCTTCAAAACCGTGTGGTAACAACATGGTTAAACCACACACACGCTCCCACTTGGTTTCACCTGAGGCAATGAACTGGTCAATCACCACTTGCGCACAGTTGGCGAAGTCACCAAATTGAGCTTCCCAAACAATTAAGCTATTTGGCAATGTGGTAGCGTAACCGTATTCGTAGGCCAATACTGCCATTTCAGACAATAACGAATCCCAAAGCGCAAAACGCGGTTGGTTTTCTTTAACGTTGCAAAGTGGAATATAAACCGAACCATCTGCTTGGTTGTGCAATTTAGCATGACGATGTGAGAACGTACCACGTCCAACATCTTCACCACTAATACGAACCAAATAACCTTGGTCTAATAAGGTTGCGTATGCCAATGTTTCAGCTGCACCCCAGTTCAGTGGCATTTCACCTGTTTGCATTTTTAAGCGATCATCAATCACTTTTGAAACTTGGCGCTGCATTTCAAAGCCTTCAGGCAATTCACGCATTTTACGACCAAGTTCTTTTAAACGCTCAAGATCAAATGAAGTATCCCAATTATCGGTATAGTCATGACCTAAATATGGTTTCCAATCGACAAACATTTTGGTGTTTGGCTCAAGTACTAACGCATTTGCAACGTGCTTACCTGCTTCTAAATCAGCACGGTAATCTTCAATCATTTTGTCCGCTTCAGCACGATCAAGTACTTTCTCTTGGACTAAAACATCTGCATAAAGCGTACGTGTGGTTGGCTTTTTGTTAATGATTTTATACATCATTGGCTGTGTTGCAGACGGCTCATCCGCTTCGTTATGACCACGACGACGGTAGCAGAACAAATCAATCACAACATCTTTACGGAAAGTATGACGGAAGTCATGCGCAAGCTGTGCAATGAAAACAACAGCTTCAGGATCATCCCCATTGACATGGAAAATTGGCGCCTGAACCATTTTTGCAATGTCAGTACAGTATTCAGTCGAACGTGCATCACGTGGGTCTGACGTTGTAAAACCAACTTGGTTATTTACCACGATATGTACTGTACCACCCACGGTATAACCACGAGTTTGTGACATTTGGAAAGTTTCTTGGTTAACACCTTGACCCGCAAATGCAGCATCACCATGCACAATCACAGGCAATACATCATCACCACCAATGTCTTTACGACGAACTTGGCGCGCACGAACAGAACCTTCAACAACAGGTCCAACAATTTCTAAATGCGATGGGTTAAATGCCAACGCCAAATGAACTTCACCACCTGGGGTCATCACATTCGATGAAAAACCTTGGTGATATTTAACGTCGCCAGAACCTTTTTTATGCAGTGACTTACCTTCAAACTCACCGAACAAATCCGCAGGATTTTTACCCATGATATTCACAAGTAAGTTAAGACGACCACGGTGTGGCATCCCAATTACAACTTCTTTACAGCCAACTGCACCTGCGCGTTGGATTAGCTCATTCACCATTGGAATGAAGGCTTCACCACCTTCAATACCAAAGCGTTTTGCACCAACAAACTTATTGCCTAAGAATTTTTCTAAACCTTCTGCCGCAGTCAAACGCTCTAAGAAGTGTTTTTTCTGTTCTGCACTAAAAGCAAATTGGCCACGTGCGCTTTCTAAACGTTGTTGAATCCAACGCTTTTCCACGGTATCAACAATGTGCATATATTCAGCACCAATCGATTGGCAATAAATCGCTTGCATGGTTTCTACCATTTCGCCAAGCGTTGCTTCATCTTTACCAATCGCAAGATTACTGGTGTTGAATACTGTATCAAGATCAGACTTGGTTAAGCCATGTGCTGCCAATTCTAGATCTGGCACATCTTCACGCTTTGCAAGACCTAAAGGATCAAGCTTGGCTTTTTGATGCCCGCGATTACGATATGCAGCAATCAGTTGTAAAACACCGATTTGGCGTTTTTCATGCTCAGTGCTAACAGCACTTTGCACAACTGGTTGAATACGGTTTGAATTACGACCAAGTAATAAAAATTGTTCACGCACAGTTCCGTGTGGTTGGTCGCCTTTAGGGAATTTATCAAAATATTGACGCCAGTCTTCACTGACAGATGATGGAGAAGTTAAGTATTGCTCGTATAATTCTTCAATATACGCTGCACTATCACCAGAAAGTTCAGTATCAAGACGCAATGCGTCAGCAACTTCTTGCATTTGTGGACCCATTTCCTATTGCAAAAACATTACAGACTGCTATAAAAAGCAATCCATGATTCATAATGTCAGATTGCTAAACATGACATTATGCCTAATAGCGCTTACTATCAGGATCGTGAGTTTACTTAGCAGGTAGAATTCCTACTAAGTCTAATGAATGATCACGCCCATACCTGGCATCATTACTCATTTTTTATACCCGACACACTGCCGAGCAATTTTTTGCAAATCGTCTTAGAAAAGATAAATCAGCGATTTAGCTTGTCTAATGCGACTTATTTTAGCGGTAGATCTATTTTCTCATATTTTGAAAATCAAGTGTTATTTTAATCCGCTTTTTTTTCAATATAATGACTTGTGCAATGCTAGCATATTCTCTATTTCACATAAATTTTTTTAACCTATACCCTTTATAAAAAATAAAAATATTTAGCGACATCTTCGTGCAGATATATGGTGAGCTATCTCATAAAAACTTGCAATTCAAACTTCACTACAATTAACACAGCTGCTACAAATAAAAAAAACGCACATCCAAAGATGTGCGTTTTTTACAATCAAATCGACTTAACCGGCTTGATCAAGCAACATGCTACGAATGTGACCAATTGCCTTGGTTGGGTTTAAGCCCTTCGGACAAACTGATACACAGTTCATAATACCTTTACAACGGAACAAACTAAATGGATCGTCTAAACGCGCTAAACGTTCAGCAGTATCTGTATCACGCGAATCGATGATAAAACGATACGCATTCAACAATGCCGACGGCCCAAGGAATTTATCTGGATTCCACCAAAATGATGGGCATGATGTTGAGCAACATGCACACAAGATACATTCATACAATCCATCTAAATGCTCACGTTCTTCAGGCGACTGCAAACGCTCTTTGGCAGGCGCAGGCTGATTATTAATTAAGAACGGATGGATTTTATTGTACTGATCATAGAATTGGTTCATATCCACAACCAAATCTTTAATCACAGGCAAACCTGGTAGTGGACGAATCACGATTTTTTCAGGTAAATCGTTTAAGTTCCACAAACACGCCAAACCATTTTTACCATTAATATTCACACCATCTGAACCACAAATACCTTCACGGCAAGAACGGCGGAATGTTAAGGTTTCATCTTGAACTTTTAACGCAAGTAACGCATCAAGCAACATACGATGCTTATCGGTTAACTCAAGTTTAAACGTTTGCATGTACGGCGCTTTATCCTTATCAGGATCGTAGCGGTAGATTTCAAAGGTACGTGTGCCTCTACTCATCTTTATTCTCCCGATTAGAATGTACGTGGTTTAGGTTCAATGGCTTCAACCGTTAATGGTTGATAACGAACAGGTTTATACTCTAAACGATTGTCTGATGAATACCATAAAGTATGTTTCATCCACTCATCATCACGACGGCCGTATGGGTAGTCTTGATGATCAGGTGCCAATTCGTAATCTACAACCGTATGCGCACCACGGCATTCTTTACGTGCAGCAGCAGAAATTAAGGTTGCTTTCGCCACTTCATATAAGTTTTCAACCTCTAACGCTTCAACACGTGCAGTGTTAAAGACTTTAGATTTATCTTTTAAATGAATATTGCGAACGCGCGGCTCAATTGCCAAAATTTGCTTCACGCCTTCGTCAAGCAATGCTTGAGTACGGAACACGCCTGCATGGTCTTGAACAATGTCACGAATTGCATCTGCTACGTCTTGTGCATTTTCGCCCGCTGTCGTCTCATCTAAATGACGTACGCGTTGCAAAGTTTGCTCAAGCACATTATTTGGTAATGGCTGATATTCATCGCCATGATGCTTAGTCACGTAATCGATAATATGCTCGCCCGCAGCTTTACCAAACACCACAAGGTCAAGCAATGAGTTAGTACCTAAACGGTTGGCACCATGTACCGACACACAAGAACATTCACCAATGGCATAAAAACCTTTGATTGGCTGAGTATAATCACGGCTACCTTGGTAAGAATACGTTTTGGTCGCCTTGTCGTAATGTGCAGAAAATTCACCTTGCTCAGTACCGACTGGCACAACCACTTGACCATGGATATTGGTTGGAATACCGCCCATTTGATAATGAATGGTTGGCACAACAGGAATTGGCTCTTTGGTAATGTCGACGTTGGCGAATTTCTTACCAATCTCAAATACCGAAGGTAAACGCTTCATGATGGTTTCAGCACCCAAATGCGTCATATCTAACAAGATATAGTCATTTTTAGGGCCACAACCACGACCTTCTTTAATTTCTTGGTCCATTGAACGTGAAACGAAGTCACGTGGCGCCAAGTCTTTTAAAGTAGGTGCATAGCGCTCCATAAATGGTTCGCCATCTCTATTACGTAAAATTGCACCTTCACCACGACAACCTTCGGTTAGCAATACGCCTGCGCCAGCAACACCTGTTGGGTGGAACTGCCAGAATTCCATATCTTGTAATGGAATTCCTGCACGTGCCGCCATGCCCAAGCCATCGCCTGTATTGATATAAGCGTTGGTTGATGCACGATAGACACGACCCGCACCACCTGTTGCAAACAACGTTGCTTTAGCTTGAAATACCGCGATATTACCAGTTTCTTGGTCGTAAGCAGTTACACCAAGTACATCACCTGCTTCATTGCGGATTAAGTCTAATGCAATCCATTCAACGAAAAATTGAGTCCCCATTTTCACGTTGCTTTGATACAAGGTATGCAATAAGGCATGCCCTGTACGGTCAGCTGCCGCACAGGCACGCGGTACTGCTTTTTCACCATAATTGGCAGAGTGACCACCAAATGGACGCTGATAAATCGTACCATCTTTGTTACGGTCAAATGGCATACCCATGTGCTCAAGCTCATACACCACTTTTGGTGCTTCGCGTGTCATGAATTCACATGCGTCTTGATCGCTTAACCAGTCACCACCTTTTACCGTATCATAAAAATGGTAATGCCAATTGTCTTCTTGCATGTTGCCAAGTGATGCGCCAATACCGCCCTGTGCCGCAACGGTATGCGAACGGGTTGGGAACACTTTGGTTAATACTGCAACTTTTAAACCTGCTTGTGCCATTTGATAGGCAGCACGCATGCCTGAACCACCACCACCAACAATTACGGTGTCGAAAGTGAGGTTTTGAATATTTGAATAATCTTCTTTAGGGAGTGTGCCCATGATCTTTTCCTATCAATTTGCCCAAAAAATCTGGCATGCCCAAATTGCATAAACAAATACGGCAACAATAACCGCAGTGGTTAACACAAGGCGCAAACCTTTAGCAGATGGACCCATTTGACGTGTTGTAACGTAGTCTGTAAAGACTTGCCACATGCCAATCCATGCGTGCGCAACCAATGAAAAAACAGCCAACAAAGAAAAAACCTTCATTGGCAAGGTTTTCATAAACCCTGTCCATTGATCAAAGCTAAAGCCGCTATGACATAGAATCCAACCAAAGATCACAACAGTATAAACAGCCAAAATGACTGCGCTTAAACGTTGCACATACCAATCACGAGCACCTGAACCCGTTAAACCTGTAGCACTTTTCATTAGATCACAATCCATACAAATGCCGCGATAATTGCTATCGCTGACAAGACCAATGAAATTGTAGCTGCAACTCGACCACTTTGTAGTTCTTCATTAAAGCCAAGGTCTGCAAGCAGATGTTTAATTCCACCAATGAGGTGATAAATTAAACCTGCGACAAAAACCCAAACCACGAATCGTACAAAGAAATTCCCAAATATTTGTTCTTTTACATAAGTAAAGCCTTCTGGCGAAGACAAAGACTTATCTAATATCCATAATAGTACTGGAACCAACAAAAATACGATGACACCTGATAGACGGTGTAAAATTGATGCAATAGCCACGGGCGAGCGTAAATTTACCGCTAACACCTGCCCCATGGACAAATTGACAGGTCTGTTGCTTTTCACAGCGGGCATCCTGTAGTTAAAACTCCGTCTGGAGTTTGTAGATTAATTCGAAGGAAAGCTGGCATTTTTAGGCAAACCCTTGCCTAAACTTTTAAACGACAATGAATTATAAATCGCAAAATGTCAAAATTCAAACAACTAAAATTCATTCGATTGCAATAAAACCCATATAAATAATAATCATTATCAAGTATATACCCTTTAGCGGGATCTCAGCTATAGAAATTCCCTCATAACTCCTTCATTTATCACGACGCTATGTAAAAATATAACCAACTGAATTAAATTAGACCAATTATACAAAATTAGACTAAAGCCGAAGATAGATTGTGTAGCTTTCAATCGCGATACAGATGAAAACTCACCCAAATTCAAATCAAAACAACATAAAATGCCAAATCAACCCTGTAATATTTTGATGTTTTTTATCATTGATTTTTAATATCTAAAAGTTTTTTCCAATTAAAAGAAAAGAAAAATCAATTAAACATCAGTCAAGTAGTTTAAATAATGAGTTTTTGAAAATAAAAGTTTTACTAAATATTTCTATCTTTAAAGCCATAAATATAAAGGATTTCATCAAAATCATGCTTGTTTTATATACAAAAATATTCACTTTTTTTGGCATCGTTTTAAAAATTAAAAAAAGAGTTGCATGTTTTTTTTCGTATCTTGCTGTAAATTAATAGCGCAACGAGCCTTCCACGTTCAAATTTGTATGGATACAAGCACGGAAGCAGTCAACAACATTGAAACGGCTAAACGCATTTATCCATAAGTATGATTGACAATTTTTGAGCACAGAATAAGCTTGGTTGGTTTTTATCCCGCTGATGACGTTCATGAAAAGACTATATAATACGCATCGGCATTACATTCACCTGGACAGGAGATCTATTGAATGTCTGAAGTAACTGGCAAGAAAGCCGTATTAAAACTTGATGGCAAAGAAATTGAATTACCAATTTATAGTGGCACTTTAGGCCCTGATGTCATTGACGTTAAGGATGTATTAGCTGCTGGTCATTTTACGTTCGATCCTGGTTTCATGGCAACCGCTTCGTGTGAATCAAAAATTACGTTTATCGATGGAAATAAAGGAATTTTATTACACCGTGGTTATCCAATCGATCAACTTGCAACTCAAGCAGATTATTTAGAAACCTGTTATTTATTGCTCAATGGTGAACTACCAACAGCTGAGCAAAAACAAGAATTTGATGCAAAAGTGCGTAACCACACCATGGTTCACGACCAAGTTAGCCGTTTCTTTAATGGCTTCCGCCGCGATGCGCATCCTATGGCGATTATGGTTGGTGTTGTAGGTGCATTATCTGCGTTCTATCACAACAATCTTAACATTGAAGATGTGAATCACCGTGAAATTACTGCAATTCGTTTAATTGCAAAAATTCCAACCCTTGCTGCGTGGAGCTACAAATACACCGTAGGTCAACCGTTCATTTACCCACGTAATGACCTAAGCTACGCAGAAAACTTCTTGCACATGATGTTTGCAACTCCAGCAGATCGTGATTACAAAGTAAATCCAATTCTTGCAAAAGCAATGGATCGTATTTTCACATTGCATGCTGACCATGAACAAAATGCGTCAACATCAACTGTTCGTTTAGCAGGTTCAACTGGTGCAAACCCTTATGCATGTATCGCAGCGGGTATTTCTGCACTTTGGGGCCCTGCACACGGCGGTGCAAACGAAGCTGTGTTAAAAATGTTAGATGAAATTGGTAGCGTTGAAAACGTTGCTGAATTCATGGAAAAAGTGAAACGTAAAGAAGTTAAACTCATGGGCTTCGGTCACCGTGTGTATAAAAACTTCGACCCACGCGCTAAAGTCATGAAACAAACGTGTGACGAAGTGCTTGAAGCATTAGGTATCAATGATCCACAGCTTGCTTTAGCAATGGAACTTGAGCGTATTGCGCTTTCTGACCCATACTTTATCGAGCGTAATTTGTACCCGAATGTCGATTTCTATTCAGGTATTATCTTAAAAGCGATTGGCATTCCAACCGAAATGTTTACCGTTATCTTTGCATTAGCACGTACTGTTGGTTGGATCAGCCACTGGTTAGAAATGCACAGCGGTCCATACAAAATTGGTCGCCCTCGTCAGCTTTACACAGGTGAAACTCAACGCGATATCAAGCGTTAAGCGAATAAGTCCTAAAAAAGACCGCATGTGCGGTCTTTTTTAATTGACTGAGATCATAATGAATATAAACAATTCCATTTGGATGTGGCTTAAAAGCATTATTTTCATGCAATGCATTCGGTTTTTTAAGCTTCATACCTTTCAATATCGACATTTAACAGCAAATGAAATCCAGCTTGCACAGCGTGTTTTTGCAGATCAACTCGATTATACACAGGTGTTAATTTTCAATACGCCTTATTTACCTTGGCAACCCGTAGGGTTATTTATGGCTCCTACAGGTGCATTATTTGTTCATCCTAAAAATTATAAAACCGACTACAGCTTAGAAAGTCGTGCCTACCAAAGTATTTTTATTCATGAACTTGCACATATTTATCAACATCAGCATCATATTAATGTTCTTCTTCACGGCGCAGTATTACAAATAGGCTATTATTTAAGTTTTAAACATTACAACCCTTACCACTATCAATTTAAGCATAAACGCCCGTTTCATCATTATAATATCGAACAACAAGCCGAGATCGCTAAAGATATTTTTTTGGGCAAAATCCCAAATATTATTGTATCTATCTCAAAATAATTTTACGTTCGCATGCTCAAATTTACATTCAATCTTTTCATCAAAATAGCAAACAAACATTGATACCTTTTGATATTTTTATCACATCAAGAAAAAGCATCTTTTTGATCAATTTCATGTAGTTTTTTTTATTTTTAAGCTTAATCTCAGCTCAGTTTCGTATATAGTATCAGCTAGCGACATACTATTTATTTTCTGCTGTTATTACATTGCGCTGAATAACTAAATTTTATAAATCAGCAATATGTAACCACCCTATAGGAATAGGACTGATTTAAATGAAAAACTTTAAAATTGCCCTTGCTCAATTCTCTCCACACATTGGCAATATTGAAAAAAACACGCTTAAGATGATTGAGCAGGCGAACCAAGCCAAAGCCGAAAAAGCCGATATTATTATCTTTCCAGAATTAAGCACAATTGGCTATCCAGCCGAAGATTTGTTACTGCGCGCAAGTGTCAAAGCACGCACCCAAAATGCGTTTGCCGAACTTGCACAAGTAAAAGATATTGTCATGGTTTTTGGTTTTGTCCATCACACAGAAGATGGTCAGCGTTTAAATTCAGCCGCGGTTATGAAAGATGGCGAAGTACTCGGCATTTACAATAAGCAAAACCTACCAAATTACAGCGTATTTGATGAAAAACGTTATTTTAACGAAGGGCACCAACATTTAGTTTTTGAGTATTTAGAACATAAATTTGGCGTACTGATTTGTGAAGATATTTGGAATATCAATACAGTTCAACAATTAGCACAGCTCAATGTTGATAGCATCTTAGTTTTGAATGCATCACCTTATGAGGTTGGCAAACCACAGCATCGTGTTGCAACAATGGCAGCATTGGCAAAACAGTTCCGTATTAATTTGATGTATACCAACCAAGTGGGTGGCCAAGATGATTTGATTTTTGATGGTTCAAGCTTTGCACTTGACCGCGAAGGTCAATTGATTTTCCGCTTAGACAGCTTCCAAGAACAGTTGGGCTATGCCGAATTTGATGCCGAACCAGCAAGCTTTAAAATACAAGCAGCAAAACCTGAACTTGAAACCATGGCGGAGATTTATCAAGGCTTAGTCATGGCAACGCGTGATTATGTACAACGCTCAGGCTTCCCTGGTGTGATTTTAGGACTCTCGGGTGGAATCGACTCTGCGCTCACCCTTGCGATTGCTGTAGATGCTTTAGGTGCAGACAAAGTCCAAGCCGTAATGATGCCTTATACTTATACCGCACAAATCAGCATTGAAGATGCCGCAGAACAAGCGAAAAACTTAGGCGTTGCATTTGGCGTGGCAGAAATTCACAATGTCGTGAATAGTTTCATGCAAACCTTGTATCCATTCTTTGGTAACGCCCCTGCGGATGCCACCGAAGAAAATTTACAAGCACGCTCGCGTGGTATGCTACTGATGGCATTATCAAATAAATTTGGTAATCTAGTGCTCTCTACGGGCAATAAATCTGAGCTTGCTGTGGGTTACTGCACGCTTTATGGCGACATGGTCGGTGGTTTTGCGGTACTCAAAGATGTCTATAAAACTATTGTGTTTGAGTTGGCAAAATACCGCAATAGCATTAGCGAAACGCCTGTGATTCCTGAACGTGTGATTACTCGCCCACCTTCGGCAGAATTACGCCCAGATCAAAAAGACCAAGATTCACTACCTGCATATGATGTACTTGATGCGATTTTATATGCTTATATCGAAGAGGATTTAAGTCAAAATGAAATTATTGCGCGTGGCTTTGATGCAAAAGTTGTGGAAAAAGTAATTCGTTTAGTCGATACAAACGAATATAAACGCAAACAAGGTGTAATTGGCCCACGTATTAGTTCACGTGCATTTAGCCGTGAACGTCGCTACCCGATTGTAAACGGTTGGAAAGCAGGCATTTAAGCTTATTTCTGATTTCAAAGCCTAGACATCATGTCTAGGCTTTTTTATTTAAATATACAAAATGCACAAAAAAAGAAACCATGCTAGGTGCATGGTTTTTAAAATGGTGGCTATGACGAGACTTGAACTTGTGACCCCCGCATTATGAGTGCGGTGCTCTAACCAACTGAGCTACATAGCCGTAAACTGTGGGTGCATTATCTATAGTTATGCATGACAGGTCAAGAGCTGCGCCGACTCAAGTGCTCAGCAAACAATCAATCGCTTTGTTTTTTTGCTTAAATAGTTAAAAATTTATTTTTTGATATAAAAATCAGAATTTTAAATTTAAAAAAACCAGTCTTATGACTGGTTTTTTAAGCTAATTTAAATTACCAAATATCTGAATCGACTTTTTTCTTTAATTCAGGATGGTCATTTAATTTAAATACTGGATCTTTGATTCCTTGTTTTAATTGACGACGATAATCGGTCAATAAAACTTTTAAATATGGCATCAATAGTAAAATTGCAACAAGGTTGATGGTAGTCATTACACCCATTGATAAGTCGGCAAATGCCCAAACCAACGGTACGCTAGTAATTGCGCCAAAGTACACCATGAGTAATACCGCAATACGGAACACCAACATCGATTTTGGACTATTGTGCAAGAACTGCATATTACTTTCAGCATAAGCATAGTTACCTAAAATTGCTGAATAGCAGAACAAGAATAATAAGATCGCAAGGAAATCATCTCCATATTCACCAATTTGCGTTTGAAGCGCATATTGCGTCAATTCAATCCCCTGCAAACCACCTGTATGCGTATACACACCTGAAATTAAAATGATGAGTGCGGTACTGGTACAAATAATAAAGGTGTCAACAAAAACACCTAGCATTTGTACTAAACCTTGGTTGGCAGGATGCTTTACATCCGATGCTGCTGCGGCATTCGGCGCTGAACCCATCCCCGCCTCATTGGCGAATAAACCACGTTTAATCCCCTGCATCATTGCCATAGAGAACATGCTGCCAAAAAAACCACCTGCGGCTGCGTCAAACTGGAATGCTTTAGAGAAAATCAAGCCAAAAACGTGTGGCACAACTTCATAATTGCTAATACAAATATAAAATGCAGTTGCTAAATAAAGACCTGCTTTTAAAGGTACAAACATCTCGGCAAAATGGGCAATACGCTTAATACCACCAAAAATCGCCATACCTGTAAGTGCAACAAGTACTAAGCCCACCCATGAAATGGTGAGGTTTAAACCACCTAATGGTAAAATGATATTGGCTTTGTCCCATCCCCAAGCATGTGAACTTGAACCAATAATGGCATTGGCTTGAACTGAGTTAAATGCCAAACCATAAGTAATGATCATCGCAACCGCAAACGCGAGCGCTAAAGGTTTACTTTTAATGCCTTTAATAATGTAGTACGCAGGGCCACCACGAAATTGTTTACTTTCATGATCACGAATTTTAAACAACTGAGCAAGCGTTGACTCGACAAAAGCAGAACTCATACCAAGTAATGCCGTCACCCACATCCAAAATACTGCACCTGGGCCACCAATGGCAATTGCCATGGCCACACCACCAATATTACCCACGCCTACACGGCTTGCTAAACCTGTAACAAACGCTTGGAATGAGGTAATACCGTGCTTGTCTTCTGCGCTTTGACGGCTTGAATACATGACACGAATACTTTGTACAAACATCTGAATCTGCACAGCTCTAGTGACAAAGGTATAAATAAAGCCCGTTGCCAATAAAAAAATAACTAAAAAATTCCATAAAGGTGTATTTAAAATATCAATCCATGATATTAAACGCTCAGTTAACCCGTGATCCACTCAAGTCTCCCTCTAATAAAAGTTTTTGTCCAACATTGCATTGCAATACACCCCGAAGATAGAAATGTTAATCTTTTATGCAAATGATCAGCCCAATTCATGTATCTTTCAAAAATTTAGCAGCAAATTTACCGTCTATTTTTTGCACTAAAAATGATCAAAAATTCACTTTTCGTTCAAAAAAGTGCAATTATACGCATTCAACCCTACATTCCAACTTTTTTTATTGTTTTGTGCACCATTTTGAGTGCGTTATTCTAAAAAACCACAGCAAAATAGCGCAAGAATAGAGCAAACAAACTGCAATATCCGCTCGCGCATCACGTTTTAACTGCTGTGGACTAACGCCTATTTTTAAAAACTGGGCTTTTTTTCTGTTCGTGCTAGTCAACCGATGAATAGATCGTTTATATTCGCCAAAACGACAAAATTAGAGCAAGGAATTTTTATGGATTTAAATCGTGTTCAAGCTGTTGATGATGCCATTCGCTCACGCCATTCGGTACGCGCCTTTTTAGATACACCCGTTGCAGCGCAAATTATTCAAGACATTCTTGCCGTTGCAAGCCGAGCGCCTTCAGGCACCAATACCCAACCTTGGAAAGTTTATATCGTGTCAGGGAAAAAACGCGATGAGATGGTGAACCGTGTCTGTTCAGCACAACTTGAAGTCAATGCAAATCCTGAACTGGCACAGCAATACAAAGAAACTTTCGCCTACTATCCACAAACATGGATCTCACCGTTTATTGACCGCCGCCGTGAAAATGGTTGGGGCTTGTATGGCTTGCTGAATATTCAACGTGGCGAAAAAGAAAAAATGGCCGCACAGCAGCTGCGCAACTTCAAGCTGTTTGATGCACCTGTCGGATTATTTTTTACTGTCAATAAAGCCATGGGCATTGGCTCGAAAATGGACATTGCCATGATGATTCAAAACGTGATGGTAGCCGCCAAAGCGCGTGGCTTAGATACTTGTCCGCAAGCAGCATGGAATCATTTCCACCCGATTGTACTTGATGTGCTCAATGCGTCGGACGATGAAGAATTGGTATGTACCGTGGCGATAGGTTACGCAGACCCCGATGCCAAGGTGAATACATTTATTACTCCGCGCGAAGCTGTAGAAAATTTTGCGGTTTTTTTAGATGAATAATGCGCAAGCGGAAGATCAGTATTCATCATGAGACTGATCTTTTTTATTTTAAAAACTTCGGCTAATCACTTTACCATTGAATGCAAAAACAATCTTGCACTCGAGTTTTCTGAACCGCTGTTAGATCTTGAACTTGAAATCGTTCATAACCACCACTAGGTAATCCCCATGCACAGTCGGCATAAGTGGCTTTTAACAGCAAAATTTTATTGTGATGATTGCTAATGACCGCATATGAACTGATCCTATACAGGTCTTAAAATGCCATAATCAATCCAGTCCTAAATCAACTGCCGTCATTTTCCAATACCAACCTGCATAGCGACTAAATATAAACTGCGTTTGCTTTCCATCTTGGGTTTGTAATGAAATAGCGAAGCGATTGGGCGATACATAAGCAGTATGGTAATTTGTCCCTTGTGGCTTTTTGCTAGGATCTTCATAAACTGCGGTATTGGCTTGTAAAACGTTATAGGCTGAACGGCGTTGCTCGGTTAAATTAAAATGTGGAATGATGTCCGATAGCTGCTTTCCTTGCATCAAAAGTTGTAAAGTACGATCTGACACCAAATGATCTAAAACACTTTGACTCATTTTGCTCTCAATCATTTTACGAACAATCGCATGCCAACGACTTTGATTTTGTGGCAGCTGAGACACGACAACGCTCTCAATTTGTGGTTCTAGACTTTGACGAACCTGAGCATAATCAATATAAGTTGAAACTCTTTCAAACTGTTGTTGCTGATAGGCTTGTTTGAGTTGATACATCATCCAATACGGTGATGCAACCCAAGTCCCTGCTATTAAAATTACACCTGTAGCAGTACCATAAAGCCACTTTTTCATCTTTTTATTTCCTATTACGCATTACAACAAAAACAGCATGTCGAAACATGCTGATTTTAACTAAGTTTACTTTAAGCTTGGGTGAGGTCTTTTATGATTTCTGTAATGCCATTGTGTTTAACCGACTCAATGCCCTTTTCTCGTGCTTGCTCACCACTATAAAGTTGGCTCGTTCCAATCACCTGATGGTTGACTGCTTTTAAATTAAAATAAGCTTTGCCATTTTTTGCTTCTAATCGTTCATAATGCGTATCTTCAGAACTATTTTTCTGTACCGATTCAATGCCATTGAGCGCAGAAGCTTTGGCTTTATATAACTCACTGGTTAAAATTTTTTCGCCATTGCCTGCTTTTAGCACAAAGCGAAACTGCCCATCTGATGCTAACGAAACCTCATACCATCCACTCATAACAACCTCTTTTTTGTTCCTTATTAATGAATATGTCGTCACAATTGTGATGCTTTCAATATAAAATAATCCAAAATCAAAAAAAGTGCTGATTTTGTAATCATAAGTATCGATTCATCTATTCACGATTAGGTTTTAGATAGATGGATAAATTGTTTATTTTCGCTCAAGACAACGCTGAATTTTTTTTAAAATTCGGCCACAATAGCTTTATCTTTTATTTTGACTAAAAACTTATATGAGCGACCTTGCATTTATTCGTTATCAGTTACAGGGTGTCGATGCACTCAAATTTTTACAAGGACAAGTCACGGTACATGTAGAACGTGTTCCATCTAAAGCACCCTGCTACACTGCCATTTGTGATTTAAAAGGCCGAATTCAATTTGGACTTTGGCTACGCCAACACAACAGCGAACATTTTGAAATTGTCGTCACACAAAATCAAAGTGAAGCATTTGCCAAACATATTAAAAAATATGGTGCATTTTCTAAAATGACCTTATCTGATGCTGTTGCGGTATATCCGCAATTTGAGGCAGAAGCCACCGTTTTTATTGAACAAGAAACTGATGTAGCAGCATGGCAATTGCATGCGATTGAACAAGGTCAAGCCTTTATTGACCAAAGCACAGCACATGAGTTTCAACCACAAGAATTACGCCTACATCAACGTGAAGGTATTCATTACGACAAAGGTTGTTATTTGGGTCAAGAAATTGTGGCGCGACTGTGGTTTAAAGCCAAGCCTAAACATTGGTTGCACTTGGTACAGGCACAAGGTTCTGCCCCTGCAATGGGTGAAAAATTAAGTTCTGATGTGCAAGTGGTCAATAGTATTGGCATTGCAGATGGCTACAAAGCATTGGTGGTTGCCAAACCTGACGCCCTCACAGCATTCGCTTTAAACGTATTGGCATTGCCTGAAGCTTTAAATGGCGATGTTGCACGACCAAAGTAGATTAGAATACTGAAATCATCCATACATTGGATGATTTCTCTCTTAAAACCATTAGATTCGATAAAAATTACAGTCCGTTAAACAAATTTTAAGGACAAGCTTAAGTTTATGCTCTATAAGAAATCATCACGTTAACAAAATGACGATTTAACCAATGAACATGACACTAAAAGCATGCTTAAGCGCCTTAAGTTTCAGTCTCTGTAGTATCAGCCTTGCCCATGCCGACACCAATACAGTTACGCAAAACATCAAAAAGAATTTTCCCGATATACAAGTTCAGTCAGTGAATAACACGCCTATTCCCAATATCTATGAAGTGTATATGGATGGTGAAATTGTCTATACCAATGATGATGCACGCTATTTCTTTTTAGGCAATTTGGTTGATCTTAAAAATAAAACCAATTTAACCGCAGAACGCCAACAAGAACTCAGTAAAATTGATGTTAAAACTTTGCCACTACAGCAAGCGATTAAACAGGTAAAAGGCAATGGTAAGCGGGTAATCTATTTATTTAGCGACCCCGATTGTCCGTATTGCCATGAACTCGAAAAGGAATTACAACAGGTCGATAATGTAACGATTTATTTGTTCTTATTCCCACTCACAAGCTTACACCCAAATGCACAAAATATTGCTACCCAAGTATGGTGCTCGAAAAAACCATATCAAGCTTGGGAAAATTATGTTTTACATGGCAAACAACCAAATGCCAGCACCACCTGTACCACCCCAATTCAAAAGAATTTAAATTTGGGCAAACAATTACAAATTGATAGTACACCAACATTCTTCTTACAAAATGGCCATCGTATTTCAGGGGCACGTTCGGTCAGTGAAATTAATCAATTATTGGATGATGCCGCTAAGTAATACAGCATAAATGAAATGCCACGTAAACTCGTGGCATTTTTTTGAGCAAAAACCACCAAAATAAAAACAACTTTGCACTATATAGAAGAAATAATATGCAATTATGCCTTTGGTAAAATTATTAAAATTTGACCCTGTAGCTGAAAATTTAGCGAAGAATATCATGATCATTTAGCGAAAATGAGGGCAAGACATAAACTCTCCCGCATATTTTCAGTTTAATCCATTTAAGGTAAAGAGTAGAGTCTGTTGACAATTTCTGTTCAAAAAAATAGCGAAGTCGTAAAATCAAATCGCCAAACCCAATTTTACTATTCGCTATGCCTCGTACCATGCTGAAAGATCAACACTGGTCTAAGTTAGTCGCTATTTTCCGCAATTTTAGGATTTATCTCAAACAAAATTTGAGAAATTTCATGGAAGCAATTCTTTATCGGATTCGGACAGGATGTCCATGGAGAGACTTGCCTAAAGAATTCGGAAATTCCAACTCAGTATTTAAAAAATATAGTCGATGGTCTAAAAATAAGAAATTCATGCAAATATTTGAGTTAATTCGCTATGATTCTGATACAGAATGGATTTTTATTGATGGAAGTCATGTTCGTGCACATCAACATTCAGCGGGAATTAAGCATCAAGCTATTTCTAAAAGTATTGGAGGAAATAGTTCTAAAATTCACTTAGCTGTTGATGCACATGGCAATCCCATCGAAATCATTATTTCAGATGGAACGACTCATGACGCTAAGATTGCTCCTGATCTGATTTCCAAATTAGATTTAGCAGAAACAGAGGTTGTATGTGCGGATAAAGGATATGATTCTGAATCTATACGTGAACAGATTAGAACCACTGAGACGAAGGCGAATATACCCAGAAGATCCAACACACAATCCAATAATGATCACATGAACTGGCATTTATATAAAATCAGACACTTAGTTGAAAATATGTTTTGTCGATTGAAGCAATTTAGGGGCATTGCGACTCGTTTTGATAAGCTCAAGCGCAATTATGAAAGTGCAGTTTTCTTGGCTTGTATTTACATTTGGCTACCGCTATATGGACATCATTAGGTGGAAATTCATGTATATTCACATGTGGTTAAATTACCACCTAATAATGTCAACACACCCTAGTCAGATCAGCATTGTGATGAATTTACCACCACAAAACAATCAGTAAACTTGTCCCGATAAACCCTAAAATTGTGCTTAGCATTAAGGCAGTCAATGCTTGTTTTTCTAAGCCATATATTTGCCCTAAAATACCAAAAACAATCGGCATTGGTAATGCTGCAATCAATGTACCTGCATGTTTCATTTCATCAGGCACATTAGGTAATAGGCTAAATAAACCAAACATCAGTAAAGGCATCAGCACAACATTCGATAGTACAATCAACGTCACTTGAAAATTAATGGTTTTAAAGCCTAGTCCCACTAAACTACCACCAATTACGAACAATGCCAAAGGTGAAGCAGTTTGACCTATATTTTTCAAAACCTGATCGATGAATACAGGTAATTTAATGCCAAATAAAATACAGAGAAATGCGGCCAAAATTGCAACCACCAATGGTGTTTTAATTAAATTAAGTACGGTTTTTTTCAACATTAACACAGTATTTTGTTGCCCGTGTAGTCCTGCTTCTGCCAAGAGCAGCACCATGGTAATCATCACTAAATTTTCAATCATGAGTGTTAAAGACAAATAAACAACCGCATGACCTGCAATAAGCAAAGGTAAAATAGCAGAGCCAATTAGTCCTGTATTTGACATCGATGCACCCATTGCTAAAACCGCAGATTGGGTCAAATTATTTTTAAAATAATAGCGATGCAGCAAATAAGCGGAACCAAAGAGCAGCAAAGAACCACCCATATAAGCAATCACATAACTTGGCAACCAAATATCGTTGAAACTTTTATCCGCAAGTGCATGTAGAATATATGCGGGCAAGGCAATTCTAATAACAAAAACACCAAGCGTCTTGATTTGTTCCGCCGTCAAAAGTTCAAGCCGAACACAGATATATCCCAATAACATGCACAGTAAAATCGGCACCAAGATACTAAGTAGCAAAATCACCTCAGAAAAAAAGCATTTAAAAAATTTAAATGCTTTTATTAATCAATTAAAACGGTTGTAAGAGTTGTGAATAGCCATGCGGCTGACAACGCAAATACTGCGGCGCAACTTTAATTGAAGCCCCTAAAGTCGCAGCAGCATGCCACGGCCAACGTGGGTCATACAAAATAGCACGTGCAATCGCAATCGCATCGGCGTGTTCACCACGCACAATCATTTCAGCTTGCTGTGCATCGGTAATTAAACCAACAGCAATCACAGGAGTTTTCACTTTGGCTTTTATCGCTTCAGCAAACCTTACTTGATAATTGGGTTCAATCTCAATATTTTGTTTGGTGTGTAAACCACCACTTGAAACATGAATATAGGCCACGCCCAATTTTTCTAATTGCTGTGCCAACAAAATACTCGATGCAAGATCCCAACTTGGCTCAGCTTGATATTCCATCCAATCAGTTGCCGAAATTCGAACACCTATAGGGTAACCTTGTGGCACGGCTTGTTGAATTGCTTGGGTAATTTCTAGTGTGAGACGGATCCGATTGTCAAAACTGCCGCCATACTCATCTTCACGCAAATTACTTAAAGGCGATAAAAACTGATGCAGTAAATAGCCATGTGCAGCATGAATTTCAATCAGATCAAAGCCTGCATCTACCGCACGAAGAGCAGCAGATACAAAATCTTGTTTAATGTGTTCAATTTCATCAAGACTTAAAGCTTGCGGTAGTCGGTCTTTTTCGTGAAATGCTAAAGCACTCGGCGCAACCGTTTGCCAGCCTTTGGCTGCATCAGTCATTTGACCACCACCATCCCAAGGTTTGTGGGTTGAAGCTTTACGTCCCGCATGTGCCAACTGCACGGCAAAAGGCATAGGTGATAATACTTTTACTTTAGACAGTAATGCTTTCATTTGATCGCGCTGCGTATCATTCCACAGCCCTAAATCGGCAGCAGAAATTCGACCTTCTGCTTGAACAGCCGCGGCTTCAACAATACACAAACCCGCACCTGAAAGCGCATAACTTGCCCATTGTTGCTCATGCCAATAACTGATTTCACCCTGTTTGGTTGCAGAATATTGACACATTGGGGCAATAATAATTTTATTGTTTAGTTCCAGCTCGCCAAATTGTATTGACTGAAATAATTTTGACATTCATCACCTCAATTAAAATTGCTTGGTTAGACTCAAACCTGCACTCCAATTACGTCCTTCGGCAGGTTCGTAATAGCGCCCAACCTGTACACCATTCACTGGAACAGGTGCAACATTTATAATGGTTGAACCAACATATTGCTTATCAAATAAATTATCGACTCTCGCATAAGTGCTTAATGCCCAGTCCTTTAATTTCCAACTGTATCCAATATTTAAAGCAGTGACGGTATAACTTGGCGCAGCTTCGGAGTTAGCATCATTAACATAAACTTTATCCATATAATGCACATCTACACCACCGAACAGACCTTGTTCAGACTGCCAATTTAAACCTACATAGGCTTGATTTTGTGCAACTCCAGGAATTTTATTGCCACTTCGAATCACATTCTTGTTATAGTCTTGTACATCTGAAGCAAATTTCGCATCTAAGAAACTATAACTGGCTTGGGCCGTTAAATCTCTCCACAACTTTTTATTCCAAGACAGTTCTACGCCATTACGTGTTGTTTTATCTATATTATGAAATACACTACGCCCAGCATCACTATAGAAACTAACAATATCATTTTGTGTTTGACTATTAAAAACCGCAACGGTAAATACACCATATACGTTTTGTGACTTCAAACCAATCTCATAATTATCACTTGTTGCAGGCTTTAAGCTTTGATTGATGCCATTAGTAATTTGTGGACTACCTAAACCTGTATCTAAGCTATATGAAGTTTCAGTAAATGTTGGTGTTTCAAAACCTTTACTATAACTCATATATGCTAAAAGTTTAGGCTGAATCTGCCAACTCATTGCAATAGAAGGTAATACTTTATCTGCACTCTTTTTAGTTTGTACATTCGCATTCAAATGGTTTTCTGACTGATAATGCACATTACTATAACGGATACCTGTATCAATTCGCCACGTTGGTAAAAATTGCCATGAGGCTTGTAAATATGGATCAACACTCCATAAGGTATTGTTTTCATCACGGCGTAAATCACCTTTTATACCGTAAGCCGTTGGATTGTTTAAACTATCTACATTCAAATAACCTTTGCGATCTTCATTCATTCTATCAAGTGCAAGCCCTGCACTAATTGTTGTGTTTGGTAAGAATTCTTTTCCTGTCCAACGTAAATCTAAGCCATAATAGTTACGATCAAAATCGATTACACCGCCTGCATTATTTGGATTTTTTTGTGTTACAAAAGGTATCCCTTGATACTGTGTGACTTGACGATTCCCAACATACGCCATCGCATACAGTTCATTTTGGTCATTCATTGGTTTTGACCAAGTGACACCAGTTTGGGTTTGTTGTATTTCTTTACGTACACGGTAAAGATTGACATTAGCTTGGACTTGCTTTGGATTTTGTAAATATTCTTGCTTACTTAAACCTTGCGGATCATCCGCATTGATTTTCACATAATTGGTTACCCAATTAATTTTAGAACCATCCGTTAAGTTCCATGTCAATTTGGCATTATTCAACACTTTATTGGCTGCACTATGGTCACGATAACCATTGGTGTCAAAATAAGATGAACTCACAACATAACTCGGCTCATTATCTTGCTTCGCACCACCTTGCAAAATAAGTGAACTGCTGCTGCGTTGATCACTACCACCGCCATAACGTAATGTGATTGAATCAGGGCCTTGTCCTTCTTTAGTGCTTGCCAGCACAACCCCGCCCGATGAATTACCATACAACGTCGAAAATGGCCCTGTCAGCACTTCTAAGTGATCTAAACTTTGTAAGTCAATATTTGACGTTTGTCCTTGACCATCTGGCATAGTGGCAGGAATACCATCCACATATAACCGAATACCGCGCACGCCAAAGGTCGAACGTGCACCGAAACCACGCATCGATAATTGTAAATCTTGGGCATAATTTTCACGATTATTTAACTGAATACTCGGTACACCCTGTAGAACCTCAGTTAAATTTACGCCTAGATTATTTTGTTGCTTAGGAGCATCTACCCGAAAAACCGATGCAGGTGTTTGTAAATATGACGTGTCGGTATGTGTTGCTTCAACTTTAATAACCGCCAATTGTGCGGTATTTAATTGCGTCTCATCTTGGGCATACAATTGCTGCATCACACAACAAGACAACAATAAAATGGTAGTTTTAGGAAATTGTAAACTTGTATACGGATACATTATTTTGGCTACCTAAGATTAGGAAAAAGAAATATTTTTCATTCATTATGTGATATCAACATCATTCAAAAATAAACCTGAACTCAAAATATCAATAAAAGGATTTAACCATTGTAAGATGCTAAAAAATTAACTCAAGCATTGTTACATCTAAAAATCAGGCTATTTCATTGTGTTGTATTTGCCTTACAATAGCCTTTTCCCCAATTGTTCGATTTTATGCCTGAATTACCTGAAGTTGAAACAACCAAAGCCAGCTTAGCGCCGTTATTAGAACAAACGGTGCAAGCGGTCTGCGTTAGAAACGACCGCCTAAGATGGCCAATTCCTGCGGATATTTCAATACTAAAAGGGCAAAAACTTTTAGGGCTTACGCGGCGTTCCAAATATATTATTGCCGAATTTGAACAGCACAGCATGTTATGGCACTTGGGAATGTCTGGCAGCTTTCGGCTGTGTAAGCCTGAAGATGAACTACGTAAACATGATCATTTAATGATTCGATTTAATACTAGTCTCGAACTCCGTTATCACGATCCACGACGTTTCGGCTGTATTGTTTGGCTAAATGATACCACTCAACAAAAACTACTAGATCCTCTTGGGCCTGAGCCTTTAACTGCGAATTTCGATGCCAACTATTTATACCAAACCCTTAAAAATAAAAAAGTTGGCATAAAAATTGCCCTTATGGATAATCATGTAGTGGTAGGTGTAGGCAATATCTATGCAACTGAAAGCCTGTTTAATTTACGCATTCACCCTGCGCAACCAGCAAATACGCTCAACCTTAAACAAGTTCAACGATTGGTAATTGAGATTAAACGCATCTTACAACAAGCCATTACACTTGGTGGCTCTACGCTTCGTGACTATAGTAATGCGATGGGAGAAAATGGTTATTTCCAACAAACATTATTGGCGTATGGGCGCGCGGGTGAAATGTGTGTCAACTGCGAAACAATCTTAGAAAACATTAAATTGGGACAACGTGCCAGTGTCTTTTGCCCACACTGTCAACCGCTCAAAATTATCAAGGAATAAATCATGCAAACTGCAATTGTGCGACATATTTTAGTCAAAAATAAAGAGCTAGCCGAACAACTGAAAAAAAAGATTCATGACGGTGCAGATTTCACTAAAATTGCCAAACAGCACTCCACCTGTAACTCAGCAAAACGTGGTGGTGAGCTTGGTGAAGTCAAAAAAGGGCAATTGGTCAGCGTGATTGATAAATTGGTGTTTAGTGCAGCCGAACGTGTCTTACATGGACCAATTAAAAGCCAATTTGGTTTTCATTTAATTGAAATTAAATTTCGGATGATGCACTAATTTGTGCTTCGACTTCACTTATTCAAACGTATATCTTTAAAATGCAAAACAGCTTATTAACCTTCTGACTGCTTTGCATTTGGGTTCATGACATATACCCAAGCTTGGATGCTCTCACCTGTTTCAAGTTCAACTACAGTTTTCACACGTTGATATTGAAACCCCTCGAACTCATCTAACATTTCCAAATTTTCAGCCAAAGCATCGCTACTCAAGACCATACCTTCAATTTTTGGTGACAAAGAATCTAAAACCAATGCAGGTAAGCCGACATCAGGCCCCCAATCTAGTGTATGCACCACCCCATTCACATAACCTGTTTGCCACGTCCCTTCCACTTTTTCTAAAACATGTGCATTCGGCTGATGTGGGCGTAATGTGCCATAAGCAAATAATCGGTTCATATTACCGTTCCCCTTTTAAGTTTCATGAGTGTACATTTTGCAACTCAAAATTTATAGCATCAGACAATATATAAAAGACAACACATAAAAAACGGCACGTCATGCGTACCGCTCTAAGTTTAAAAGCAAAATTTACGCTTGTGGGCGTTTCTTTAATTCATCACGAATTTCACGTAATAACGCAATATCTTCTGGCGTTGGTGCTGGAGCAGCAGGTGCTTCTTCTTGTTTACGGCGCATACGATTAATCAATTTCACCATAATAAAGACTACCCAAGCCAAAATAATAAAATTAATTAAAATGGTTAGGAAGTTACCATAAGTTAAAACATTCACCCCTGCTTTTTGCAGTTCACTTAGCGACTGTAAATTATTCGGATTCTGCCCAAGGACAATAAATTTTTGGGTAAAGTCAACGCCACCGCCTGTAATGGCGGTAATTAAAGGCATAATAACGTCTTTAACCAATGAGTCTACAATTTTACCAAATGCACCGCCAATAATGACACCAACAGCCAAGTCAATCATATTGCCTTTAACTGCGAATTCACGAAACTCTTTTAAGATACTCATATCAATACTCCAACTGGATCTGTGATATTGTTAATTACATAATAAATATGAAGGCTTTCTGAAATAATTTTACCTTTTAATTTAATATTTTCTCTAGAAAAAGAAAGATATATCACACTTAAACAACATAAATATGAAAATATTACCAAAAACCCATACATCACATTAAAAGTTTCCAATAAAAAACCGCTAAATAAATTTAGCGGTTTTTTTCAATTCAACTGATAACAGTGAATTATTTATCGCGGTTACGTTTACGTTCATTTTCAGTTAAATAACGCTTACGAATACGGATTGATTTAGGTGTTACTTCAACCAACTCATCATCTTCAATGAATTCAAGCGCTTGTTCAAGCGTATATTCAATTGCAGGTGTTAAAGTTAAAGCATCATCTGTACCAGACGCACGAACGTTGGTTAACTGTTTTGCTTTAGTTGGGTTAACCACCATGTCGTCAGAACGTGAGTTAATCCCCACGATCATGCCTTCATAGACTTCTAACTGTGGTTTAGCAAACAAACGACCACGGTCTTGTAAGCTGAACAATGCATAGCCCAAGCAAGTCCCTTGAACCATTGAAATTAATACACCGTTTTGACGCTTCGCAACAGTACCTTGTTTCACAGGACCGTAATGCGAGAAGCTTGATGTCATAATCCCTGTACCAGAAGTCATGGTTAAGAACTCTGAACGGAAACCAATCAAACCACGTGAAGGAACAGTTGCTTCAATACGGATACGGCCTTTACCGTCAACTTCCATATTGGTCATGTCGCCTTTACGGTGACCCATTTGTTCCATTACCGCACCTTGATGTTGTTCTTCAACGTCAAAAGTTACGTTTTCGTATGGCTCTTGTTTTTCACCATCAATTTCTTTGATGATTACTTGTGGACGTGAAACGCCCATTTCGAAGCCTTCACGGCGCATGTTTTCAATTAACACTGAAAGGTGAAGTTCACCACGACCAGACACTTTGAAACGGTCTGGACTATCAGTATCTTCAACACGTAATGCAACATTGTGAATCAATTCACGGTCAAGACGTTCACGAATGTTACGTGAAGTCACGAATTTACCTTCTTTACCCGCAAACGGTGAGTTGTTGACTTGGAATGTCATCGAAACTGTAGGTTCATCTACAGACAATGGCGGCAACGCTTCAACATTTTTCGGATCACAAATCGTGTCAGAAATATTCAGTGCATCGATACCTGTAATACATACGATATCACCCGCAGATGCTGAATCAACATCTACACGCTCTAAACCGTGGTAACCCATAATTTTTAAGATACGACCGTTACGGGTTTTACCTTCTTTATCAATCACAGTAACAGGTGTGTTTAAGCCAACTGAACCACGTTGAATACGACCAACACCGATTACACCCACGAAACTATTATAGTCAAGTGATGAAATTTGCATTTGGAATGGACCATCAACGTCAACTGCTGGTGGTTCAACGATGTCTACAATTGTTTGGAACAATGGCGTCATGTCTTCTGCTAATTCTTCTGGAGAAGGACCCGCAACACCACGTAAGCCTGAAGCATAAACCACTGGGAAGTCTAACTGTTCGTCAGTACCACCAAGGTTATCGAACAAATCGAATACTTGGTCAATTACCCAGTCTGGACGCGCGCTAGGCTTGTCAACTTTGTTAATAATAACGATTGGCTTCAAACCACGTGCGAACGCTTTTTGCGTTACGAAACGTGTTTGTGGCATTGGACCTTCTTGTGAGTCTACAAGAAGAAGTACACAGTCAACCATCGACATTACACGTTCAACTTCACCACCAAAGTCGGCGTGTCCTGGGGTGTCGACGATGTTAATACGGTATTCTGTATTGGTACGTGCATCTAACCATTTAATTGCAGTGTTCTTTGCAAGAATGGTAATACCACGTTCGCTTTCAAGCGCATTCGAGTCCATGACACGCTCAATCTCGCCTGCACGATCGCCAAGTGCACCTGATTGTTGTAAAAGTTTGTCTACAAGAGTGGTTTTACCGTGGTCAACGTGCGCAATGATGGCAATGTTGCGGAGAGTTTTAATATCTGACATGTAAATTCGATACGCTTTAAATTTGAGGGCAAATTATACTAAAAAAACTCCTCAAAGAGTAGTGACACTTGTCAGAGTGCATGCTTTTTTTTAAAACTACACTGCTTTTTGTTTTATAAAGCCAAATAACTCGATTAGAATACCGCCACCTTTGCCGATTTTCCTGCCGACATGTCGAATTTATCTCCCACCACCAACAAATCAGAAACAAATTCAGATTTAGTCCTTGGTTTAGATGATAAACCCCAACCGCTGCATGCTTTACTTGCGGCATTTCAACATTTGCTCGCCATTTTAGTTCCCATTTTAACCCCAGGTTTACTCATTTGTGGTGCACTAAAAGTCCCTGCACATGAAACCACCATGATTCTTTCCATGTCTTTGGTGATTTCAGGGATTGCAACTTTTATTCAAAGTAAAAAGATTGGCCCTTTGGGTGCAGGCTTACTGATTGTACAAGGCACAAGTTTTAACTTTATTGCCCCAATTATGACCATTGGCAGTTTGATGATTGCACAAGGCACGCCATATCAACAAGTCATGGCAGCTATTTTTGGTGTAGTCATTGCCGGTGCATTCATTGAAATGGGCGTATCACGCATTTTACCATGGGTGAAAAAACTGATTACTCCGTTGGTCACTGGCATTGTGGTACTGATGATTGGTCTAACTTTAATTAAAGAAGGACTGATTAGCATGGGCGGCGGTTATGGTGCAATGGCAGATGGTAGCTTTGCCAGTACCGATAATTTAATTCTGTCTGGGTTGGTGTTGGGCTTAATTATTTTACTCAATCGTATCTCAATTATATGGATTAAAAGTTCCGCGATTTTAATTGCCCTAGTGATTGGATACATTGTTGCAGGGCTGATGGGACACTTAAATTTCAGCGCCTATCAACAAGCGCCTATTTTTCAGCTTCCAACCCCATTACATTTTGGCATTAGCTTTAATTGGTCACTATTTTTACCACTGGCGTTTATTTATTTGGTGACATCGTTAGAAGCAATTGGTGACATTACCGCAACCAGTAAAATTTCTAAACAGCCTGTTTCTGGCCCAATTTGGATGCAACGCATTAAAGGTGGCGTGTTGGTAAACGGTGCCAATTCTTTACTTGCAGGTTTATTCAACACGTTCCCAAGTTCAGTTTTCGCCCAAAATAACGGTATTATTCAACTGACCGGTGTGGCAAGCCGTTATGTCGGGATGTGGATTGCAGCATTACTGGTCTTATTCGGCTTATTTCCTAAAATTGCAGGACTCATTCAAGCCGTTCCACAAGCAGTGTTGGGTGGTGCAGTGATGGTGATGTTTGGTGCGGTTGCAGCATCAGGCATTAATATCTTAGCAGGAATTAAACTTGACCGCCGTGCACTACTCATTATTGCTATTTCTTTGGCTTTAGGCTTAGGTATTGCACAGGTCCCTGAATTTTTGAAGCATATGCCTGAATTACTTCAACATATTTTAAGCTCAGGTGTAGCAACAGGCGGCATTAGCGCTTTAATTTTAAATATTGTCTTACCTGAACAGCAAGACTAATCCTTATTTTTATTTTTGCCCAGTGCTGCACTGGGCATTGTTGTTTTTAAAGGTCGCTTATGGATCCTCGAAGTGAAGTTATTCTACGCCAACAAGACTATTTAAAGGGGCAAGTTTTACTGATCAATGCCCCTGCTGATGGCTTAATTGCAGAATTCCCTACAACCGTTCAAGGTACGACAATTTGGACATGGAATTTTGCAACTCATAAAATCCAACAGCAACAAAATTTGAATAGCCACTTCGGTACAATGTTACCAACGGGCGAGTTCGATCAAGTCGTCATTTACATTCCGAAATCCAAAGAATTACTCAATTATGTTCTGTACCAAATTGCAAGCCATCTTCCAATAGGTACACTGGTATTACTGGTGGGTGAGAAAAAAGGCGGCATTGAAGGCGCGGCTAAGCAAACGCTGAAGTACGGTAAAGCCATGAAATTAGACAGTGCTCGACATTGCCAATTGTGGTGCTATCGTTTAGAAGCAACAATGCCTGTTAAACCATTAGAATCTTGGTTAAAATCTTATTCATTACAAAGCCAAAATCTTCAATTAGAAATCTTTGCATTACCTGGCGTATTTAGCCAAGAACGACTCGATATTGGCACAGCCGTACTTCTCCCCTACCTGTCACAGGTAAAATCAGGTAAACTCGCCGACTTTGGTTGCGGTGCAGGAATTATCAGTTGTGCTTTAGCAAAAGCCAATCCAAACAATACCATCTATGCGCTAGATGTGGATGCCTTTGCGCTTCAATCAACTGAAATTAGCAGTCAACGTAATGGACTCACTGCTCAAATCCAAACTTTAGCTGTAACAGGGATTAATGATGCACCGACTGCACTCGATGCCCTGATCAGCAATCCACCATTTCATCAAGGCATTCATACCGATTATCAGGTCAGTGAAAATTTATGTCGCAGCAGCAAACAATATTTAGCTGCCTCAGGTGAACTTTGGATTGTGGCAAACCGTTTTTTAAATTATCCCACTTTAATTGAACAGCATTTCGGACACTGTACCGTCAAAGCAGATCAACAAGGCTTTAAAGTGTTACATGCCTGTGCAAAACAGTAACAAAAAGGAATCTAGATGAGTGACTCAAATCAAACAGAGCATTTACAACGAAGGCTAGGTGCTCGCCATCTAAATATGATTGCCATTGGCGGCTCAATTGGCACAGGCTTATTTTTAGCATCCGGCTCAACCATTGCCACCGCTGGCCCTGGTGGTGCGCTGCTTGCCTACGCTTTAATTGGCATTATGATTTATTTCTTAATGACCAGTTTGGGCGAGCTTGCCACACATAATCCAACTTCAGGTGCATTTTTTACTTATGGTAATAAATATGTCGAAGAAGGTTTTGGTTTTGCTTTAGGTTGGAACTACTGGTACAACTGGGCGATTACGGTCGCGTTTGAATTAGTCGCCGCACAGTGGATTATGGGCTTTTGGTTCCCAGAAATCCCTGGATTTTGGTGGAGTGGTTTATTCCTCGTTATCATTTTTGCAATTAACTCGATGTCGGTCAAAGGCTTTGGTGAAAGTGAGTTTTTATTTTCACTGATTAAAGTTCTTGCGATTATTACCTTTATTGTGATTGGTCTTGCAAGTATTGTAAAAATCATGCTCACACCGAATGTGCATGCTTTTGCCAACTGGACCTATAAAGATGCACCATTCGTGGGCGGCTTCCAAGCGATGATTGGCGTTGCAATGATTGCAGGTTTCTCGTTTCAAGGCACTGAAATGGTTGGCGTTGCAGCGGGTGAATCTAAAGATCCCAAAAAAACCATTCCTTTGGCAATTAAACAAATTTTTTGGCGCATCTTACTGTTTTATATCGTATGTATCTTCATCATTGGCACATTGGTTAGCTATGACGATCCACATCTCATTCAAGCCTCGACGAGCAATAACATTGCTTTATCTCCATTCACTTTGCTGTATGAAAAAGTTGGCTTAGCTTTTGCTGCAAGCTTAATGAATGTGGTGATTTTAACTGCAATTTTATCTGCGGGTAACTCAGGCATGTATTCTTCTACCCGCATGCTTTGGGATATGGCCAAAGAAGGACGCGCACCACGCTGGTTCTCACAACTCGACAAACGTGGCGTACCCATGCGCGCGCTTTATGCAACTACAGCGATTGCGGCTTTATCCTTACTCACAAGTTTTGTTGGAAAACAGGAAATTTATAACTGGTTACTCAACATGTCAGGCATGTGTGGCTTTATTGTATGGCTCGGCATTGCAATTTCACATTATCGTTTCCGCAAAGGCTATATTACTCAGGGTCATAAGCTAGAAGATTTATCTTATCGTGCTAAATTTTTCCCTTTTGCACCATGGTTTGCTTTTATTTTATGTACCATCATTATGTTGGGACAAAATTACCAAGCCTTACTTGGCCCCAAAATCGATTGGCTAGGTTTATTGGCAACCTATATCACCCTGCCACTCTTTTTAATCATTTGGCTCGGTTATAAATGGAAATATAAAACCAAGCTCATTCCATATGAAAAAATGGATGTTAGCCCTTTAAAAGATGACTAAAAAACTCAATCATTAAAGCGCAATTTCAATTGCGCTTTTTTATATCTCATACCTAAAATACAATCTTAAATTTCACGACAACCAGCCCTAGACTTTTTAATGCTATCTTGGGTAGCACAACATCATTTATTCCTATGTCGTTTCATGACTACGGCTGCTATAATTAAACAGCCAAAAAAAGGGGGTAAAAATGTTCAAAAAATTAGTAACTTGCTTCACGGGTTTCATTATTTATAATAATACTTTTGCAGCAGAATGGAAGTTGCTAACTTATAATGATGACTACTTCATTTATGTAGATAAGACATCAATCAAAGCTCACCTAGATTCTAGCACCTTAGATTTCTGGTATAAATTTACAGCACGTAAAAATATCATTGAAGAAAAAACATATACAGGAGATTACGGTTTATCTTATCAAACACTTAATTGCCATGATAAAACAATCGCAACAAAATCTTATGTAACTTATCAAACCAATGGAATGGTCAAAGAATCTGAATCGAGCAACACCCCATCTTTTTCACCTATCGTTCCTGAATCTATAGGTGAAGCATTCCTAGATTTATGCACAATAGAATTACGATCCAAAGCAGGACTCTAAGAAACCTAACTCAGAAAACCGCTAGATTAGAATTTCTTTTGTTTGCCAATACACCTCATTTTCCACAAAATTTTTAATAGATGTAAAAAAGCGGCTCTTATGAGCCGCTTTTTACACATCAGCGATCAATCATTATTGCGCTGCTGCTGGTTGAGCTAGAACTGTGCGGCTACCAGAAATTGTAGCAAATACGCGACGGTTCATTGCACGACCTTCTTTAGTTTTGTTGTCAGCAATTGGTTGATCCCACGCGAAGCCTTGAGTAGACAAACGTGATGCATCAACATTGTACTCACTTACAAGTGCAGATTTAACAGAGTTAGCACGAGCCAAAGATAAACGTTCGTTTAACTTACGTGGACCAGTGTTATCTGTGTGACCTTCAATACGTGCTGTTGCATTTGGATATTCAGCTAATTTCTCAGCAACTTTTGCAATTTCAGGCTTGTACTGTGCTTTGATGTTTGATTTGTTAGTATCAAAGAACACACGAAGTTCCATGTTCAAATCTTCAGTCAACTCTTGTGGTTGAGGCTGAGGTTGAACTACTGGTGCAGGTTCAACTGGCTGAACATCAACAACCGGTGCAGCAGGTTTTAAGTGACCACCGATGACAACGTTTAAGCCTGCAAGTGCTGTATAATTCCAAAATTGCTCATCAAAGTTATATGTACCACGCGCTTCTGTACGAAGAGACAAAGCATCGTTTAAGCGCCAGAATACACCAACACCAGCATTCGCTAATGTACCTTGCTCAGTGTTACCACGGTAACCACGATCTACACCATCAAATTTATATTTGTAGTGACCAGCACCACCTAAGATATAAGGCTTGATTTTGCTGTCATAATTTTTAGTGATCAAGTCAGAAGTAACATAGAAGTTACCATTGATTTGTTGTTGCTTGTATTCAGCACCACCAGTAACTTGATTACCACCTTTTGCATCAACATCACCCTTCACTTGAAGATATTCAGCTTCAAAACCCAACCAAGGTGTTAATTCAACACCAAGTGCTGCACCAACAGCTAAATCGTTTTGAGCTTCACCTTGGCCTAACTGAGAAGACAAAAGGTGTGTTTGGCCATTATTATGTTTGCTGTCTTGGAAAGTGTAACCAAGCAACAATGGAGTTACGGTAACACCTGCATTTGCAACAAATGGAGATGCTGCAAGTACTGTAGCAAGAGCAATACGACTTAATTTCATGGATATCCTCCAAAGATAACAATTTGTTTTTAAGCGGCGCTTAAAATTTTTGTCAGTTTACTGAGATAATTAATCTATCTCAGTTTGTTCTTTTCAGCTCATCATTTTGCCTGAATCAATCACAAGAAACAACAACTCAAGTCACTGATAAATCTAAGTAAGCGAATTATTGACAAAAATTCTTACAAATTCCGTTGTAATTTGGTAATTTTTCACTCAATTTGTACAGAACAATGGCCTATTTATATATTCACTGATTGTTTAATAACAAACTAGTCTTTTTTGTAATTTTGCTTATTTAAAATTTCAATTGACCCATCTATAATGCTTAAAAAACACCCAAAAAAGATAATCCCCCATGATAATAAAAAAACAGAAAGGCTTAACATTAGTTGAGTTAACCGTTTACACAGCTCTATTGGCTATTGTGTATTTTATCGCTATTCCACATTATCATAATTTTAAAGCCAAAAAAGAAGCCCAAGCTATTCCACATATCTTGCATCAGCACCTAATCCAAGCCAAACAACTGGCATTCATCCATCGCAATAACCTAGTCATTTGTCCAAGCTTAGATTTAGAGCATTGCACAACCGATCAATGGCATTCAGGCTTTATTCTATTTTTAGACCAGAATCAGAACAAAAAACGTGATTCAAATGAAGTAATTTTAAATACCTATCAAACTAATCTTAAATATGGCACGTTACTATGGAAAGGAAGCCTGAACTTTCAAGCAGTTACATTTCAGGGAGATACAGGGTTACCTCGTGGTTCGATTGGTAGTTTTTATTATTGCTCGTCCCAACTTGACCTTCAACATCGTATTGTTTTGAATATGGTCGGCACAATCCGAACAGAGAGTCAAAACAATAAATGCTAGATTTCAAAATAAAAACCTCGCTTAAAGCAAGGTCTTTATTCGATAAAAAACTTGAAACTGCTTATCGACTCGTTTGATAACCGGCGATTGGATTGGCTGTCGAAATTTGATATGGATTAACAAAATCATTCAAGCCTGCTGCAGCTTCATGAATATCCTTACCCTCTTTAATCACAAAACTATCAAAGCCTGAACGTTTTAGATAATTCAAGACATCCTTGAAGATATCCCCCACCGCACGTAATTCACCCTTAAAACCTTGACGACGTAATAATGCTGCAAACGAATAGCCACGACCATCGTTAAAGCCTGCAAACTCAATCAAAATGGTGTCAAGTTCAGTCAATGGAAACTCATTCACTTCAGGTGAGCTATCTACCGTAACCAATAAAGCTTTTTTACCTGAAATTTTTGTAAGATGTTCAAGTTGATCGGCTTGGAGCACAACATCACCATTTGGCACGCTACCATCTTCAGCAATCATCTGATAGCTATTGTCTGCGATCGTGCCATCTTTATAAAGTACGGCCAAAGATGTATTAAGCATATGCACGCTCCTTAAATGGGGTAATCCCAACACGGCGATAGGTTTCAATGAATTCTTCACCTTCTTGACGCAAATCAAGATAGGTATTCAAAATTTCATCTACTACATCTGGCACAGCATCGGCAGCAAAAGATGGTCCTAAAATATCGCCAATTGAAGCATCATGGTTGGCATTTCCGCCCAAAGTAATTTGGTAGAATTCTGCGCCTTTTTTATCAACTCCTAAAATCCCAATATTCCCAACATGATGATGCCCACACGCATTCATACAGCCTGAAATATTTAAATCTAGACGACCTAAATTATAAATTGTGTCGAGATCATCAAAACGGCGAGAAATTGCTTCTGAAATTGGAATCGACTTTGCATTGGCAAGCGAGCAGTAATCACCACCTGGGCAGCAAATAATATCGGTAAGAAAACCAATATGCGCACGTGCCATATTTTCTTGCTCTAAAGCTTGCCACAAGCTAAACAAATCTTTTTGTGGAACATCTGCAAGAGAGATATTTTGCTCGTGTGTGGTACGTAATTCACCAAAAGTGTATTTGTCCGCCAAGTCTGCAATAAAGTGCATTTCTTTGGTGGTCATATCGCCCGGTGCAACACCAGCACGCTTTAAGCTAATCGTAACAATGCGATAGCCTGATACTTTATGCGCATGTGTATTTACATTAAACCATTGCTTGAATTTTGGATGCTGTTGGAACAATGCAGTGAAATCTTCATCAGCCAAATTTTGGTATTCAAATGGCGTAAACACATAATCCATTTTTTGTAACAGTTCAGGCTGCACTTGTAAATTTTGGCGTGTATATGCAAATTCAGCTTCGACTTTCTCAGCAAATACCGCAGGTGTCATAGCTTTAACTAAAATCTTAATTCGCGCTTTGTATTTATTGTCACGACGACCATGCAAGTTATACACACGCAATACTGCTTCTAAATAAGCAATTAAGTCTTCACGCGGCAAAAACTCACGAATAATGCTACCAATAACAGGAGTACGACCTAAACCGCCCCCCACTTTAATTTTATAACCCACTTCGCCTTGTTCATTTTTGACGATATACACACCAATATCATGAAAAGAAGTCGCAGCGCGGTCTGTTTCTTCTAAAGCAGAAACCGCAATTTTGAACTTACGCGGCAAGAAAGCAAATTCAGGATGAAAGGTACTCCATTGACGAATCAACTCACAGGTTGGACGTGGATCGGCAATTTCACCTGCAACCACACCTGCATATTGGTCGGTAGTGGTATTACGAATACAGTTTCCTGATGTCTGAATGGCATGCATCTGCACTGTTGCCAGTTCAGCTAAAATTTCAGGCACATCTTCTAGCGCCGGCCAATTGAGCTGAATATTTTGACGAGTTGAAACATGGACATAACCACGGTCATATTCCGTTGCAATATCTGCAATTTTACGTAACTGCTTGGTATTCATTAAACCATATGGCACAGCAATTCTTAGCATTGGCGCATAACGCTGTACATAAAGCCCATTTTGCAAACGTAACGGACGATACTCATCCTCGGTTAAAGTTCCCGCAAGGTAGCGTTCGGTTTGGTCACGGAATTGTGCAACTCGTTCATTCACCAGTTGTTGATCGTAATCAGTATACAAATACATGGCTTTCAGCTAGTAAGTTCAATATGACAGCTATAGCATAAAGGGCTTTAATTCATCAACAAAATGCTTTTTTTACATATTTAATAGCGGTTTTATTGATAAAGCACTTTTAAAGATAATAAAAAAGCCCAGCCGAAGCTGAGCCTTTTCTAATTTTTAAGATGTAAACTTATTTTAAATCAGGTAAAGCATAAGCAACTAAATAGTCACCCATTTTGGTACCGAATGAACCATGACCACCCGCCATAAGTACAAGATACTGCTTACCATTAATTTCATAGGTCATTGGTGTTGCTTGTCCACCGGCAGGTAAACGTGCTTCCCAAAGTTTTGCACCATTGCTGACGTTATAGGCACGGATATAGTTATCTTGCGTACCTGCAACGAACATCACGTTACCCGCAGTTGAAATTGAACCACCTAAACCAGGGACACCAATTTTCAATGCTGGCAATTGGAATAAGTTTGGTAAGCTGTCACGGATGGTACCGATACGCTTTTTCCAAACCACTTGATGCGTATTTAAATCAACACCCGCAACAAAGCCCCAAGATGGTTGCTTACAAGGTAAACCAATTGGTGACAAGAACGGTTTGATTTCAACACCATATGGCACGCCATACATTGGTTGAATGCCTTGTTCTGTGCCTGCACCTTTTGCAGTTTCAGCACGGTCTGCTTTTTCAGGAATCAAACGACTTACAAATGGCAAGCCAATTGGGTTCATCACCGCAACCTGACGGTCTACGTTGACAGACATACCGCCCCATTCAAAAACACCAAGGTTTCCTGGGAATACCAAAGTACCGTTTTCAGATGGTGGTGTATAAATACCATTGTAGTTCAATTTCTTGAAGTAGATACGACATGCTAACTGGTCAAACATTGTGGCGCCCCACATTTGTTTGTCGGTTAATTTGTCTTTTGGTGCTAAATCAAGGTCAGAGAACGGTTGAGTTTTTGAATACCACTCACCTTTGGTTTGTGGACCACGTTCAACAGTTTGCGGTACTGGACGTTCTGTAATTGGCACAATGGCTTTACCATTACGACGATCAAGAACAAAGACATTACCTGTTTTAGTTAACACATAAATTGCAGGAACAGTTTGACCTGATTTATCTTTAACATCGGCTAAAGATGGCTGAGAAGGTACATCCATATCCCACAAATCGTGATGTGTAGTTTGGAAGTGCCACACCAATTTACCAGTTGTACCGTTTAATGCCAACATTGAGTTTGCATAACGTTCTTTCAGATTGTCACGGTTACCACCCCAAATATCAGGCGTACCTACACCTGTTGGAACATAAACGATGTCTAATTTTGCATCGTATGCCAATGGTGCCCAAGCGTTTGGAGAGTTGTGAACAAATTTTTGACCAGGAGCCGGAATCGCATTTGGATCTTGTGCACCTGTATCAAATACCCACAACAACTTACCAGTATTCACATCATAACCACGGATAACACCCGATGGTTCTTTGGTTGAATAGTTATCGGTTGTTGAACCTGCAATAACAATCGTTGTACCCGTTACCACTGGTGGAGACGTTGGGTTATAACCGCCTGCATAGGCATACGGCATATCTTTTTGCAGATCTACTTCACCGTTGTGACCAAAATCGGTACAACGCTGGCCATTGTCTGCATTGATTGCCACTAAACGACCATCGTTTACAGGTAAAATAACTTTACGTGGACATTGAGTCGAGCTTGATTGCTTATGCTGCAAACTTGCTGCGAATTCAGCCGTGTTATTCGCATCATAATAAGACACGCCACGACAAGTTAAATGTTGGAAGCTTGGATCTGTTTTTAATTTTGGATCAAAACGCCATTTTTGCTTACCTGTTGCAGGATCAAGCGCCACCAATTGTTGGTGTGTTGTACACATAAACATGTTATTACCAATTTTAATTGGCGTAACTTGGTTGGTGGTTTCACCCGAATCGTTTGCAGTTTTTAAATCGCCAGTACGGAATGTCCAAGCAACTTTCAAATCTTTGACATTTTGGTCATTAATCTGTGTCAGTGGCGAGTAACGAACACCGCCTTGGGTACGACCATATGCTGGCCAATCGCCCGCCGCAACACCATCCACCGCTTGTGCTTTTTCAGGTTGTTTTGTGGTAATTGTGCCGTTAATTTCTTGAGGGTCATTAAAAATTGAATAGACCATCACCAAAATTGCGAACACTAAAGTTGCCGCTAAGCCTTTACGTGCTGTTGCAACGGCTTGTACACCACGCGTCGCAATAGGAAAACACAGCCATACGCCTAAAACACCCAAGATGCCTAAACGTGGGGTTAATCCCCAAAAATCAGTACCGACTTCCCAAATACCCCAAATGGTTGTACCAAGCATTAAAGCTGCATACATCCAAAGTGCATTTGCCGAGCGACGTACCAATAATATTGCTGTAATTAGAAGTACAAGGCCAGTAATTACATAGTAGATCGAGCCTCCAAGTGTACCTAAATATAGGCCACCACCCAAAAGTATCAAACCAATCACTGCTAAAACAATAGCAGTAAAGGTTCTTATGCCCGAACTCTGTGAGGGTTGAGTCATAAAAACACCTCTATATTTTCCAAATTAAGTACAAACAATTTAGCACAAAAAAACAGCTGTTTTTTTGTGCTACATCGATAGAACCAATGATTTTGTCTTTAAAAAAACACATCACCACTGATGAGAGAACCCTCATTTGTTTATTTTTTATTTCAAAAATAAACCACAGTGGTGATGCTTAAATTAGACCTGCTAATCCATTTTAAAGACAAATATAATCAGCTTAGAATGCTGTAATAAATTTCACACCACCAACCCAAGCATTATTTCCATCTTTCAACGCACCAACATGACGAACATATTGCACGTTTGGACGTACTGTTAACCAATTGGTTGCAGCAATACCATAGTAAATTTCAGAGTTATACTCTGTATCTACATTTTTACGATCGTATTTAATCGCATCTTTATTCACATTAAGTTGAGAAAAGCCAATTGCTAACTCATCTTTCGGACGTGCATCAAATAAGCCTTTATACGCTACAGAAATACTCTGCATATTTTTCATAGCACTTGTATCTGCATCAAAGAATGCAGCTTGACCAGTAACACTTAAACCGCGTGATGCATCGCCATTTACACTGGTCAATTGTTGCGTGAATGACACCCAACCACCTTGACCATGGTCAGTTTTGGTTTTAGTTGTATCATTTGCTACAAGCGCATCCGCAGTACTGTAGTAATAACCAACGCGATATTCGCCCGGTAAACCATTTACTGTAGATTTTGGCTGCCACACAAGCTCAATAGGAAGTACCGCACCTTTTGAACCGTCTGTGCTTAAATTAAAGCCTTTGCTACGTTTTACATTTTCTGGGTTATATTCATACACACCCACTTGTGCGAAGACTTCAGGGGTAAAGTTATATTTTACCCGCGCAGCCCATTGGCTCACTGGCCAGTTGTGAATTTGATCACCGGCATCCCAGTTACCAATTTGACCACCACACAAACCAAGGTTTTGGAAATCACAAGCTGCTTGGTTAAAGTCTTCACCTTCACCAAAACGACCGACTTTCACATCTAATTTCTGATCTAAGAATTTTTTCTTGATCCACAAATCAGTTAAACGTGTGGTTTGACCACGGCCATAAACTTCTTGAGTTGAACTCAATTGTCCATCTAAAGCATCTGCTTTATGTTTAACATCATGTCCATCACGGTTGGTGATGGTAATTTGTGCTTCAGTATCTTGCCAACCTAAGATTTTTTGTAAATCAAAATGCGCACCCAAAGCCACTTGACCAGAATATGCTGTACCATGATTTGAGGTATCTTTAGAATCGAGTACATTAGCGGCTTCGCCAGTATAACCCAATGAGAAATCATAGCCTTGGTCTTTAAGTGCTGTACGTTGTCCGTTCCAATCACCTAGCATGTAAGGACTATTGGCATCAAAAGCAGTTGCAGCATGAGTTTGAGCAGCCATTGCAAATGCTAATGCACATAGAGATAAACGAAAAATTGGAGAAAACTTAGTCACAATTATAATCCTTTGAGCTTGCGAACAAGCGTAGGATACTATTATTTTTGTAAAAAATGTTTATCTATTTGTTAATCCACTGATTCCTTTTCAATTTAACGTGAATTTTTGTAATAAATATGACATTTTCCATCTATTTTATAAAGTAGATTCCGAAACACCATACTCAATTTCTTCATTATTGTTCAAACACAACATCATTCAAATAGATTAAATATTTCAAGATATTGGCAAAATAATGTCATATTCCGCCATTTTGGTCACATTTTTCTACATTTACAATATTTTTAGCTTTACAGCGCTGTAAATTTTCTGAATCATTCTTCATTATCATTTAGGTCAATTATTTGTGAATATCAAAACGATTGAAGGAATCAATGTCAGCCGTGACACCATTAGCATTCATTTTGTCAATGCTGCGTTAACTGGCGTAAAAAAAATGGGCATGGATGTCGAATCCTTACTTTCACACGTTGGAATTGAAGCCGAACTATTAAAGCAACCCAAAGCGCGGGTTTCGCCTGAGCAATATACACGCTTCATTCAAATGTTGTGGATGGTTACTCAAGATGAACATGCAGGTTTTTCAACACAAGTAAGGCGCTTAGGCAGTTTTGCCATGATGTGCCAATTGATCATTCATGCCAAAACTCTTGGGCAAGCTTTAGCACTTTCTGAACAATTTTACCGTTTATTTAGTGATGATTGGTTTATTACCATTGAACGCGACAAGCACGAAGCACGGTTAATTTCACTGATTCCTAAATCTCAAGACCCAGATCACTTCATGACAGAAAGCATGCTGATGATTTGGCATGGTTTAGCATCATGGTTAATTGACCGTCGCATTTCACTGGAACGCGTTAACTTTGATTATGCTCGCCCAGAACAAGCTGACGAATACGATGCCCTGTTCTTTGCGCCCTTAATGCAATTTGATGCAGCCCGTACCGAAATTACCTTTGCCGCTGATTATTTAGACTTACCTCTTCGTCAAAATGAAGAAACCTTACAAGAATTTTTAAAAGCAGCACCTGCACAGCTTTTAGTGAAATTTAAAAATACCAACTCGTTAACTTCACGTATTCGTGACGTGTTAAAAAGTCATATTGGCGAAGAAATGCCAACGCTAAATGATGTGGCATCCATGTTGTATTTATCACCACAAACATTACGTCGCCGTTTAGCGTCTGAAGGGAAAAGCTACCAAGGGGTTAAAGATGCATTGCGCCGTGATGCCGCCATTCATTTACTTTTACAACCTAAACTTACTTTAGAAGATGTCGCGCAGCAAGTCGGCTTTAGCGAAACCAGTACCTTCCACCGCGCCTTTAAAAAGTGGACAGGGGTTACACCTGGGCTTTATCGCCAATTACATGGCACGCTGTAACTGTAAAATATATGCAAAAAGAAAAGCTCAAGTTGAACCTTGAGCTTTTTTGTATTAACAACGACAACCGACTCGGTCTTGATCAACCAACTCATCCTCAAGTAAGCGTTGCAAACTTTGCTGATGAATGCCATACATGGCTTTTAATGCTTCAATTTGCTGCATGATTTTTGCATCAGGCACAGTTACATCTTTACGTTTGATTGCCAAAATCATTTTATTTTTACTGGTGTGCTCAAGCCCAATAAACTCAAACACTTTGGTCTCATAACCATAAGCATTTAACAACAAGGCACGCAAACTGTCGGTGAGCATTTCAGCTTGCTGGGCTTGGTGAATACCAAATTGCAGCATTGGCTTTAATACATCCGGACTCGTCAACTGCGGGCGTAACTCTTTATGACAACATGGCGCACACATAATCATATTCGCGCCCAGTCGAATGCCACAATGAATGGCAAAATCAGTTGCGATATCACACGCATGCAGTGCCACCATCACATCTAATTTTTCAGGCTGATAACTACGAACATCGCCTTCAAAAAAGTTTAAATGTTTAAACTGATTTTTCTGAGCAACATCTTGACAAAATTCCACCAAATTATGGCGTAACTCAACCCCAGTAATATGTGGTTGTAATCCTTGTTGCTGCAAATAATCATACATCGCAAAGGTTAGATAGCCTTTGCCTGAACCAAAATCAACAATATCGAGTTGCTTTTGCTCAACCGTAATATCTGCAATTGCATTCGAAAAAATTTCAGTAAATTTATTAATTTGCTTCCATTTTTTTGCCATGCTCGGCACAAGTTTCGCATGCTGATCGCTAATACCTAAATCTTGCAAATAAGGTTGGCTCAATGCAAGATAGCGCTGCTTTTCACGGTTATGTGTTTGCGCTGCATTGGTATTGATTGGCTTTTTCTTAGTTTGAATAAGTTGCACTTTTTTCTTGTTTTTTTTGAGCTGCAATTCCGCATCGCTTAAAAACAAATTCGCCTGCTTACAATCTAACAACAACTGCTGAATTTCATTCAAAGCATTCTCAAAGTTGTAATTTTTGGTCACATCTTGGGTTTTATATCGATAAGTGACTTTGAGCATGCTCTGCTGCTGTAATTCAACGATCTGAAAAATGATTTTATCAAGTTCAGCCACTTTCCCCTGATACTGACTTAAAATCAGCCGCTCAAAACACTGTGTGTTCCAAGCTTGGGTTAGGGCCAAAAACCATTGTTGCTCTTGCTCAGAAGCATATTGTCTTGCCGACATAAAAACACTGACCTATCTATATTTACAAATCAATTGTAAATGCTCTTACCTTAAAAGCAAAATTAAATTAATATACAAGTGTATTTTTAATATGAAGCCTTAGATGGAAAATCACGCATTGCCAATTTCTTATGATGCAACAGAGGAAAAACTGAATGTCTTCACCCATGGCTTAGGTGCAATCATCGCAGTGATTGCCAGCATCATGCTCTTGGTAAAAACAGCACAATTTCCAACATTCACATGGTTAAGCCTATGGATCTACAGTGCGAGTCTGATTCTCATGCTTGCAAGTTCAACTTTATATCATGCCGCCAAAACCGAAAAGAAACGACACTGGTATAAAAAACTCGATCATATTGCGATTTATTATTTAATAGCAGGTACATATACACCACTCTTGGTCATACAAATTCCAACCACAAAAGCGCATTATTTGTTAATTGCACTATGGGCAATTGCTGCAATCGGTACAATATTTAAACTTGGATTGGTTCATCGTTTTGAAAAATTATCGTTAATTGCCTATTTAATTATGGGTTGGTTTGCCATTTTAATGATCGATGATATGCAACGCTATTTAAGTTCTGCTTGCTTGAAATTATTGGTCATTGGTGGACTCGCTTATACCCTTGGTGCAGTTTTTTATGCCTTAAAAAGCGTAAAATATAGCCATGCAATTTGGCATATCTTTGTATTGCTTGGTGCAGGGGCACACTTTCTTGCCATATATACATCCAATTAAAGAGGTTTCTGGAAAAACCAGCCAATAAAAAACCAGCTTTAAGCTGGTTTTTTATTAAACTTATGCTTACCAACCAATCAACAACACCCGTGCAACTTCATTCATCAACACTTGTGCAATATATAGCGCCAAAAAGGCCAAAATTGGAGATAAATCGATCATGCCCATATTAGGCAACAAACGCCGAAATGGTGCTAATAATGGTTCTGCCAACTCTTGAATAACTTCAATATAAGGCGAACGCGTTTGGGTAAACATCACCACCCATCCTAAAATAATCGTTGCAAAAATTAAATAACGACAAATACGGATTAAATCCTGAATCATATCCACAAAGGTATAAATCAGTAGAAAAACCGCACTATTTGGTGGACTTCCCGCCAAATACATAGCGCCAAAATTTTTAAATAAACACAGCACGACCAATAAAACCAATGCTGCTAAGTTCACTCGCCCTTTAGCCAATGTCGGAAAAATTCGACTAAACATATCCACAACTTTTGTGGCCTTAACGGTGGATAACACCACCGGGTTATATGGAGAAACGGCCGCCAATTGAATTAAAAAGCGAAAAAACACTAATAATATTGCGACATTCATCAAAATATTAAAAATTAGCGCAATATTTGCACCCATCTACTCGCTTCCTTTACTTTTTAAATTGCTGAACTTGATCGCTCAATTCCTGAGCCAATTCTTGACTACGCTTTTGTGCAGCAGCCAATGCGCTTTGGATACTTTGTGAAATCTGTGCGCGATCAAACACTTCTAATGCAGCTTGCGTGGTTCCATTTGGAGAAGTCACATTTTGACGTAAGGTCGAAGGTGATACATCACTACTAATCGCCATTTGGGCTGCACCCAAGGCGGTTTGCAAAGTAAGTGCTGTAGCAACTTTTTCATCTAAACCTAAATTTTTACCTGCACGGATCATACTTTCCATTAAATAAAAAAAGTATGCAGGCCCTGAACCCGAAACCGCCGTTACTGCATCAATCTGTGATTCTTGATCGACCCATAAACCAAGCCCTGTCGCTGCCAAAATTTGGGTTGCAAGTTGACGATCGGCCTCAGAGACAATGCTTTTGGCATACATGCCATGCGCGCCCGTTTGTACCAATGCTGGCGTATTCGGCATTACACGTACAATACGTGTTGCACCCGTTAAACCTTCAATTAAGTCAATTGTTACACCTGCCACAATTGAAATAATCAATTTATCTTTTAAATGTCCCTTTAATGGCGTTAATACACTCGCGAGTACTTGTGGTTTGACCGCTAAGACCACCACATCCGCCTCAACAATCGCATCTAAATTTTCAGTGAAAACTGCAATTTGACGCGCTTGTAACACATGACGAATTTGCTCAACAGGGTCGGCAACGCGCAGTTGTGTTTGAGGGAAACCTCTTGAAATTAACCCGCCAATTAAGGCTTGGGCCATATTTCCACCACCAATAAAACTAATATTACAATTTAAAGCAACATTCATATTCACACTCGGCAATGCAGTCATCACTCAACTTTTTGTGTTGGTTTCCAGCCACCTAACTGACAATACGGCGACTGTGCCAACCAAAATCCTTGAGGGGTAAATACCCCTAGAATAACATCATCTTTCGCCAAAATTTGCACTTGATAACGTAACCACGGAAAAATTTGTGCCGCTTGAATGGCTTTTTTCAGTGGCCACGATCCAACACGTCCATAAAGATGAACTTTTTCACCGCCCTGCCTCACTTTTAAGTTTAAAGTTTGGGTCAATAATTCGAAGCACAATCCCATTTGATTGGTCTGTTCAATGATGTATATTCCCGAAGCAGTCGTAATAATTTGTTGCAATTTGCAGTTCAAAATTTCATCAACTATTACTACCTTCTTCACAGCCAAATACTGCTTTTCAGTTAAACGATGGATCTGATTTTGATACCGAACAAAATAATAGGGCTTTAAAAATAAAACGGCCTGTGCATCAGCTTTCGCATCAATCACTTCTCGTTGCAAACGTTGCACAGCATCAAGACTTGGCCGATAAATACCGTCACCTTTTAACCAAACCGATAAAAGTTGGCGCTGCCGTGGCACAGACAATAATTTAAATTGAGCTAAATTAAGCTGATTCGGCGTGCAACAAAGTTGCCAATCTTGTTCCAGCACACTATCTAAAATTTCATTGGCATCTTGCATCAACCATGTGGTTCGAGCCAATGCCATTTGCATTTGTGGAAAACGCTGTTGCAACAATGGCCAAACCGTTTCACGACACCATGCCCGATCGTAATGCTGATCGGCATTGGTTGGATCGATCACATAGCCTAGATGTAAGGTCTCCGTCCACTTTTCAATTTGCTCACGGCTTAAATTTAGCATCGGCCGCCAAATATGCAGACCATCACGTACATCATGCTCACGCATTGCCGAAAGTCCAGCAACTCCACTGCCCGAAAGCAAGCGTAATAACAGTGTTTCAGCCTGATCTTGTTGATGATGTGCCAAAACCAGCACTTCATTCTTGTGAATATGTTGTGAAAATGCCGCATAACGCGCTTGTCGAGCTTGCTGTTCAAGATTGCCATTTTGCACTTGCACAGCCACAATTTCACACAAAATCTGTCGTTCAAAGCAAAATTCACGCACGACTTCGCCCCAAGCAGCACTTGGTGCTTGAAGTTGATGATCAATATAAACTGCGCGAATGCGCTGTGGAAAGAGTAAATTCATCAGCTGTAGCAGTAGCATGGAATCCATGCCACCACTACAACCAATTAAGAACTTTTGTTGCGGATAGTGCAGCTCAGCGTCATTTAAGACGCTAGACCTAAATTGCTGCTGCCAAATTTCATTAAACGTTGATAACGTGCTTCGCATCGTGTGTCTGCGTCCATGGTTTCTAATTCAGCTAACGTGGTTTTTAACACTTCACGTAGTTTATTCATCACGTTTTCAGGCTGTAAATGAGCACCTTCGCCTTCGTCAATTACCGTTTCTACAATCCCCATAGACTGTAATTTTTCTGCGGTAAGTGCCAATGCTTCACTGGCTTGTTCAGCTTTTTCGGCAGTTTTCCATAAAATAGAAGCACAACCTTCAGGCGAAATCACCGAGTAAATACTGTGTGACAACATAATCACACGATCAGCGACCCCAATCCCAAGCGCACCACCTGAACCACCTTCACCTAATACCGTTGCAATCACAGGAACTTTTAAACGTGAAAGCTGCGCAAGACTGGTCGCAATTGCTTCTGCTTGACCACGCTCTTCTGCACCCACACCTGGGTATGCACCCATCGTATCAATAAAAGTTAAAACAGGTAAATTAAAGCGCTCAGCTAAGTCAAGCAAACGCTGTGATTTACGATAACCTTCAGGATTTGCCATCCCAAAGTTATGTTGTAAACGTTCACGCGTTGTACGACCGCGGTGTTGACCAACGATCATTACAGGTTGGCCTTCGAAACGAGCAAGACCACCAATCATCGCACCATCGTCACCAAAAACACGGTCACCATGCAGAACATCTAAGTCATCAAATAATTCATTTGCATAATCTAAAAATTGCGGACGCTGAGGATGACGCGCAATTTGTACCGTCTTCCACGCTTTAGACTGAGCAGCTTTATTTTTCATAGGTCGAGTATTATCCTTAAATGAATCAACGCGGCGTTAATCAATAAATTGTTCCGACTGAATGATCAAATCAATGTCCCAATGTTTAAATTGCTCTCGCTCATCGTGCAAGTCGGCAACCAATAACGGCCATTGTTTCGCATCACCAGAAACTGTTAACTGCCATTGTTGCGCATTCACTACCTTTAATTCAATGGCAGGAAGCATCTGATCACTCCTACTATGATTGAGCAAAACGGCCAATCTTAACAATAAACTTAGGTAGATAAGTGTTTGCCCACCCACTTTAAAAACATCATTTTTGCTTTCAATTCTCAGTTTACGACGATGATGTGCAACCAAATGCGAAAGATGATTCTGATCAATTTGTGAAAAACCAGGAATATCCGAATGCTGTAATAAATACGCACCATGACGGTGATATCCAGCATGACTAATCGCTAAGCCAATTTCATGCAAATAAGCTGCACGACGAATTAAGTCACTGTCTTCATTGGTTAATTTCAAGTCTCGTGAAACAAAATCAAATAATTTCTGTGCAGTTGCGACCACCCTTTCTGCTTGTTTTGCATCGGCATTGTAACGTCCAATTAATGCCTGAACACTACGATCTCGAATATCTTCATGCTTAAAACGACCCAGTAAATCATACATCACGCCTTCTCTTAAAGCGCCGTCTGAATACATTAATCGGTCAATTTCCAATACCTCAAACACAGCATACAAAATCGCCAATCCAGCTGGCAGAACTGCTCGGCGATCTTCTTTTAAACCATCAAAGTCAATATCAGAAATATGCTTAAACTTAAGCAATTTGTCTTTGAGTTTTTCCAAACCTTCACGGGTCACACTTTCTTGTTCATCACTTAAGCCCATATTGACCATAATTTGACGACAAGCTTTGATAGTTCCGCTTGAACCGACAACAGTGTCCCAACCTGCAGACTTATAAGTGTTAGCAATTCCAGAGAGTTCTTTGCAAGCTGCAACAAAAGCTTTATTGAAGTTTTTCTGGCTGACTTCACCGTCAGAAAAATAGGCTTTTGTAAAAGAAACGCATCCCATTTGTAACGATTCGGTATGAATTGGCTCAAATTCTTCGCCAATAATCAGTTCAGTTGATCCACCACCAATATCAACCACTAAACGACGCCCACCATTGGCCATCGTATGTGAAACACCTAAATAAATGAGCCGTGCTTCTTCACGTCCAGCAATAATCTCAATCGGTTTTGGTAAAATTTCAGCCGCTTTTTGAATAAATTCATGGCCATTTTTGGCTTGACGCAAGGCATTGGTTGCGACAATTCGAAGTCGTGTTGGTTGTACTGAACTTAAGCGCCCAACAAAACGAGCTAAACAAGACAAACCTCGTTGCTGTGCAACCTCTGTTAAATTTTTATTTTCATCTAAACCCGCAGCAAGTTGTACTTTTTCCGACATCGAAACCACTTTTTTCACTTCACCATGATCCACACGGGCAATCGCAAGGTGAAAGCTATTTGACCCCATATCAATGGCCGCGAGTAACTCTTCATCAATCAAAAAATCAGACATGGTGCGCAAACGAAGTAAATTGAATTGCTTCCTAGAGTAATTCACTGCCCCGTAATTGGAAAGTGCTTTTCCCTACAAACATTAAGATTTTATGTCAACTTTGTGTCTAAACTCACTGTTATTCAAATTCTCCCTCTTTGTCCAAACCAATAGACAAATCAAGCATTATGGCATATAGCATTAATCGATTTAGCATATCGTAATCCTCTATTAGACAAAATGGCCTGCATTCGAGATAATCATACAATTCAACTATGACATTGAAATTTGCTATGTAATACTTATATTCAAAACAAGCATGTTTCATATTTCTTGGAGTTTTTATGTCAAACCTTATTAATACCACCGATACCGACTTTCAAACTGATGTCCTAGGTTCAGACGTTCCTGTTCTAGTTGACTTTTGGGCAGCTTGGTGTGGGCCTTGTAAAGCAATTGCGCCAGTACTTGAAGATTTATCTCGTGAATACGAAGGTAAAGTGAAAATTGTAAAAGTAGATGTGACTGCTTGTGAGCAAACATCTGTGAACTACAACATTCGCAACATTCCTGCATTGTTATTATTTAAAAATGGCGAAGTGGTTGCACAACAAATCGGTGCAGTTCCACGTTCAAAACTTGTTTCTTTTATTGATGAAAATATCTAATTTTCGTTAAAAGATAAAAAATAGGCAAAATTCACCGCTTTTTTTGCTGAATTTTGCCTAATCTTAAATTGACAATTACGACTAGGTCGCTTATATTCCAAATTCAAGAGAGATGAAGCTTTGCGCACACGCTTTCTTAGAACACACAACACATAAGACCGCCGCTCGGCACTGCAATTGTTATCTTATACCTTCGAAACAATTAAACAGATCTCTGTTTTTGTATTGTGCAATTGATTTTGCTCGGTCCTAACAGCACGCGGCTGACTTTTACTTTTTTTATTTTCCAGAATCGACTCTCCAGACGTTCTTATAGTAACTGACCTCCTATGAATTTAACTGAACTCAAGAAAAAACCGATTGGCGAACTCATTAAAATTGCTGAGTTTATGGGCCTTGAGGGGATGGCACGTAACCGTAAACAAGATATCATCTTCGCAATTTTAAAACGCCATGCCATGAATGGCGAAGAAATTTTTGGTGATGGTGTTTTAGAAATTCTTTCTGATGGTTTCGGTTTCTTACGTTCGGCAGCAGGATCTTATCTTGCTGGCCCAGACGATATTTACGTAAGCCCTTCCCAAATTCGTCGCTTTAATTTACGCACAGGCGACACAATTACAGGCACGATTCGCCCACCAAAAGAAGGTGAACGTTATTTTGCACTTTTAAAAGTGAATCAAATTAACTACGACACACCAGAAAACTCGCGTAATAAAATTCTATTTGAAAACTTAACCCCACTCTTTCCAACCGAGCAATTGGTGATGGAGCTTGGTAATGGTTCATCTGAAGATTTAACCGCACGTGTAGTGGACTTAATTGCTCCTATTGGTAAAGGTCAACGCTCTATTATTGTTGCACCGCCAAAAGCGGGTAAGACCATGTTGCTACAAAATATTGCACAATCAATTGTCCGCAACAATCCAGAAGTCTTCTTAATCGTTCTTCTTATTGACGAACGCCCTGAAGAAGTGACTGAAATGGAACGTACTGTTCGTGGTGAAGTTATCGCTTCTACTTTTGATGAAGCGCCTGCTCGTCACGTACAAGTTGCCGAAATGGTGATTGAAAAAGCCAAACGCTTGGTTGAACACAAAAAAGATGTCGTGATCTTGCTTGACTCGATTACACGTTTAGCGCGTGCTTATAACACCGTAATTCCATCATCAGGTAAAGTCTTGACAGGTGGTGTCGATGCACACGCCTTAGAACGCCCAAAACGCTTCTTTGGTGCAGCACGTAATATTGAAGAAGGTGGATCACTCACCATCATTTCAACTGCTTTAATTGAAACAGGCAGTAAAATGGATGAAGTGATTTATGAGGAATTCAAAGGTACAGGTAACCAAGAAATTACACTTGATCGCCGTATTGCTGAAAAACGTGTATTCCCGTCAATGAACTTGAAAAAATCAGGTACACGCCGTGAAGAACGCCTCATGAGCGAAGACAATCTACGTAAAGTATGGATTTTGCGTAAGCTACTTCATCCAATGGATGAACTTGCTGCAATGGAATTCTTACTTGATCGTATGAAAGAAACCAAAACCAATGATGATTTCTTCGAGCAAATGAAACGTAAACAATAAGCACATATCCCGCAGATCATGTTTAGTCTTGGTCTGCGGGTTGACATAACTTACATGAAAATAACAAAGATTTATATTTAGCTGTTTTTTTACCCACAACCATCAACTTTCCATTTAGACTAAAAATAAAAACTTTTTTTATTTTTAAGTGTTTAGTCCATCATTTATCCAAATGCAAAATCATTTTTAATTGTTATTTCCTGTTAAAAACAAGACTCAAATTCGATTTTTTTTCGTTTTTTTTTCATTCGCTAGTAGTAATTCAATATAGGCAATGATAGCATATCGGCATACCAGTTAATCTGCTCCAAGCGTTGTTACCTATCGAACGTGTAGGGATAATTAAAGCACAAACAGGTTAGCTTTGGTTTTTTTATGTCTTATGACTTAATTTGAGAGTGATGCCATGTTATTCAAAAAATTCGCTATCGTAGCTGCTGTAGCTACAACTTTAGCTTTCGTTGGTTGTGCAAAGAAAACTGAAGAAGCTGCTGCTGCTTCTGCTCCAGCATCTGAAGCTGTTGCTGCTGCATCTGACGCTACTGCTGCTGCATCTGAAGCTACTGCTGCTGCATCTGACGCTACTGCTGCTGCATCTGACGCTACTGCTGCTGCATCTGATGCTGCTCCAGCTGCATCTGAAGCTGCTCACTAATCGATTACTCGATTTAGTAGAAAAAGAGAACCTTACGGTTCTCTTTTTTTATGTCTATTCTTTCTAAAAATAAGAATCATGCTATAGTTCAAATGAATCACATTCGTATTGTTGACTTGCTGAATACTCATCACAAGCGTTAGACTTATTTTATCTGCACAATAAACTGCATTTCCAAAATTCAATACCAATCTATTTCGTCGTTTTATCTTAAAAATCAAGCAAGCGTAATCAAGGTATTATGCTGAGAACTAGGCTTTAATCACAAAGAGATGCTAAAAACAATCTCACATTAAATAATAAATGGAAAAAACTATATCTTAATCAAGTTGGTTAATGAAGAATCCTAAAAATCATGGTTAATCTTTAGGATTCTTGGTGTTTAATGCTTTGCAATCTTTAGTTGATAATCTTGTTCATGGACAGGGACGCCTGCAATACTTTTGGTATAGTAATGTTGATCTGTTTTAACTGCTTCGCAACCAACAAGTACAACCGTGCAGCAAATGAGTATGGAGATTTTTTTCATTCGCCGATCCTCCCGCTTTGTTGTTATTTTCTTTTAAATTAGCACTTTTTAAATCGAAGGAAATTAAAAAATTATTTCAATTTGTATTTCAATTTGATCATTCTCTAAAATCTAAACAAAAAAAGGGCGCAAGTTTAAAACACTTGCGCCCTTTCATTTAAATCAAACCTATTTTAATCCAAAAATTAGTTTTAGACCTAATAAAGTCATAACGCCTCCAGCAAGGCGGTCGAAAATCGCTTTAGATTTTAAATATACTTTACGCGGCCCTTCAGCCGATAAAATAACTGCCACTAATGAATACCATCCTGCATCAATAAAAAAGCATAAAACAGGCAATACAATGTAATAATAGGTTGGAATATCTTTAGGTAACAGCGCAGTAAAAATACTCGCAAGCACAATCGCAATTTTAGGATTACTTAATTGGGTAATAAAGCCTAAACGGTAAGCTTGCTGATGACTCATTTTTTGAGTTAAGTCTTGTTCGGTATGCATTGGCTCTTTAGCATGACGAATAATTTTAAAAGCCAACCATAGCAAATATAGACCACCACAAATTTTTAAGACCAAATAAGCAGAAGGCACGGCCAACAAAATCGCTTGTAAGCCCATCACCGCAAGTAAACCGAAAAATGCAGCACCAGTTCCTGTTCCTAATGCGGTATATAGCCCATGTTTGCGTGAGATCGCGATGGAATTTTTCGCCACATAAATAAAGGTTGGGCCAGGACTCATCGCACCAAGCATCAATGCGGCAGTAATTGAAACAAGCGGCAATAAACTGTCCAAAGGGAACCCTATTTATGCAAAATTTAAACGCAATATTCTAGCAGACTTAAGCTGCTTTAGATAAAACTAAATACATCACATCCGTTTGAAACGAACCATCATGCTGAATTTGGAAATACGCTTTGACGTTACCTGCAACTTGCATTTGTAAAGCACGAATGGTTTTCACATGATTTTCAGGTGTTTTCATCCGACTCACCCAACTTGCAAAATCTAAGTTTAAAGTCTGTTTCTGTATTTGCTCGACTCGAAAACTAGCATATTCTGCAAAATGCATCCATTCAGCCAAGCTATAATTTCTCACATGACTTGGATCACGAATCATCTCAATCGTTTGTAAAAAGGTATCTAAAGCAGGCTGAGCATTGCCTAAAATATCTACAAGAATGACTTTTCCTGTTGTGGTTAATACGCGATAAATTTCTTGCATTGCATATCCTACATGTTGCCAATGATGTGCAGAATAACGGCTAATGACACAATCAAAAGCCTGATCAGCAAAAGGGAGTTTTTCGGCAACGCCCAATTGGGTTTGAATTTGGGTTAATCCTTTTTTCTGTGCTGTTTTTTCAACCGTAATTAACATTTCAGGCGTGACATCGTAAGCAATTGTAGTTTCAGTTAAATCTGCAACCTGATAACTGACATGTCCACCACCACAACCTAAGTCTAAGATATGTTTGAATTGATGTTGTTGAATACAATCTCTCATTTTCTCAAATTCGATGCCTTGAGCATGAACTTGGCTATTTAAATAAGCATCTGATTTATCTTGATATTGTGCTTTAGAAATTTGTTGTTGGCTTTTCATATTAACTATTCTCAGAAGAAGATAAGCCAAGCATAAGCTGCAAGAAACAAAAATAATAATGATGAATTTTATAAAAATATATAACTAACAGTTATAATTACAAAGAAGTAACATATCCAAAATAAATTCGGACATTTTTGTCCGTAAAATAACATCTTCTTTTATTTTAGCTGCTATTGCATGAACAAGCATGTCACACGCGCAAGTCAGAACCGAGAAGAATTACTGCAAGCCGCAGCAGAAATGATTAAAACTCATGGCATTCATGTGCCCTTACAACTTATTATTAACCATGCAGGTGTCGGCAGAGCTACGTTTTATCGTAATTTTTCCGACCGCAAAGCGCTTGTTTATGCTTTATTAGCAGATACAATTGAGAATTTACGCCCACGTGTTGCATCTTTTGAAAATCATGATGATGGCTTATTCCAACTCATTGAAAGCCATATTCAACACTTAAACTATTTAAGTGCTTTAAAAGAATATTGGAAAGTTTTAGAAATTGATGATCCAGTTTTAAAACAACTCACTACAACACATCAAAGTATCATCCAACCCTTAATTGATCGTGCAATTGCGACTCAAAAGTGCCGCCCCGATCTAAATTTTGAAGATTATCGTACTATTGTTTCTATTCTTGCCTCCTCTTTTCGAGGACACACCGAACAAGAGCAAAAACGTTTAGCAACACGTGCTCTTGACCTTTTATTTGTGGGCATTCAACCATCACAGGATGTGATCTATGGATAAAGCACCGCGTTATCTTGAACCACCTCCCGATTGGACAGATGATGAACGTCCAATCTTACCAGGCTCTCCTCCGTCAATCGCACACTCACGTACTAAACGCTATTTGTATTTTATCATTGGAACATTTATTGCCCTTTCGGCAGGTTTAAGTAATGGCTTTATTACCGCTAACTTGCCACAGTTACAAGGTGAGTACGCTTTAACACCTGTAGAAGCTGCATGGTTGCCTGCGTCTTATGTCATGGCGAATGTCAGTGCCAACCTCATTTTATTTAAAACACGGCAACAATATGGGCTTCGTTTATTCAGTGAAATTGCATTACTCGCATTTATTGGGGTGATGCTGCTGCATATGTTTGTGCATAGCTATCATTCAGCATTGTTTGTGCGTTTTTTTAGTGGATTAGTCGCCGCACCATTAAGTTCTTTAGGCATGTATTACATTATGCAAGCATTTACCAAAGCACACCGAATTAAAGGCTTGTATATTGGTATGGGATTTGGACAACTTGGTGTGCCCTTAGCTTGGGTGATTTCTCCCTTATTGGTTAGTGTGAATAATTGGCAAGTGCTTTATCGCTTTGAGCTTGGACTTGCGATTTGTTGTTATGCAATGGTGGTCGCACTTAAACTTCCTAGAAGTATTCGAATAGCTGTCTTTGAAAAAAAAGATTTTCTAACTTTTGCTTTACTTGCACCAGGATTTGCCTGTTTATGTGCAGTACTCGTACAAGGGCCTTTGCTTTGGTGGTTCGATTCACCATGGCTGGCCTATATGCTCATTGCAGGATTATGCCTGTTGGTTCTTGGTTTTGGTTTCGAACATTTCAGAGAAAACCCTCTAATCATGACCCGCTGGTTAGGTGCAAGTTCAACATTGCGCTTTCTTTTTGCTGCCTTTGCCATACGGTTATTAATGTCTGAACAAAGCTATGCTGCGGTTAATTTCTTAAAAACTATGGGAATGGGGCCTGATCAATTTGTGCCACTATACACCATCATTTTTTTCGCCATGCTGTTTGGGGTAATTTTTAGTGCCATCACCTTTTCTCGTGAGCACATGACCTCTCAATTATTATTTGCTGTGATCCTTATTTTTATCGCTTGTGGCCTAGACCGAAATTTAACCAGTGATGTCCGCCCTGCCAATTTTTATCTCAGCCAATCCTTAGTTGCTTTTGCAGGTGGTTTATTTATTGGGCCATTATTATTAACAGGTTTTGGACGTGCCTTACAGCAAGGTGCAAGTCATATTGTGACTTATTTGGTGCTATTTTCTGCCACGCAAAATTTTGGTGGTTTAATTGGTTCATCCTTTTTTTCAACTTATCAAAAAGAACGCGTACAGGTCTATCAAATGACCATTAAAAATAGCTTAGACAGCACCAATAGCATTGTTAATCAACGTTTACAACAATATCAGGCCAAATATAACAGCGTTAGCGACCCTACAAAAGTCCAGTTACAAGCACGAGCCACGCTTGCACAAGTCAGTACCCGTGAAGCCCAAGTCCGTGCCTACAATGATGTGATTTATCTCAATGGTATTTTCGCCCTAATTTTACTGATTTGGGGCTTAAGCAATATTGCTTGGACGCGATACCAACATCACCAACAACTCTCCTCTTCAAATTGAGCATTGCCATGAATGAACAACAAGAGCCAAAAATAACCGCAGAACCTGACGCGGGAACCACTGTGCAACCGCACTTAAAGAGTGTGCCAAAGGTCAGTAAAATTATTCAAACCAATAAATCTACTTTAGTGATCATGTTTTTTATCTTGCTTTGTGGGATTGGATTAATTATGTGGGCATGGCAAATTGGCCCATTTAATAGCCCAATCCAACAAACAGACAATAGTTATATTAAAGGTAAAACCACGGTTTTATCTTCACAAATTAATGGTTATGTAAAAGAAGTTTTAGTCAGCGATTTTGACCATGTCAGAAAAGGGCAAATCTTAATGCACATTGACCCGACCACGTATGATCAAAAGGTCTCGCAAGCTAAATCTAGCGTAGAACAAGCATCAAATAGCTTAAACAATCAGAAACAAGCCATTGCACAGCGCCAAGCTGACATTGTTGCTGCACAAGCCAAAGTTGCTCAAGTTGAATCTCAGTATCAACTGTCATTGCAACAACTCAAACGCTATCAAGCATTAGCCAATACTGGTGCGGTTTCTCAGACCGATTTTGATCAAAACCGTAGCAATGTTGCCAACAATTTAGCATTATTGAATGAAGCCAAAGCCAACGTTCGTGTGGCACAAGCCGCCCTCAAAACAGCTCAAGTTGCAACAGTGGGACTCGAAGCACAAGTCAACAGTGCCGATGCACAGCTTGATCAAGCCAATACCACCCGAAATTACAGCGTTATTACTGCCCCGATGGATGGTCAGTTAGGTGAAGTCACCCCACGTTTAGGACAATATGTTGGTGCAGGTTCTCAGCTTTTATATTTGATTCCACAAACCACTTGGGTGATTGCCAACTTTAAAGAAACTCAAATTGCACAAATGAAAATTGGGCAAAAAGCTTTTTTCACGGTTGATGCTCTAGATCACAAAAAATTTACGGGGCACGTTAGTGAAATTTCCCCTGCTGCGGGTTCAGAGTTTAGTGTACTTAAAACAGATAATGCGACAGGTAACTTTACTAAAGTGGTACAACGAATTGCAGTTAAAATTAGCATTGACCCTAATCAACCTGAAATAAATCGTTTAAGACCGGGTATGTCCGTCATTAGCTCAGTTGATACTGCAAGTCAAAGTCAGGCGAACTAAACATGTCCATGCTATTTTCCAAAATTGATCTGCCAAATCAACGGCTGATTCAAAATGCACACATTCAACTTGACTTAAAACGGCTAGATTTGGTTCATCCAAACATATCAGGCAATAAGTTTTTTAAACTCAAATATAATCTGCAACAGGCACAGCAACAGCAAAAAATGGGTGTTTTGACTTTTGGTGGTGCCTATTCCAATCATATTGCAGCAACAGCATATGCAGCACATGCTTTAGGTTTACAAAGTATTGGTATCATTCGAGGGGATGAGTTAGCACAGCGCCCACTGAATCCGACTCTCAAAACGGCGCAAAAATTTGGCATGCAATTACAGTTTATTTCACGACAACAATATCTACAGCGGCATGCACCTGAATTTTTGCAAAATCTAGTCGCTAAATACCCTGATTTTGCCATTATTCCTGAAGGTGGAACCAATTCACTCGCTATTCAGGGCTGTAGCGAAATTTTAAGCCCACAAGACTTAGCGAATTATGATCTATTTTGCTGTGCTGTCGGCACAGGTGGAACGCTTGCGGGGTTAATTGAATCGAGTCAAGCACAACACCAGTTATTAGGATTTTCCGCATTAAAAGGCGATTTTTTAACAACAGAAGTGCGTCAGCTCACACAAAAATGCAATTGGCAAATTCTTGATGATTATTGCTGTGGTGGTTATGCCAAAACCACACCCGAACTGATCCAATTTATGTATCAGTTCGAAGCAAAATATCACATTCCACTCGAACAAATTTATACCGCTAAAATGTTAATGGGACTGTTTGATTTAATTCAAAAAGATTATTTTGCATCGGGCACAAAAATTTTAGCAATTCATACAGGTGGCTTACAAGGTCGTCAGATTTAACTGCACGGTAAGGGTAATTTTTGTATAATGCGCCCTTTTTACAGTAAAGAGAAACGAGATGTCCGCAACAGATTATGATGTCATCGTGCTAGGTGCAGGCGCATCGGGCTTAATGTTGGCAGCCTGTGCGGCAAAACGTGGCCGTTCGGTCTTGGTCCTTGAAAAAGCCAATAAAGTCGGCAAAAAAATCTTAATGTCAGGCGGTGGTAAATGTAATTTTACTAATCTTGATGTCGAAACTGGACACTATCTTTCTCATAATCCACATTTTGTCATTTCAGCATTGTCGCGCTATAGCAATTGGGATTTTATTGGGATGGTTGCCGATTATAAAATTGCCTACGAAGAACGCAAGCATGGGCAATTATTTACACTTAATGGCTCAAAAGATATTTTGAATATGCTCTTAGCTGAATGTGAAAAAAGTACACTTGTCGATCTTCGAACCCAACATGACGTTCAGAATGTAAAGACGCTCGACCAAGGTGGCTTTATGGTACAGACTAATCAAGCTAAATTTAACTGTGAGTCGGTGGTAGTTGCAACAGGTGGCTTATCTATTCCAAGTTTAGGTGGTTCAGGCTTTGGTTATGAACTCGCGCAGAAATTTGGGCATTATGTATACCCAACACGTGCAGGATTAGTTCCTTTTACCTTTTCCGATCAATTCAAAGAAGTTACCACACGCCTAAGTGGTAATGCCTTAGATGTGACCTTAAGCAATGAAAAAACTGCGTTTACCGAGGCACTTTTATTTACCCACCGTGGCTTAAGTGGCCCAAGCTCACTACAACTTTCGAACTATTGGCAAGCAGGTGAAGCCTTTAATATTGATTTCTTTCCACAACACGATTTAGTGCAACTTTTAAAACAGAAAAAACAAAGTCATCCAAAAACATTACTCCGCACCATTTTAAGCGAATTGGCTGCCAAAAGTATTGTCCTTGAATTACAACAACTGATTTGGCCTGCCGATACAGAGCTTGCACTCGGACAATTTAGCGATCAGAAACTCGAAGCCATTTGCAGGCAATTACACGGTTTTAACGTTAAACCATCTGGCACCGAAGGTTATCGCACAGCAGAAGTTACTTTAGGCGGGGTTGATACCCGCGAAGTTTCGTCAAAAACGATGGAAAGTAAAAAACAAAAAGGCTTGTTCTTCATTGGTGAAGTACTAGACGTAACAGGCCATTTAGGTGGTTATAATTTCCAATGGGCATGGGCGTCAGCTTATGCAGCAGCAGAATATGTTTAAGTTGATTCGGCTTTGTCTGTATCAGACTGATGAGCATGATCACGAGGTGTGGGTGCTTTCGCTGCTTTTTTAAAAATAAGCTGATACGCTTTTGCTAACACAGCCACAGTAATGCCTGTTATTACTAAAGGAGCGGCATAGCGATTAGGTTTCTTCATTTGTTTCATCTTGTTTCCTAGTACGACCTCTTAGCCCATAACCCAAATCATCTGTGCAGAACATATCAAGGCATTGGTCTAAAAGTCTTTGCTTAAAATAAAAGGGTTCAATCTTTTAAAGAAAGATTGAACCATAAAAAACCAATTAACTAAGCATTCGGATTCTGATTTTTAGGATCATATGGATTCACCTCAACATCATTATCACGACTCATAACATCCTGTTTAACTTGGGTTTGACAGCCCTCTTTTTTTGCCTTTTCAACTAAATCTGTTAATAAAGTTTCAGCAGGTTTACGCCCACCAAGTCCAAAGGCCAAGGCAAATGCCACCGCAACCGCGCCCAGTGTTAAACCAAAGGCTAAATTAACGATCGAGTCGGCAATCCCCATGGCGCGTAAGCCCATGGCAAGAACCAATCCCATAATTAAAACTTTGACCAAACTACCTAACCAACGTGAACTGTTATATTCACCACGCTGTACCACATTACCAACCAAGTTCGCAAGCCAAAACCCAATAACTAAGATGAATGCACCAAGTAGGATATTGCCGCCAAATTGAATAAAGATTGCAATTAAATGGCTAATTTGTTCAAACCCTAAACGATTTGCTGCCTCTGAAACTGCAAATAACATCGTAAAAAATACGATTAAACAACCCACAACTTGTGAAAGTTTGGTATTGCCCAAAAAGCGTTGCAAATCTGCTTTTGCAGGTAAATCATCAAGTCCTGTGCCAGACAAAATATCTTGAATTAAATTGGCAACAAAGCGTGAAACCACATAAGCCAAAATTAAGATTAAACCTGCTGCAATAATATTTGGAATTGCAGACATGATTTCATTCAACATTGCAGTTGCAGGTTGTGAAATTGCTTCAATTCCTAAGGCTTCAAAGGCAATAATAAATGTGGTGATTAAAATAATGGCAAATACAAAAGAACCAAGTACTTGTCCAACATTACCATTTTTAAACATACCAATTTTTTGAACTTGCGCTTGTAAGCCCAAGCTGTTGACCAACCCTTCAACAATTCCTCGCACAATTTTTGCAAGAATGTAACCTACAAAGGCAATCACACCTGCAATAAAGATATTTGGAATATAACCAATCGCTTGATTAATCATACTTTGTACGGGTGCAAGTAGACCAGACAACCCTAGAATTGACAGGATGATCGGTAAGAAAAGTAATAAAATCAACCAATATACAATTTCCGAAATATGGCTGCTCACAGGCTGAACGCCAACTTGATCACTTAATTTTTCATCCAAGTTGGTTTTTGCCAAAGCGCTGTTAATCGCTGTTCTGGCAAACTTTGCTAAAATCCAACCAATAAAACCCACCACTACAGCGGCAATTAAGTTTGGAATAAACACCAAGACTTGTGCGATCATTGCGCTTAACGGGCCACTTACACTACTAATATTTAAAACGTTTAGCGCGGCAATAATCGCTATCGTTAATACAAACCAAAATACAAAACGGGCAATAATACGTTCATAATCAGGATTATGCCCTGTTGCAGAAGATAGATGCTGATTGGTCTTAAGCAATTGCAGTACCTTTTTAATGCCTGCTGCAACCACCAAAGCAATGATCCAACCCACAATAAAAACGGCAATTGCCGCTAGAATTGGCTGGAATTGCTCCCAATAATATTGAAAGCTTCCTGTATTCCAACCTCGTGTATAAATATCATGATTCATTGATTTTCCTCTTTGTTGTTATAACGACATTTTCTATTCTAAAAATTATCTTTATTCATCTACACAGCTAGATAAAATAATTAATTGATGTACATCACAGCATTACAAAAAAGCTAGACCGAAAGGTCTAGCTTAAATTCTAAATGGCTTGACTGTGACGTAACATATATAGGCTAACAGAGACCATAAATAGAACAACAAGTAAAAAAATAAAGCGTACAATGCGCGTTTTTTCTTGTTGCTCACGAATGCGTAGCGCTTGCTTAGAAGAAGTTGCCATCATCTGAGTCTCCCACACCACACCGTTATTGGCTAAATTTCAATCTAACATGATTTATTGTAAAATTGTGTGAAAAAACACCACAACATCGTATCGTTTGTTTATCCATTTTCATGCTAAAAAATAAGCTATACTGTGCGCCGCCTTTATCAACCATGATACTTATGTCATATCAATGTCAGCACGTAACACTCGATTTAGAAACCGATGTTCGTCATCAATGTTCACTTCATCACACCCGAGATCAACACTTGATCGGGATTATTGCATTTCAAAAATCAAGTCATGTGTTGAAATGGGCAGATTTAGAATATTTCCGTCGTAGAACTGAGGAACTGTCAGTCATTCCTTTACCTGACTGTATTAATGCCATGATTATTGATATTCGGGATGTTCAAGTCTTTTTAGATCAAGAAACGCCTATTCTGCCATGGCGCTTAATTGAAGAAGAATGTCCGATTCGGATTGTAGTGCCACAAGAGCGTTTGGATTATTACATTGGTATTTTTGAACCGACATGGTTAACCACAGACTTGTCTAGTGCAATTAGCGAAATTCGTGATTTTATGGATATGTTTGTGCATTAATATTTTATTCACGCACAGACATACGCCTACCCTTGTTATTGTATGTTTATACCATGTCAGTCTATGTTCGTTTAATTCTAATTACTTAGCGTTATCATGGCTCATCACCAATAATTTTCGACCGCAATATTGCCTACCCCACGGCGATTCATCACTAAACCACGTTGTTTTAAGGCTTCTTTGGTGTCATCTACCATTTGTGGATTACCACATAACATAATATGCGTTGTTTCTAGATTAAAAGCATGCCCTGCAATTTTTTCAAGTTGGCCATTTTGAATCAATACTGGTAATCGCTCATGTAAAATTGCATTTGAATCACGCGTAATTACAGGGATAAAGTGAAAATCAGGAGTGTTTTCTCCAAAGCTTGCATGAATGTCTTGAATTTTATCGACATAAGCCAATTCCGCAGCAGTTCTTACACTATAAACCAAGAAGATTTGTTGATAATTCTTCCATGTATCAAAATCTTGCAACATCGATAAAAATGGCGCAAGTCCTGTGCCTGTGGCCAATAACCATAAATCTTGTGGTGCAGGTTGCTGAAAACGTGCAAGGGTTAAAAAACCATACGGAATTTTTTCTAAATATAGTTCATCATCTACTTTTAAGTGCTGTAAACGTGAAGTAAATGCCCCATCGGGTACTACAATTGAGAAAAACTCAAGCACTTCATCATAAGGCGATGACACCAACGAATATGCACGTACAATCAGCTCGCCATCGACCATTATCCCAATACGAGCAAACTGACCTGCGCTAAATTTAAAATGTGCAGGTCGAGTCATGGTAAAACTGAATAAATTGTCTGTCCAACGTTGAATCGACAATACTTTTTCTACAGTAAATTTTTCAGATGTCATGATTTCAAGGTGCAAGAAATTGTCGGCTCATGTTAGCATGACACAACAAATATTGATATTTCCCTCAGTTAAGGCTTTTATTATGCGCATGACTTTACGACAATTGGCTGTATTTGTTGCCGTAGCCCAAGAAGGAACGGTCACCAAAGCCAGCGATGCTGTCCGACTCACCCAAAGTGCCGCAAGTATGGCCTTAGCAGACCTTGAAGATGGCTTAGGCGCTCCGTTATTTGACCGTTTAGGTAAACGCTTACAGCTCAACGAATTAGGACGTTTTTTACTGCCACAAGCCTTAGAAATTTTAGGTCGCTGTGAAAGCTTTGAGCAAATTGCCAAGGGAGAGTTGCAAAGTATCGATTTACGCTTAGGTGCAACACTCACCATTAGTGACTATTTAATGCCAGACTTAATGGCTAACTTCCTACAGCAACAACCTCAAGCACATTTACAACTACAGGTGGGTAATACCCGTCAAATGATTGAAGCCGTCAATCAGTTTCAGCTTGATTTAGCGTTAATTGAAGGTTCATGCCATCTGCCACAATTACAGTGTATTCATTGGCGTAATGATGAACTTGCTGTTTGCTGTGCACCCAGTCATCCACTTGCACAATTAGATCGTCCACTCACCGCGCAAGATTTCTTGGAGGTTGAATGGATTTTACGTGAAGAAGGCTCAGGCACGCGTGAAGTCTTTGATAATGCCATTTTAAAAGATGTTCCAGATGCCAATATCCGTTTAACGCTCGGACACAATGAGGCTATTTTAAAAATTGTCGCAGGTGGTTTAGGCATGTCTTGTATTTCTCGGCTTGCAATTGAACCATTGCTTGAAAAAGGGAAATTAGTCATTTTGAATACCCCTTTTTGGGAGCTTAAACGTCCACTTTATATGTTAGTACACCGTCATAAATACCAAGGGCCTGGACTCAAAGCCTTTATGCAATTTTGTGAAACTTAAAAGCTCATCACTTAAATATAAAATTCTATCCCCAAAAAGCTTCTTAACATGAGAAGCTTTTTTTAAAATTTGCAAACCGTAGATCCTGTAACAAAGCAAAACAGAATTAAACGTAGTAAAAATATTCAGATATTTTCTGATTTTCTTAACCCATCATGGGACGCATCAATGAGTTAATTTGCTATATTTCTCAAAAAAAAGCGACAAAATTGATACTTCTTTGAAGAGTAAAATTGAAAATACGAAACAATTTATGAAAAATTTTTTTATATCTTTTGCTAAAATTTACGACAAAACGCGCACATCACACGCTATCAGGAGCACACAATATGGCGTATGAATACAACTCACAAGATCAACGCTTTGAGTTTCCAAACCCATATAAAATAGAAAACTTCTTTAAAATTTTAGGTGCTGTCATCTTTATGATGGCAGGTATGTGGTTATTGTTTCATGCCAAATCTGTCTTACATAACAATTTGTTGGCAGCCGCCATTCCATTACTCCTTGGCATAGGTATGCTAGGCTATGGTGGCTTACTCCTTGCAAAAGGACTCGCCAACTTAAAATTTTATTTTGGTCGCAATCAACCTATTGGCTTAGCACAAGAATTTTCTGCTCAACAATTAGGTAGCACCCAAGGTGCACAAAGTATTAAGGAAATGCTAAGGCAAAACGCCCTAAGCTATAAAGAGCCACATGGTTCAGTCAATGGAATCTTATATAGCATATTTCCTCATCTGATTTTCTCTCCGCTGTTCATTCGCCATGCAGCTGAAGTTCAATTTCAAAATGCGATTGTTTTTATTATTACGCTACTGAGCGCTTTAGTCGCAAAATTAGGCGCAGCACCCAATGTAGCGGAATGGTTAGGCATTTTTTATAACATACTCGCTTTAGCTATATTACTTCGACCAATGGCAAGCCCCAAAAATGTGAGCCAAGATTTAGGAGTGTCTAAGGTTATTATTTTGGTGGTGATTGCAATTTTAGGGCCTGTTGTCTTGCCATTTTTCACCCAAAATGCAGTTGCTCCCACATGGTTACCAGGGATGGATAAAGCCATTTTCACCTTAATTGCAGCATTAATTGCAATTGGATTATTTTTCTTGGCTGTGCTTGCCCAAATTGTAAAAAAACCGCCTCAAGCCAGTACAGGCATGGTACAAGACAGTTTGAGTATGAACTGCCAACCAGCACAACTGTTTGATGAGTTAGAACGCCATTTACAAAATCAATGGGTCAGTGCCATTCCGAATCGCATCTACTCACGTTTACTTCCTAATTTAGAACTTAATCAAGAACGTGGTAGCTTTGAGGGCGAAATTTTAGAAGAAACTCAACCTGTTCCTGTCAATACACGTAAAGACATGACCTTATCATCGTGTTTTAAAGAAGCTCAATACCGCTGGTTAGGTGTATTAAATAGCTTTGGGATACTGTGCTTCTTGGTTGCGGTGGTACTGCTCGGGCTATTTGCAACAAGCCTTTACAATGGTCGTTTTGTCGATTTTTCTTATTTTGGCTTGGGCTTTTTTGGCTTGTCGATGTGGATTCTAGGCAAATTTTGTTTCGATCACGGCAATTATTTATGGAGCCGTTTCGACTTTGTTTCAACTTTAATTTGGGTCGAAGTTAAAGGCAATTATCAGTTATCGCGCGTAGATTTTGGACGCTATTTAGAAGACACCATTAAAACGCAAAAAAATGTGATTAATGTTGAAACCATGACTTTGCGCGTATGGTATGCCGAAATTAGTACCACAACTTTTGGTAAGTATCAGCAGCGCAGCATTTTAAATATGGTGGCACGTAAAGATGCAGCACTTGAACTTAAGGAGCATTTGGCGACTTTTATTCAAGACCAAAGCATGATTGTTGCGCCAACGGCCAACACCGATTTAAGCCGTATCGCGAGCATTAACCAAATTAACCATGCCATGCAACATCCAACTCAGGCTGCAAATGCGGCAGAAATTGGAATTACGATGGCTGAAGCTACCTTCAATCTCAATCCAACGACAACAAATACAGGTACATCTGAAGCACAAGTACCTATGTTTTGTACTGGCTGTGGTTATCAACTTAGTGAGAGTATGCTGTTTTGCCCAAAATGTGGTACAAAAAAAGCATCGTGACCACCATTACAGTTAAGCAAGAAGTAACTCATTCAAATAAAAACCCATCAATGATAGATGGGTTTTTATTTGAGCTTTTATTCGCTACGAAAATTATTGAGTAGTGCATTGGTAATGGATTTGTTGTGATCCATAATTTTATTTTTCTTGGTTTTAGCAGGATTTGGATCAATCCGTTCAATTTTGATGGCTTTAAATTTTCCACCATTTTCTTGCACCAAAAATTTTACTTTTTCATTGCGCTTCGGTTCATACTCAGCAGGATATTCTGAAATATGAAAAAACACGTCACCTTCACTGGTGCCAATAAAACCAAATCCTTTATCGGGATTATATTGTTTCACTTTGCCGTGATAAAACTCTTGCTTCATAACAGATACTCTATACGGTGAATACCGCCCTAACAGGCGATCAAAAGAAAAAGCGCACTTTTACAATAAATCATTTATCGGATAGAAGGCACGCTTTTTCACGGATTTAATCTGCTTAGTCTTTTTGCACGCTACCAAAAATTTTATCGCCCGCATCGCCCAGACCCGGCACAATATAACCTTGCTCATTTAAACCATCATCAACCGATGCAGTGAAGATACGCACATCAGGATGCAAGGCTTCAACTTTGGCAACGCCTTCAGGGGCAGCAACCAAAACCATCACGCGAATGTCTTTACAACCACTGGCTTTTAACACATCAATTGCAGCAATCAGTGAATTACCTGTTGCAAGCATTGGATCAATAATCATGGCAATACGGTTTGCAACATCAGGTACTAATTTTTTATAGTAAGTCCGTACTTCAAGGGTTTCTTCGTCACGTTCAAGACCAAGTACACTCACTTTTGCACTCGGAATTAAATTAAGTACGCCATCTAACATGCCAATACCTGCACGTAAAATTGGCACAACAGTAATTTTTTTACCCGCAATACGCTGTGTGGTCACCTCGCCTGCCCAACCATCAATTTCATGGTCAACTACAGGTAAATCTTTGGTCGCTTCATAGGTCAACAACATCGTTACTTCTTGTGAAAGTTCACGGAAGTTTTTCGTGCTAATGTCGGCACGGCGTAATAAGCCTAATTTATGACGGATTAACGGATGACGTATTTCTTGAATAGACACGGGAGAATGACCTAATAATAAATATTCTGCCTAGTATATCGCTTTTTTAACAAAAAATAAAAAAGCCCTCATCATGAGGGCTTTTTATTTGGATTAAGTGGTGAACTTAGTGACCAAAAAGTAAATTTTGAATTGGTGCAAGCAATTGTGCTGCGGTTGCAACTTTAATCAGTAGGTCTGGATACACACCGAAGAAAATCACCAATACCGTTACAGCAAGTACCATAACCCCGCCTGCTTTTTGCCCCCAATGCTTTTCGGCATCAATACGTGGGGTTTCAGGTGGTGTCATATACATTACAATCATCACACGCAAATAGTAATACAAACCAATACCACTACCCACAATAATCATCGCGGCTAAGAACCAATGACCTGTTTCAATTGTCGCTTTCACAATCATGAACTTACCAATAAAGCCTGCCGTTAACGGAATACCAGCCAACGACAATAACATCACTGTAAGAGTTGCCGTTAAAACAGGACGACGCCAAAACAAACCACGGTAATCAGCTACGCTTTCTGCTTCATCACTATTTTGATATGGACTTGACATTAATGTCACCACACCAAATGCACCAATTGTCGTTAAGACATACACCACCATGTATAGGTTAACGCTGTCTAAACTGAAATAGTTTTTGCTGACTAAAGCAATGAGCAAATAACCAAAATGTGCAATCGATGAATATGCCAAAACACGTTTTAAATTGACTTGACGTACTGCAAGTAAGTTACCTGCCAAAATTGACAAGACTGCAATAATACTTAGCACCACACTAATCGATGGAATCAGCGTACCCGCAGCCAATACATAACGTACAAACAAACCAATTGTTGCCACTTTTGCAGCAGTTGCTAAGAAGGTTGCAATTGGTGCAGGCGCACCTTGGTAAACGTCAGGTGTCCATTTGTGGAATGGTGCAAGTGACAATTTAAATGCCATCGCAAAAATAATCAGACCAAGCCCCAATACCACCATTGGATTGCCTGCTTTGATTGCTTCTAACAATGGCATAAAGCCTGTATAGAATGACAATGATCCTGTATAGGCATAAACATATGCAATACCCATCAGTAACATTGCCGATGCTGTTGCAGACAACACCAAGTATTTCATACCCGCTTCTAGCGACTTACCACGTTCATGGGTATAGGCCAATAAGCCATACATTGGTACAGACATGAGTTCTAAGCTAATAAAGAACGATGCATAGTGCGTACTTGCTACCATTAATAATGCACCCGCAGTCGAGAGCAGCATTAAGATATAAAGTTCTTCACGGTTGTCTTTATAGTTTTCGATATACGCATGTGACAAGGTACAACATGCCAATGCTGCAATCAAAATCATGAGCTGATAGAGCATGGTAAATGGGTCAATGACGAACATACCCATAATACTTGCAGGCTGAGAATTTCCCGCAAACATTTCTAGCAGAATATAAAATGCCGCTAAATTCAGTCCAACCACCGATGCTGTCGCAATGACAGCATGGTTACGTTTAATTGCGGTTAAAATTAGCAGTACAACGACTGTTAACGACACAATAATAGTCGGTGCTAATGGCAATAAATCTGAAAAATGGAGTGTGAAGTTCATGTTATTGCATCTCCACATTATCAAGTTGGCTGATAGCATGTTGCATCAAATCTGCACCATTTTGAACAGGGATATAACTATTCGCTAACCAATGCATGCTTGAATTTGAAATATCAAGGAAGGTTTGTGGATAAACACCTAGCCACACTAAACCAATCACACAAATCATCAGTAGCATAATTTCACGTGCCGATAAATCTTTCAACGGTTGTGCATAATGTTGCTGTTGTTCTTTGTTGGGTTCACCAAACAAAGTACGGTGAATCAAGATTAATCCGTATAAGCCTGCAAACACTAAGCTCACTGCTGCAAGAATGGTAAAGGTTGGATATTTGCCAAATGAGCCCATTAAAATGAGGAATTCACCCACAAAGTTACCCAAACCTGGTAAACCGACCAAGGCTGCAACAAAGAACATCAGAAAAATTGGTAAATAACGGAATTGACCACGCATACCACCCATCAAACGTAAATCACGAGTATGGGTACGCTCATAAATCTGACCACACATAATGAACAGTGCAGCAGACGATAAGCCGTGTGCCAACATCATGATCATTAAACCTTGATACGTCAAAATGTTACCTGCATAAATGGCAAGTAAAATAAAGCCCATGTGCGAAATTGAAGTATAAGCCAACAAACGCTTCATATCGGTTTGATGGAATGCACACCATGCGCCATAGAAAATGCCAATTAAACCAAGCACAATTGCAATATCAGCAAATTGCGCTGAAGCTTGTGGGAAGAATGGAATGACAAAACGAAGCAAACCGTAAGCCGCTGTTTTAATCAAAATACCAGCTAAGTCGACCGAACCTGCTGTTGGTGCTTGTGCATGCGCATCAGGCAACCAACCATGCAATGGAAATACAGGAAGTTTCACTGCAAAACCAATAAACATACAGACCATGAAGGCATAGGCAAATTGTGGTGGAATGTGATGCGCCACTTGCATTAAGAAGTTGTAGTCAAAACTTAATACGGTACGATTGGTCAGTAAGTAACCCCACACCACTAGTCCTAAAATCCCGATCAACATGATCAAGCCTGAAACTTGAGTGTAGATAAAGAATTTAGTAGCAGCGTAAACGCGTGAGCGGCCATTCGAGCCTTTGTGACCCCAAAGCGCAATTAAGAAATAGATTGGAACCAGCATCATCTCCCAGAAGAAGAAGAACAAGAACAAATCGATTGATAAAAACACCCCAATCACCCCACCTAAACTCCAAAGTAAGTTTAAGTGGAAGAAGCCAACATTCTTTTGGATTTCACCCCAAGAACAGCCAACCGCTAAAATACCTAATAATGCGGTCAAAGCCACCATCATTAAAGATAAACCATCGACTGCTAAATGAATGCTAATGCCTAAAGAATCAATCCACGGCAAATAAAATTCACTGGCAAAAGTCGGTGCTTGTGCGCCCAGTTCAAATTGGTAGTTACCATGGCTCCAAAGCACTAAGCTTAAAGCCAATGTTACGACCATGCCAATCAAGGCAATCCAACGTGGAAGGTGTTGATCGACTTTATCGACCAACCAGCATAAGAAACCTGCAATGAACGGAACAAGGATCAACGCGGGTAGAATTAAATTGTTTTCCATTTTATTTCCCCACGACCTGCATCACAATCAAGATCATCAGCAATACCACAATGCCAAGTGACATGCTTGATGCATATTCACGTAATAAACCTGTTTGGCGTGAACTTGTAAAACTGTTACCGCCTTTTACGAGCGCAGGTAATACCAGCCACATGCCATCAATTGGATCACGACCTAAAATTTTCGCAATTAGTAAATAAGGTTGTACAAAAATGAGGTTATATAAGGCATCAAAACCAAATGCATTGCGCCAAATATTGGCAACACCTGCACCGAATGAAGTTTGAGCAAATGCTTTCACTGCACCATAAGCAAAGGCAAATAACACCACGCCAATCGCCAAACCAACCAAGGCAATGCCCACAGCCGTATGTTCTGCACCGTGTACCATTGCTTCTAAGTTTTCAGGAATGTCAAAAGCAGGAATTTTTGCTGCTGTAAGCAAGTTTGTAACAGGTGCTTTTAGCAATGCACCGACTGCTGTTGAGAGGACAAGTAAAATTGAAAGTGGCCCCCAATAAGTCACACCTTTAATTTCGTGTGCATGGGTTTTTTCTTCACCAAAGAATACCAACCAAATTAAACGGAAGGTATAAATTGAGGTTAAGAATGCCCCTGCTACCCCTGCCCAATATAAGCAGTTGTACAATGGAAGATTTGCCAACACGCCATGTGCGTAAACTTCACCTAAAATTGCATCTTTAGAGAAGAAGCCCACGGTTAAGAATGGAATCGCTGCAAGCGCACCGCCACCGACCACAAAACATGCAAAAACGAATGGAATTTTTTTCCAAAGTCCGCCCATCTTCATAATATTTTGTTCGTGATGACACGCCAAAATTACTGCACCAGACGACAAGAACAATAAGGCTTTGAAGAATGCGTGGGCAAGCATGTGGAATAAACCCGCTTGATACGCTTCTGCACCCACCGCCATAAACATATATCCTAACTGACTCATGGTTGAGTAAGCCAAGACACGTTTGATGTCGGTTTGTACCAAGGCTGCAAAACCTGCCACCAATAATGTGATTGCACCTGTTACAGAAATAAACTGCATCACTTCAGGTGCCATTTCAAACACAGTATGGGTACGGCATGTTAAATACACGCCCGCGGTCACCATGGTTGCCGCGTGAATTAACGCAGAAACTGGCGTTGGACCTGCCATTGCATCTGCCAACCACGTTTGTAGTGGAATTTGCGCTGACTTACCTGCTGCACCTAAGAACAACATTAACGCTGTCCAAATGGTTAAGCTATGGTTTTGTGCCAATACCGTGTGTGCATTGTCGACAATCGTTGCAATGTGCAAAGTACCAAACTGTTGGTAAATTAAGAACAATGCAATCAGTAAGAAGACGTCACCAATACGGGTTACGGTAAAAGCTTTAATTGCAGCCCAACCGTTGTCTGGGTTTGAATAGTAGAAGCCAATTAACAGGTAAGAACATAGACCTACGCCTTCCCAACCCAAGAACAGTACTGCAAGGTTATCGCCTAATACCAAAATCACCATGCTCGCAACGAACAGGTTAAAGTAAGAGAAGAAACGTGCATAACCGTCTTCACCGCGCATATACCACGAAGCGAAGATATGAATTAAGAAGCCAACGCCTGTGATCATGCCTAACATCAGCAACGATAAGCCATCTAAATGTAAGCTAAACTCAGGTGCAAAACCCGCCACGTTAAACCATGTCCACAAATGTTGAACATATACATGTTCACCGCTTGCTAAAAAAGTCGAGCCTGCAATGAATGCAAATAAAGCAGATAAACCAACTGAACCGACACCTACAATGGCTGCAACGTTTTCAGAAAGCTTGTCTTGCCCTGCCGCTAAGATTAAAAACCCAATTAGCGGAAATAATATGGTTAGAAATAAATAACTCATCCGCGCATCTCACTTGCAGCATCCACATCCAAATGATGGAAGCGATGATAAAACTGAAGAACGATTGCTAAACCAATACATGCTTCAGCAGCAGCCAAGGTCAATACAAAGATAAACATAATCTGACCATCAGCCTGTCCCCAAACGCTGCCTGCTAGCACAAAGGCCAATGCAGCAGCGTTCATCATGATTTCAAGGCTCATCAGAATAAATAGAAAATTGCGACGCACCATCACACCGTAAAAACCGAGTGCGAACAGAACAGATGCAACGATCAAGCCGTGTTCTAAAGGAATATTCCCCATTAGTCTTGCTCCTCGCTTGGTTCTCTTTTACCTAAATGGAACGCTGCAACCAATGCGGCAAGCAATAGCATCCCTGCAATTTCAACCAGTAATACATATTGGGTAAATAAGGCTTCACCCACTGCTTTTGGCTCAATGACGGTATGACCTAAAGCAGCTTGGGTTGGGGTGTAATCACTGCCCAACATCCACACCAACGTTAAACCAAGCAAAAAGCTCATTAACGCAGGCACAGCCCATGCATCAGACGTCAACCATTGGCGTTCTTGTGCAACGGTATGCTGACCTAGGTTCAGCATCATCACCACAAACACAAACAACACCATAATTGCGCCAGCATAAACGATGACTTCAAGCGCACCTGCAAACGGCGCGCCTACCATCATGAAAATACCTGCAACTGCCAGTAAAGACACAATTAAGTTAAGTAAAGCATGAACAGGATTGGCGTTAGTCACAACGCGGACTGTCGATACAATGGCCACGAGAGCCATTAAATAAAATGGCCACATCATGGTAATAAGCTCCGTACATCGACAGGTGCGCTTTCTTTTTGCGCTTGCCCTTTTTCTTTACCGCTAACTGCCATACCCGTTACACGGTAGAAGTTGTAATCTGGGTATTTACCTGGACCTGAAATCAGTAAGTTTTCTTTTTCATAAACCAAGTCTTGGCGCACGTATTCACCTAATTCGAAATCAGGTGTTAACTGAATGGCTGTGGTTGGACACGCTTCTTCACACATGCCGCAGAAAATGCAGCGTGAGAAGTTGATACGGAAAAATTCAGGATACCAACGTCCATCTTCTTTTTCTGCTTTTTGCAGCGAAATACAACCGACAGGACAAGCAACAGCACAAAGGTTACATGCAACACAACGCTCTTCGCCATCTGGGTCACGCGTTAAGACAATACGTCCACGGTAACGTGGTGGCACAATCTGCTCGGCAGGTACTTCTGGATATAAAATCGTGTCACGTTTACGTGTGGCATGTGAAAAAACCATCCACAAAGTTCGTACAACAGACCCGACACCAGCTAGAATTTTAATCATTTTATTCTCCCTGCTGCCTTAAACCGAATGCTTAATTAAAATGACAGCACCGGTCACCAACAGGTTAACCAACGCCAACGGTAAGCACACTTTCCAACCAAAATTCATGACTTGGTCATAACGAGGGCGCATGAGTGCACCACGCGCCAAAATAAACATCATTACAAAGAATGCTGTTTTGGTAATGAACCAAAATGCAGGTGGAATAAATGACACTTCTAAGTTAAATGGTGCAAGCCAGCCGCCAAAAAACAGCGTCACAATGAGTGATGAAATTAAGACGATGTTGACGTATTCGGCAACAAAGAACATTCCCCATTTCATGCCGCCATATTCGACATGGTAACCTTCAGACAATTCTTGCTCAGCTTCTGGTTGGTCAAATGGATGACGATGCGTGACCGCAACACCTGCCACCACAAAAACCATAAAGCCAATGAACTGCGGCACAATGTTCCAAATATCACGTTGTGATTCAACGATATCACGCAAGCTAAAAGAACCTGCAATCGCGACAACGCCCATTAAAGAGATACCCAAGAACACTTCATAAGAAATGGTCTGTGCAGATGAACGTAGCGCACCAAGTAAGGCATATTTGTTATTTGATGACCAACCACCAAATAACACCGCGTAGACTGCAATGCCGGCCATTGCCATAAAGAACAACAGGCCAATGTTCATGTCTGCTGCACCTAAGTACGGGCTCACAGGAATGACCATGTACGACAGTACCGCAGTTGCCATGGCAACTGCTGGTGCTAAACGGAAAGTTAATTTGTCGGCAAATGTTGGTGTCCAGTCTTCTTTAAACATGATTTTAAGCATGTCGGCAACAATCTGGAAAATACCACCCGGACCTACACGGTTCGGACCGTAACGGTCTTGCCATAAGCCCAATAAACGGCGTTCAATAAACGACATTAAAGCAGCAAAGATCACCACCACTAACATGATGACAATCGCTTGCACCACGCTATAAGCGATTGGCCAATCGGTTGCCCAAGTCGGTAGTGCGCGTAAATGTTCAGTCATGATTACACTCCCACCGAAACAGCGACAGGTTCAGCCAACGATACCGTTGGTGCTAAACCAATTGGATAACCAATATAACCTGTAGGTAAATATTCAATTACTTGCACAGGTAAACGCACTTGCGTGTCGCCTGCGGTTACTGTAATTGTTTGACCATCTTGCAAGTTCAAACGCGAAGCATCCGTTTCACCCACAGCAAACACCGCTTCAGGAATACGCGATTCCATGGCTGGCGTTTTCACGGTAAATTCACCCGATGCAAAAATGTGATGCATTGGCACTAAACGGAAGCTGTCGGTATTGGCAACCACAACCGATGGTGCAACATAACTACGCGCAGGACGTTTTGCCAAACGATCGAACAAGCGAATACCTGCATCACCACCTTTTAAGTGACCGCCTACTTCGTCTTGGTATTTGTTCCAAGATTGCGGCGAGTTCCAACCCGGTGCCCATGCAAATGGAACCAATGACGCCGATTTTTGCGGCCCAACATAACCTTCCATCGAGAACGTTAATGCAGAGTCAACATCGACAGGTTGTTTTGGTTCGTGTACTGAAATTTGTGCGCGCTGTGCAGTACGACCTGAATAACGGCGCGGTTCACGAGCAATTTTTAAGCCGTGTACGCGGTAGCCTGCATCAGGTGCAACATCTTGAATTGCTTCAAGCACAGGTACATTTTTCACCACCGACTCAATCACATCGTCAAGTACAGTCCACTGAATTGCTTTGCCATTCAGCCCTGTTTCAAGCGCGTGTAACCAGCGCCAAGATTCTTTAATGGCATAGTCTGGTTTGTAATAGCTTGGGTCGTAAACCTGATAAAAACGCTGTGCGCGTCCTTCTTGGCTGACCACCGTACCGTCACCTTCTGCAAAACTTGCCGCAGATAACACCACGTCGGCTTTTTTCACGGTTTCAGTTTCGCTGTGATCTAACACAATCACATTTTTAGCTTTGTCTAACGCCGCTTGCACTTGTACTGCAGGTAACCGGCGGAACAAATCGTTTTCTACCACAACCAAGGTGTCGTAGTCTTGAGCAAATGCTTGTTCTAGGCTTAAACCACCAAACAAGGCTAGACCCATCGAGTTCACTTCAGGTACAACCAAAGTTAAACCCGCATTAGCACCTAAGCTTTGGGTAAGCTCTGCCGCCGCTTCCATAATTGCCGCATATTGCAAGCTTGTCCCTGCAATAATTAGCGGTTTTTTCGCAGCTTTTAAGGTGTCTGCAATGGTTTGTGCAAAGGCTTTGGCCTCGTCTGCTAAACCTAGCATGACTTCGCCTTTAACCGCTGCTGCAACCGCAAAACCTAAACGTGCAATGTCGTTTGGCGATGCAACCACTTCACCTGTTGCGACATCGGCAAGGCGGGTTTGCGTGGCTGCCAAAATGTAAATCGGTGATTTTTCATCTTGACCAATACGTTGTACAGGTTCAGCCAACCAATCTGGGGTACGACGATCTGCCGCCATTTGTTTGGCTTTGTTTTTAGATGCTTGACGAACCGACAACGCCATACGTGGCGCAGTTTGGGTTAAGTCTTCACCTAAAATCAGCACAGCATCGTAACTTTCAACTTCACGTAACGTTGGGTTATAAATTCCGTCTGTTTGTAAAATTGAAGCGGCCAATTCAACCAATGACTGCTCTTTTTGCGTCATCCCTGTTGAATAATGTTCTTGTCCAACCAATTCACGTAAGGCAAAGTTCGATTCTAAACTTGCACGTGGTGAACCAATCCCAAGTACTTTTTGCCCTTGGATATTGGCAATTACACGGTCAAGTGCTTGATCGACTGAAACGGTGGTAACCGTTTGACCTTGACGGAATTGTGGCTGACGTGGACGATCTTCACGGTTGACATAACCACCGCCAAAACGACCTTTATCGCAAAGGAAGTATTGGTTTACTGAACCATTAAAACGGTTTTCGATACGGCGTAATTCGCCATAACGCTCACCCGGAGAAATATTACAACCTGAAGAACAGCCTTGGCAGACACTTGGCGCATACTGCATGTCCCATTTACGGTTATAACGTGCCGAGTGGGTTTTATCGGTAAATACACCTGTTGGGCAAACTTCGGTTAAGTTACCTGAAAATTCAGACTCTAACGTGCCCGACTCAGGTCGACCAAAGTACACTCGCGAAGCACTGGCATAAACACCAAAGTCAGTGCCGCCTGCGTAGTCTTTGTAATAACGCACACAACGGTAACACGCGATACAGCGGTTCATTTCATGTGCAATGAACGAACCGAGTTCTTGGTTATGATGGGTACGTTTGGTAAAGCGATAACGACGACGGTCGTGACCAGTCATTACAGTCATATCTTGTAAATGACAATGTCCACCTTCTTCACAGACTGGGCAGTCGTGTGGGTGGTTGGTCATTAAAAATTCAACAATCGAAGCACGAAAATCGGTCGCTTCTTTGTCTTCAACCGAAATATAGGTATTGTCAGATGCCGGTGTCATACATGACATGACCAAACGACCACGCGTATCTTCAGGATTCGCGTATTGAGTCACAGCACATTGACGGCAAGAACCGACAGAACCTAAGGACGGATGCCAACAAAAATATGGAATGTCGATGCCAAGGCTTAAACACGCTTGTAGCAAGTTTTCAGAGCCATTGACTTCGTAAGATTTTCCATCGACATGAATGGTAGCCATAGTCGAATTCCTTAAGCTTGTTCTACGTCAACAGTTGCAGCATGGGTTTTAACCTTTGCTTCAAACTCGTGACGGAAATATTTTAATGCGCCCATTAATGGTTCCATCGCACCCGGTGCGTGCGCACAGAAGGTCTTACCAATCCATAACTTACGGGTAAGCTCGGTCAGATGCTGAATGTCTTCCATCTTCCCTTGACCATTTTCAAGCGTTTTTAAAGCTTTTACTGCCCATGGTAAACCATCACGGCATGGCGTACAGAAACCACAAGACTCGCGCGCAAAGAATTCTTCTAAATTACGCGTTGCAGACACCATACATTGGGTTTCATCCACCACCATGAGCAAACATGTTCCTAAACGTGAACCTGCTTTCATAATGGTTTCAGAATCCATTGGCAAATCGATGTGTTCTGCTGCCAAGAAGTCGGTCGATGCGCCGCCCGGTAACCATGCTTTTAAGGTTAAACCGTCACGCATACCACCTGCATGGTCTTCAATCACTTCACGTGCTGTGGTACCAAATGGCAATTCCCAAAGACCCGGGAATTTCACCTTGCCCGATGCACCATAAATTTTGGTACCTGGATCTTTCGATTTACCCGCAGATAAGCCAATATACCACTCAGGCCCACGAAGCATAATCGCTGGCAAGTTGTTATAGGTTTCAACGTTGTTGACAATGGTTGGACGACCCCATGCCCCTGCAACTTGCGGGAATGGCGGTTTAGTCCGTGGATTGGCACGGCGACCTTCAAGCGAGTTAATCAATGCAGTTTCTTCACCGCAAATATAACGCCCTGCGCCCGTATGCACATGCATTTCAAAGTTCCAGCCTGTTCCAAGGATGTTTTCACCCAAGTAACCTTTGGCACGAATTTGATCTAAGGCTTCATTTAAATATTGCGCAGCTTCAATATATTCACCGCGAATAAAAATGTAGCCTTGGGTTGCTTCAAGCGTATAACCTGCAATCAACATCCCTTCGATTAGCTGATGCGGCAATTTTTCCATCAACAAGCGGTCTTTAAATGTACCCGGCTCCATTTCATCTGCATTACAGATGAGATAGCGTGGACCGCCATCATTCGGTGCCATAAGTGACCATTTAATCCCTGCTGGGAAACCTGCACCACCACGACCTTTTACCGTTGCGGCTTTAATCACTTCAAGCACATCTTTCGGTGGCATGCTTAATGCTTTTTTAAAGCCAGCATAGCCTTCTAAAGCTTCAAAATCATCTGCATTACGCACATGTTCTTGTTTGCTTAAACGCCAAGTGAGTGGATGCGTGTCGGGGTTGCCGTCGCCATAAATTGGTTTTGGTTCGGTATTCATAGATACTTCTCCAATAACTGTTTGACTGAAGTCACATCAACTAAACCATGTGTGTCTTCATCAATCATCAAAGTTGGGCCTTTGTCGCAATTACCTAAGCAGCAAATTGGCAGCAAAGTAAAGCGACCATCAGCAGTGGTTTGTCCAAAGGCAATACCAAGCTCGCGTTGGAATGCTTCCGCCAAAGTTTCTGCACCCATTAAGAAGCAGGCAATTGAGTCACACAGCAAAATAACGTGGCGACCAACAGGCTGACGGTAAATACGGTTATAGAACGTTGCAACACCTTCTAAGTCCGCAACACTCATGCTTAATAGCTGTGCAATGGCATTCATTTGCGCATCATCCACCCAACCATTACGGCGTTGTACGTGCTTCAACGCATCTAACGATGCTGCACGCGGGTATGGATAATGACCAATGTGATGTTCAATTTCGTGGATTTCGTCCGCAGTCAAAATCCCCTCAACATTCACACGTGGTTTTTTATCAGTCAAAATCATCATAATCTGTTGTCCTTAACGATCCACGTCGGCCATAACCACGTCAATGGTTGCCAAGTAAATGATCAAGTCAGAAACCAAACTGCCGTTAATGACCGAAGGCATTTGCTGCAAATGGGTGAAGGTTGGCGTACGAATACGGGTACGGTAACTCATGGTTGACTTATCTGAAGTCAAATAATAGTTACTTGCGCCCTTCACCACTTCCGCCATCACAGACGATTCGCCCGCAGGCATTACAGGACCCCAAGATACGCTTAAGAAGTGCGTAATCAAGGTTTCAATGTCTTGTAAGGTCTTGTCTTTTGGTGGTGGAACAGCCAAAGGATGATCGGCTTTGTACGCACCAGACGGCATGTTATCTAAGCATTGCTTGATAATTTTGAGCGATTCACGAATTTCATGGAAATGCACCATGACACGCGCATACGCATCGCCTTCGTACTCAAGTGGTACATCGAAGTCGTAATTTTCGTAACCAGAGTACGGACGATATTTACGTACGTCGAAGTCAATACCTGTGGCACGCAAACCTGTACCGGTTACGCCCCAAGCCAATGCAGATTTTGCATCGTACTGAGCCACATTACGGGTACGAGCAATAAATACCGAGTTTTTCAGTGCCGCAGTGTAGTACTCGTCCAAACGTTTAGGCATCCACTCTAAGATTTCGCGAATCAGTTTTTGCCAGTTGTTTGGAAGGTCATGCGCTGTTCCACCAATACGGAACCACGCTGGATGCATACGGAAACCTGTAATCGCTTCAATCGCATCATAGATTTTTTGACGGTCAGCAAACATGTAGAATACTGGGGTCATACCGCCTGTATCTTGGATTGCAGTACCAATAAACAGTAAGTGGTTGTTGATACGGAACAATTCCGACATCATGACACGAATACATTGTGCACGATCTGGCACAGTAATGCCTGCCAATTTTTCAACACCCATTACATACGGCATGTTCTGTGCACAACCACCTAAGTAGTCGACACGGTCTGTATACGGAATGAATGAATGCCATGTTTGACGTTCAGCCATCTTTTCCACACCACGGTGGTGATAACCAATATCTGGCACACAGTCTTTCACTTCCTCACCATCAAGCTGCAAGATAATACGGAATGCACCGTGCGCAGATGGATGGTTCGGACCTAAGTTCAAGAACATGAAGTCTTCGTCTTTATTGCCGCGTTTTAAGCCCCAATCTTCAGGTACAAAGCGCAAGTGTTCTTGCTCGAAGTCCTGTTTGGCTTGGTTTTGCATGTATGGGGTATATTCGGTAGCACGTGCAGAATATTCTTTACGTAATGGATGACCTTCCCAATAGGTTGGCAACAAAATACGACGCAGCATTGGATGCCCGTCGAAATGAATCCCAAACATGTCATAAGCTTCACGCTCATACCAGTTGGCATTTGGCCAAATATTCGATACTGTTGGAACGTTTAAGTCACTTTCATTCAGCGCAATTTTAATGCGAATATCGGCATTGCGCTCTAAAGAAAGAAGGTGATAAAACACAGTAAAGTCAGATGCTGGTAAGCCTTCACGATGTTGGCGCATGCGCTCATCCACCGCAGATAAGTCAAACAACATGACATATGGACGTGACACCGTACGCAAGAACATTAAAACTTCGTGTACGCGCGCACGCTCAACCCAGACCGTTGGAAAATCTTCACAAGTCGGTTGCACATAGAAGCTATCACCAAATTTGGTTTTGATCTCTTCTACAATTGCAAATGCTGGGCGCGAATCAGCTTGGCTCGATTCTTCTGGCATAGCAATTTCAGTTTCAGCCATTGGCTTGGCTTCCTTTTTAATACAAATTCTTTTAAATCCTAACGAAAATTCCGCCCATGATTGGCGGAACACAATCCTTCGCTTAGATTATTCGATCTCATCCATAGAGCGTAAGTTTTTCACTGCGATACGTTCGGCATTTTTGCGGTCACGTTCTGGCATCATCTTTGGCTTATATACTGGCTTAAGATCATCACCAATCACAGCAGAAAGCGGTCTGCGCTCAAGTTGAATTTGGTCTTGTAACAACATTAACGCTTGAATTAAAGCTTCTGGACGTGGTGGACACCCCGGAACGTATACATCGACAGGGATAATTTTATCCACGCCTTGTACCACCGAATAAATGTCGTACATACCGCCAGAATTGGCACATGCACCCATAGAAATGACCCATTTCGGTTCAAGCATTTGTTCATACAAACGCTGAATAACTGGTGCCATTTTTACAAAGCAAGTTCCAGCAACAATCATTAAATCTGCCTGACGCGGTGAAGCTCGAATCACTTCTGCGCCAAAGCGTGACAAGTCATGTACGCCAGTTAAAGTCGTTGCATATTCAACATAGCAACATGATGTACCAAAGTTAAACGGCCAAACGGAGTTTTTACGACCCCAGTTGACAACGTTATGCATCACATCTTCCAATCGAGTCATGAATACGTTTTTATTCACTTCTTCCTGAAGAGGGTCATTAACGATTTGTCGTTCTTGTAACGGATATTGATCCGCCTCTGGATTAGCACGGGTAAGTGTATATTTCATCCCGTATTACTCCTTGTTGTCAGCCATGACTGTGGTTTTTTTTACGCGAGATTGGGCAGGAATGTTTCCTGTTGGGTCACATACCAATTCTTCAATTGAATTGAATCGAGTGATTTCAGCAATATCCATATTTGGCGAGCCAATTTTTGGTAATGTTCCTGCTGCCTTACGGCGATCGTATGGTGACCAAGTTAAAGCACCAACAGATAAGGCATAAACTAAACCAATTAAGAGTTCGACCACAAATACAGTTACGGTTGCATAACCGAACCAGCCCACTTCACGAACCGAAGTCGACCAAGCATATAGATAAAGTGCTTCCACATCGAAAACAACAAAAAAGATTGCAACAAGATAGAATTTTGCAGACAAGCGAATACGCGCCCCGCCTGCACCGACAACGCCGGATTCAAACTGTTCTTGTTTAGCACGTCCCCATGACTTACCACCAAGGAGTAATGGTACTGTAAGCATAAAGACACAAAGGAATGTAACGCCGATCACGAAGGCAATAATTGCCCAATCGTATGGAGTAATGGCACTCATGCGGGGAAAACTCCTGGCAGGCCTATTTTAACTGAATGTATGTATTGGCCTAAAAATACACCAAACATAAAATTAAACAGGCTAATTGTACCCGATTTCTAATTTCCATAGCTAGTTGTACACAGCATATGCAGAGAGGATTTTTGATTATTTTTAAAACTAAAATACAAATAAACTATGCTATAGCTTTGATAGATACTACTTATCGTTTTATACAATAGTGAAAAACTTAAACCACTTTTTTTTCAATTAGGATAGGTTTTTTATTGTTATATACCAATTCTTTTCTAAAACGCAATGCTGTTTCGCTTCATTTTTTCACAAGCATTAAAAATATTAACACTCCAATTAAAAAACAAAATATGAACGAATCTTATTTACTGATTTTTTTAAATTAGTTTTCTACACCTCATCACACTCTTTTAACCATTAACAAAATACACCTTTCATTCAGCATACAATATGCTTCTTTTCATATGTGCTGTACAAAAAAAGCCACATACAAGATGTGGCTTTTAAATTAATGGACGGCATGCCCTGCGGCGGCATTTTTCTTCGGTTTAGGGCTCAGCCAAATAATCAGCGCCCCAAAAATAAAAATCAAACTAAAAATCAAAAATACATGATTGACCGACATAGTTAACGCTTCTTTATCAACTAAATTCGCAATTGTTCCTAATGCTTCACCACTGCTAAAACCATTTTGGGTTAAAGCTTGCTCGGTCGTTGTCGCATGTAAATTTGAAACCAGCTCACTACGTGAAATTTTAGAATGATCACTCCAAATCGTCACTGCCAAAGACGTACCAATTGCGCCTGCCATTGTCCGCATGAAATTCATTAAGCCCGCAGCAGATGCAATTTCCTGTGGCAACACCGAGCCTAAGGCAATATTTGACAATGGAATAAAGAAAAATGGCACAGCAAAACCCTGTAAAATCTGCGGCCATGCCAATGCCATAAAATCAGCTTCGTTATTCCAAAAGGCACGCATTAAGGTCACAACAGCCATTAGTAAAAAACCAAATGACGCCAAAATACGCTCGTCCATTTTAGTGGCAAGCTTAGCGACAATAGGTGACATGGTTAAACTACCCAAGCCCATAGTTGCGGTTAAATAGCCTGCCCATGTTGCGGTATAACCCATATTGGTTTGTAGCCATTGTGGAATAATCACAATACTGCCAAAGAATGCAGCAAAACCAAAGGCCAATGTCATCACCGATACCGTAAACCCACGATGCCGAAATACACGAACATCCACCACAGGATGCCGTTCGGTATATTCCCAAATTAAAAAGATAATGAATCCAAGTCCCGCAGTAATTCCAAGCCCCAAAACAAAGCTGTTATTAAACCAGTCTCGATCATGCCCTAAATCTAGCATGAGCTGTAATGCACCAATCCAAAGTACCAGCAGTCCAAGTCCCACACTATCAATTTTGATTTGCTGCGTTGGTGTTTCCACTGGTTTTAATAAACGAATCGCAGCTAACGTACAAATAATCCCAACTGGAATATTAATAAAGAAAATCCAATGCCAAGAAAGATTATCACTGATCCAGCCACCTAAAATCGGCCCTAAAATTGGCCCAACTACAGTGGTCATCGCCCACAAACCCATGGCCTGTGCATGTTTTTCTGGTGGGAAAATCCGCATTAATAATGCTTGACTGATAGGCATGAGTGGCCCGCCAAACAAGCCCTGACCAATTCGACAAAACACCAACATTTCCAAACTGGTGGACAATCCACAAAGCAAAGAAAAAATGGTAAAGCCAATCAGTGACATTACAAATACACGTACTGTCCCAAAACGCCCTGCAAGCCAACCTGTTAAGGGCACGCAAATCGCTTCAGCAACCGCATAAGAGGTAATAACCCATGTACCTTGCGAAGTTGAAATTGCCAAATTCCCACTAATATGCGTTACAGAAACGTTGGCAATAGTAGTATCAAGTACCACCATAAAGTTAGACAGGGCAATAACGAAGGCCGCTAGCAGTAAGCGACCACCCGAAAGCTCAGCAAAAGGAGTGCCTTTATTGGTCATATTAATTCTTCGAATTTAGTTCAACTTCAGCATTCATAGACAGCCCAACACGTAAAGGATGTTGCGCAAGTTCTTTTGGATCAAGCGCAATACGCACAGGTAACCGCTGTACGACTTTAATCCAGTTACCTGTGGCATTTTGAGCAGGAATTAAAGCAAATGCAGCACCTGTACCACCCGAAAAACCAACCACAGTGCCATGAAACACCACTTTGCTACCATAAAGGTCTGAGGTTAATGTGGCTTTTTGCCCAACTTTTACTTTAGCCAATTGACTCTCTTTAAAGTTAGCATCCACATATAATTCAGAAATTGGCACAATCCGCATAACCACTGAACCTGGTGCAATACGCTGTCCAATCTGAATATTCCGGCTCGCAATCACACCATCTACAGGTGCACGAATAATCGTACGCTCTAGATCTAATTGAGCTTGCTGTACTTGTGCTTCGGCTGCTAAAACATCTGGTGTTGAATTTTCATTCGCACCCAAAATTAAAGCATTATTCGCGGCTAAGTTGCTTTGCGCTGCCTTTCGGTTCGATTGCGCTTGTGCTAAACCTGCTTTGGCAACATCCAAAGCGGCACGTGCAGTTTGAGCTGTCGCTTGTGCTGTGCTTAATTCCTCTTTTGAAATTGCACCGCTAGCCGCTAAAGTATTACGGCGTTGTAAGTCTTGATTGGCTTTATTAAAGTCAGCCTGTGCTTTGGCGACTTGTGCTTGCGCACTACTAATTGCATCGGAACTGACTAAAATTTGAGAGTCTAATGAGCTACTGTTAGCAGACGTTTGTTTATATTGACGCTTTGCTTTAGCCAGTGATGCTTCAGCTTGTGCCAAGGCAATTTTGGCGTCACGATTATCAATCTCAACCAGAATATCACCTTTATGCACTTGTTGGGTATCTTGCACCGACACTTTGGCAACTTGCCCTGTCACCATAGAGGTGATTTGAGCGGTATCTGCACCCACATACGCATTGTCGGTTTCTTCTTTACCACCTAAGAAAAACGACCAAATGGCATATAAAATAGCGGCAATCAATAAAATAATAAAAAAGAAAGAAAATAATTTCTTTCTTTTTTGTTTTAAATTTTGATCTTCTTGAGGCGATGTTTGGCTAGTTTGAACATCAGTCATACATGTTCCTAAATGTTTTAGATCTTTAAAAAAGCAAATTTTGGCCGTGTCATCACAGCAATGCTTCTCGTTTGCTTTTTATCTGATACAAGATAAGCGAATAATGCGCTAAACATCACATGTTAGCCGTAAAAATACAAGATTGTTTTTTTTCTCATTTTATGAGCAAAGCAGCCATTTTTTTAAAATAAAGATTAAAAAACAATTTCCTAATATCAAAATGTAAAATATCAGCCAAATTATTTTTTATTGGATTAACAATTAATAGGCATAAGATGCTATCGCAGTTGCGATTAAAAATTGCTGATCATTGTATAAATTCATACGCATGGTGCAGCTTTTCTTGCCCATTCTTAACGTTTCAGCTTGTGCAATAAAAAATGTGCCTTTTCCTGCAATCAAATAATCAATCCGTAAATCTAAGGTCGCTAAACGGGAAATTTTGTGCATAACTTCTTTATATTGTTCTGATGATGCATGTTGGTACAGTTCAGCCATCGCATGAATCCCACCAATACTATCAAGCAAAGTTGCCGCAACCCCGCCGTGTAAAATTTGGTACGCAACATTGCCGACCAAAAATGGCTGCATCTCAATTTTTGCTTCAATTTTTCCATTCACCACCTGCATCGACATTGCATTATGTGCAAAAAAAGGCGATTGATTAAAAACAGCACATAATTGTTCTAACACCTTGGGCAAATGATGTGGCTCATCTAACACTAACTGCCCTGTCCATTCAGAAAATTTCTGCATGCTCATTCCTTAAGCTCCGATTCAAATACATTTTTTTGTGCAAATTACCAGTGAGAGGTCTACAATACCCCCAAGTTTAATACTGAACATCGAGATTGTTATGACTTATACGTTCAATCGTCCGGCATTTCCTGCGACTCGCATGCGCCGTATCCGTAGAAATGATCAACTTCGCACGATGGTAAGTGAAACTCATCTAACAGCAGATCACCTCATTTACCCTGTGTTTGTCTTGCCAGGGCAAAATCAAGCACAAGACATTCCAAGTATGCCAAACGTACAACGTTTATCGGCAGATCTGCTGCTTAAAAAAGCGGAAAACTTATTAGCACTTGGGGTTTCAAAACTCGCACTTTTTCCAGTGACCCCACAAGAAGATAAAAGCCTGACAGCAGAAGCAGCTTGGCGTGAAGATGGTATTGTTCAAGAAACCTGTCGTTTACTTAAAAAAGAATTGCCAGATATGGTGCTCATCACCGATGGCGCTTTAGATCCATACACCACGCATGGTCAAGATGGATTAATTAATGATACAGGCTACGTTTTAAATGATGAAACAGTTGAATGCTTAGTCAAACAAGCTTTAAGCCATGCCGAAGCAGGTGCAGATGTCATTGCACCAAGTGATATGATGGATGGTCGGATTGGCGCTATTCGCCAAGCACTTGAAGCGCAAGGACATATTAATACTAGCATTATGGCGTATTCAGCCAAATATGCTTCGAGCTTTTATGGGCCATTTCGTGATGCGGTCGGCTCAGCAAGCAATTTAAAAGGTGGCAATAAATACACCTACCAAATGGATGTGGGCAACCGTGCCGAAGCACTACATGAAATTGCACTCGATTTACAAGAAGGTGCAGACATGGTGATTGTGAAGCCAGGCATGCCCTACTTAGATGTGGTACGTGAAGTTAAAGACACTTTTGGCGTTCCAACCTTTATTTATCAGGTGAGTGGTGAATATGCCATGTTGGCAGGTGCAATCCAAAATGGTTGGTTGTCTGAAAGCGTTATCTTAGAGTCACTAATGTGCTGCCGCCGTGCGGGTGCAGATGGCATTTGGACTTACTTTGCCGAACAAGCCGCACAAAAACTCAAAGAAATGAAGTAACAATGCTCCCTGAGGATGACATCCATGTGCCATCCTCAGTCACTCACCAAATTCCATCACACAGTCTAAATTGGGTTTAGATGTTATGCATATTGCCATCATCGGTGCGGGAATCAGTGGTTTACTGAGTGCGCTAGAACTGATTGAATACGGTTGTCAGGTCAGTATTTATGATCAGCAGCAAGCAGGACAAGCCGCCTCATGGGCAGGTGGTGGCATTCTTTCTCCCATGTATCCATGGCGTTACCCACAAGCTGTAAATCAACTCGCCCAACATGGCAAATCCATGTATCAACAATGGAATAAAAAACTCAAACCCATCACACATATTGATTTTGAAATTCACAACACAGGTATGCTCATTTTTGATGAAACTGATTTTGAAGTTGGAAAAAAATATGCAGAACAATTTCAAGACCCCATGCAAATATGCCAACACCTCACACAACATCAAATCTCAACAATTAATCCTCAAGTTTCTGCTCAATTTTCCCAAGCGTTATATTTTCCACAGTTAGCCAATGTTCGAAATCCACGGCTTTTACAGTCTGTCGTCAGCTATCTTAAGCAACATCCTCTCGTCAGTTTTTTTGAACATCGCCCGATTGTAAAATTACAAATTCAACAGCCACACGTGCAATATGCTCTAGACCAATCGGGGAATAAAATTCAAGCCGATCACTTTGTAATTGCATCAGGCGCATGGAGTCAGCATTGGGAATCTCAGCTCAAACTCTCGCTTCCTGTTCGACCTGTTCACGGACAAATGGCTTTATTTAAAACACCACCCAATTGGTTGCCCACCATGTGTATGAATGAAGTGATGTATCTCATTCCACGCCAAGATGGACATATCGTTTGTGGCTCAAGCATGAATGATTATGGTTTTGATCAAAGTACAAAAACAGACATTCATACCAATATCGTTGCAGCCGCCACCAACATGATTCCAGAACTTAATCAATTTCCAATACTCAAACAATGGGCAGGACTCAGACCAAGTTCCCCAACAGGCGTACCCTACATTGGTCAAGTGCCAAAACTAAATAATTTATGGATGAATATCGGACATTTTCGTAATGGATTATGTATGGGCCCTGCATCAGCACAATTATTACGCCAACTGCTACTCAAGCAGACACCCTTTGTTGACCCTTTGGCATATACACCGCAACGCTTAAAGTCACTTGAAAAGTGCGTATAAGCATTCAAGTGTTGTAGTTTTTAATCTAAATTTTTACAGCATTATTTATTCAATTTCATTTTCTTCATGCATACGATGTACCATACGGCGTGCAAGTTTTCCATAAAACCATAAGGTCACCAAATATAAAGGAATACCAAAAAACAAGAACAAACCTAACGTCGAAAAGAAAAATTTTGGGTGCTGCACATAGGCCATTAAATGCGCGTATACTTGTTCATCAGTTTTCGAGTTCCAAACCAATTCAACAAAAAAAACGAGAAAACTATAACTCCAAAAAATAGCCAAGAATCCCCAAGTGAATTTGTATTTTTCAGAAGAGGTTGGTGCTCGTCTTTCCTTTTTAAGAAAATGTAACAATACGGCAATCATGGCAATTAAATATGGAAATGCCGTTAAAAAACCAGCTCTTCCATGAGGAATAATTAACCCCATTAAACTAATTAAACTACTGGTGATAAAACTAATCAGTAAAAACCAGCCAAAATATGGACGTAATGAGGTCATAGCCCAACCCATTTTCTAAATAGTAAAGTATGTTTTATCTTACCTTGAATCAGCACAAATGGAATATACAATTTTTCAGATTCAACATTACTCTATAAAAAACCAACAAGCATTTGTTTTTACTTAAAATTTAAAATTTAATTAAAATTTTTTCATTTTATTGTCAACCTTTTCTAACTATATAGCGTTATAAAAGCATAAGGTCAGTAGCAACCGAAGCCTTTTGTTCGGCATCCACAAAAACTTCGGTGACCTTCACGTTAGAGCAATAGACGTAATTCCTCGGGTATCCGATAAAAACAACCCGTTGTATGATGTTCTTAGACCAACGATTTTCTCACTCGAATCGTTGGTCTTTCTTTTTGACTATAAGATTGAGACAAGCTAAAACAACATCATGCATTGATATATTCAAAGAATACATAGAGCTACTATTTTAAAATACTGTTACATAAACTGGCTTTTATTCTAAATAATCAAAACCCATAGAAAAATATAAAGTCTTATTTGTTAAAATCTTTTTAAATTAAAACACAGATTATTAAAACTGGCTTAATGCTACTTATCTATAGATTTCACTCTAGCAGTTACAATAAAGTCTTCATAAAAAATCCATAACTTAGACGCATGATAGCAACATCAAAGTTACAACCCAAAAGAGTAAAATCACATGAAAAAATTATTATCTACCCTTATTCTTGGCTTATCTGCAACTGCTTTTGCGGCAACAGCAATGGCAGCACCAACAGCAGAAAAACAACCAGCTCCTGAAAAACATCACATTGCACCAAAACCTACTGAACACCACCAAGTCGCTCAACAACATAAACCTGCACCACAAAAACATGCTGTAAAACACGATGTAAAAAAACCACATCAAGTGAAAAAACATGCAAAAAAACCGCTTCCACCAAAACATCAACCTGAACATATTGCACCGAAAAAAGCATAATTTTCGGTAAAATTGAACAGCCATATCGCATAGATATGGCTGTTTTTTTATGTGGGATGCTGCCCATTCAAACGACAAATACTGACCTGTATTTGACAATCGATATAAAAACTCATCGCCAGTTGTGCTACCTTATCCTAGACTCAAAATAGGAATAGCATGCTTCATGACCGTTCATTTTCTTCACACTTCAGATTGGCATTTAGGACAATTTTTTTACAACCATTCTCGCCATTATGAACATGAACAATTTTTAGCATGGCTATTGACAAAAATTCAGCAAAAGCAACCACATGCTCTACTCATTGCGGGCGATATTTTTGATGTCATTAATCCAAGTTCACAGGCACAAAAACAACTTTATCAATTTCTTGCCGATGCACATGCATTAGCGCCAGAGATGCAAACTTTAATGATTGCAGGCAATCATGATTCAGGCTATCGGATTGAACAAGTCGAGCCTTTATTAGAAAAATATAATGCCAAAGCAGTTGGTGTAGTGCGTTGGAATCAAGACAAAAGCCTTAATTTAGATCGGCTCATTTTACCCATTTACGATGCAGCCCAAAATGTAATTGCATGGTGTATTGCACTGCCTTTTTTACGTTCGGCAGAAATTACTGGATTTAATGAACAAACAAGCAACAGCCAAAGTGCCATTCACTACTTACATGAGCAACTGATTGCCGAAGCCAAACGCCGTAAAACGCCTGATCAAGCCCTAATTTTAATTTCACATGCACATATGCAAGGTGGTGAAACATCAGACTCTGAACGCCCAATTATTATTGGTAATGAAGAAGCACTGTCGACCTCGTTATTTGATGATGCAATTGATTATGTTGCACTTGGACATTTGCATAAACCACAAAAAGTACAGCATCCACACATTCGTTATAGTGGCTCGCCTATTCCTCTTTCGTTTAGCGAAATTAACTATAAGCATCAAGTGGTTGACGTGACAATCAATCCAACAAAAAATAGCTTTGAATTTACTGCGCTCGAAATTCCCCGTACAGTCCAACTACATAAAATTAAAGGCGAATTAAATGAGGTTATGCAGCAATTAAAAAATTTGCCAAATTGCGAAATTGATTCGATTGATCAGCGTGAATATGTCGATATTGAATATCACACCTTAACCCCACCTCAGCTTAATTTAAGACAACAATTTGAAGATGCTTTGCCACCAAATCGTTATCGTTTAGTGCGTATTTCTCGGCAATATCTCGCATCGTTAGATACAGCTCATCATGCAGAAAATATGGCATTAGAACCGCCCACACCTGAAAAATTATTTCAACAAATTTGGACACAAAAAGGCTATAACAACGATGATACAGTCACTCAAGACTTTTTAAGTTTAGTCGCAGAAGCACAAAAACAACTTGAAGATGAACACACGCACTAAAGGTTTGCCATGAAAATTTTATCGATTCGACTTAAAAATCTGGCATCTTTGGCAGGTGAACATTGTATTGATTTTGAAGCTGAGCCTTTGGCAAATGCAGGTTTGGTGGCGATTGTCGGCAAAACAGGTGCCGGTAAATCGACCATTTTAGATGCGATGTGCCTTGCCCTATTTAATAAAATGCCAAGGCTAAAAGGAAGTGATGGTAAGCTTACAGATGTCGATGGCTCAGAACTTCTAACCAACTCACCACTGACCGTATTGCGTCGTGGTACAGCGCATGGTTTCGCTGAACTGTGTTTTATCGCACAAGATCAAAAACGCTATGTGGCACGTTGGGAAATAAAACGTGCCAATAAAAATGCCAATGGTAAATTGCAAAGCATACAACGTAGTTTAAAATGTTTAACTGATGGTGTCGTGATTGCCGATAAACCTAAAGCCGTTGAACAGCATATTCAACACATCACCCAACTGAGTTTTGAGCAATTTACACGTGCAGTTTTGTTGGCACAGTCGGAAGTCACGGCTTTTTTAAAAGCACGAGACAATGAACGAGGTGAACTATTAGAGTACCTTACCAATTCGGCAATTTTTGCCAAAATTGGACAATTAGCATTTGAAAAGACCAAAGAAATGACCTTACAACGCAAGCAAATTGAAAGTGTTTTAGGGCATATTGAGTTATTGTCTGATGAAGAATTACAGCAATTAGGTGAGAGTTTTGCACAAGAACAACATAAATATCAACAACTTGAAGAAAAAAAACAACAACTGCAACTAACACACCAATGGTTTGAACGTAAGCAAAAACTTGAACATGATATTCAACTTAAACAACAACAACAGCTTGAACAACGTAAGATTTATGATGATTTAGGTACAGATCAACAATTATTAGCACAGTTAGAAATTTTTGCTGAAATTCGCCCGCAAGTATTTCAACAGCAACAATTACTCAAAATACAGCAACAACTTGAACCAAAGTTAAACCAACAACAAACGCTTTTTGATGCGTTAAAACAAAATTTTGACCAAGAAACACAGCAGTACAATCAAGCTGAGCAAGCATTGCAACAACTACAAACATTCAGACAACAACATCACACTGAACTTAAACAAGTGGCAAAATATGTGCAAGATCGTGACTATATCGCCACACAATACAAGCAAACTAAGCAAAAAATTCAACAGCTTGAAGAACAGCTGCAACCTATTTTAATTGAGCAACAACAACTTGCACATCAAGCCCAACAACTTAGCCAGCAACACAAAAACAGCCAGTTTCAACTTGAACAAAGCAATGCATTTTCAAGTTTAGACCCTGCTTTACACCTACATTTACAGCAACTACAACAGTTTATTGAAAGCTATCAGCACATCGAAAATCGTATTGGGGATATTGCGCAGGCTGAACATACGCTACACCAAGACCAGTCACAACTAGACGATTTAACACAGCAGTTTGGTGACTTACCCCAATTACATGCAAAAATTGAACAGCAACAACGCTTAAATGAGCAACAACGGAATCGACAGTATCAGTTTGAAAAACTACAACAACAGTGGCTTGATTGTCTCGGCTTAGCGCAAGAGATTGAAAACATCCAAATTCAGCAACAACAGACATTTGAAGCTGAAACAATCTTATTGGCACAAACGAAAAATAGCGAACAAGACTACTTAAAAGCCAAGCAAGCCAGCGCACAATTACAACAATTTTTACAGCAACAACGTTTATTGCACAGTGAAAATATCACGCAATTACGAGACAATTTACAGGAAAATCAACCTTGTTTGGTGTGTGGCAGCACTTCACATCCTTATCGTGATGATACAAATGCGCTGTCTGAAAGCTTGCATATACTACAACAACAGCAAGAAAATCAAGCCATTCAAGCAGAACAACAGCAATTTGAAACATGGCAAAATTTGCAGCAACAATTGACCCAATTACAAGCAAAATTGGCCCAGTTAACAACAACACTCACACAACAACAGGAGAAATATCAGCACCAACAAACTCAATTAACAGATGCCTTGCATGCTGTTGATTTAACCTTAGATTTTAATCAAAACATCAATCAGTTCAACATACAATTACAACAACAGACTGAGCAAAATATTCAGCTTAAACAACAAACTGAAGATCATTTAAAACTGCTACAACACGCACAAATGCAGCAACTCAAACTGCAAAAAAACATCCAAGACATCACGCAGCAATTACACAGTTTACAACAGCGAAAACAGCAACTTGAACCAATTCTAATGTGTTTAAATACCGATGAACAGCAACACTGGAATAACACACGTTTAAAAACTGCACAGCAGTTACTGGTTTGTTTACAAACACGTATGCAACTCTTGCAACACGATGAATTAACGTCAAAACAAATTGAACAAAATCAACAACAGCAACAACTAATTCAAGCAACGCTGCAACATATTAAGCAACAACTCACCGAGTTAAACCACCACCTAACTGAAGTTGAACAAACAGGCAAACAAAATAGTGAGCATGCAGCACAACTCATTCAACACATGACAGGATTAATTGGGCAAAAAGCCAACGAATGGCTGATTGCACATGAACAGCAACATCAATACTTACAGCAACAATATCAACAAATTAAAACTACCTTTGAACAAGCTCGGCAACATTTTGAACAGCAACGCAATGACTTAGAACAAGTTAAGACCAAGCTGCAAGACACGCAAGCCACACTACACCAAATCCAAACAGAAATTGATGCATGGTCGGTACAGCATTCTCAAATTTCACCCTCTGAATTTCTAACCTTATTGGCTGTTTCGACCCAACAACAGCAACAAATTCGCCAACAATTACAGCAAGTTGAGCGCACACTCAACGATATAATCGCTTCGCTCAATACCTTACAAGCACAGCATAACGAACATTTACACACGCAACCTGAAATCGATTTTTCGGCGCTACAACAACACATCCAAACGACCCAAACCGCTTGGCAACACTGTAGCGAACAACGTGATCACTACAAGCTTAAACTCGAATTACATCAGCAAAATTTAGCCAAGCAACAACAGTTTTCCGAGCAGATTCAAACCATTCAGGTGCAGGAACATCGCTGGAGTAAGATTTCAGGATTATTAGGTGATAAGGAAGGTAAAAAATTCCGTGATTACGCCCAACAATATAATTTGGATATTTTGCTCGAATATGCCAACCAACAATTGGCTTTGTTGTCACAGCGTTACACACTCAAGCGTTTAGACAATTCCTTAAGCCTTGCGATTATTGACCACGATATGGATGGTGAAATCCGTTCGGTTGCATCACTTTCAGGCGGAGAGTCATTTCTGACCGCGCTTGCTATTTCATTGGCAATTGCAAATATGGCATCGGGTTCAATGAAAATTGAGTCTTTATTTATTGATGAAGGTTTTGGAACGCTCGATGCATCATCTTTACATATGGTCATGAATGCGCTTGATCAACTACAAAGCCAAGGACGCAAAGTTGTGTTAATTTCACACATTCAAGAAATGCACGAACGTATTCCTGTGCAAATTCAAGTGCAACCACTTGGCTCAGGTTCAAGTAGAATTGAAGTGGTTGGATAGTTGCACATTAAGTTTGCGAATAATCTCGTGCTCCAAACAAGGCCGTACCAATCCGAACCATGGTTGAACCCGCAGCAATCGCAGCATCTAAATCGCTCGACATACCCATACTTAGCGTATCCCAATCATCAGGATGCGCATGTTGTGCTTTAACTTGCTCAAATAACGTTTTTGCATCACTAAACGCTTGAGTATGATTAGGTGCAGGAATCACCATTAGCCCACGTAAACGTAAATTTGGCAGTTGACTGATTTTCGCAACCAATTCAGCCACCTCAGCAGGCTGACAACCATCTTTGCTCTCTTGCCCATCAATATTCACTTGCAAGCAAATATTTAACGGCGCGTGTGTACTTAAACGCTGTGCAGATAAGCGCTCCGCAATAATAAACCGATCTACCCCATGCACCCATGCAAACTTTTCCGCCAAATGCTTGGTTTTATTGCGCTGTACATGCCCAATAAAATGCCACTCAATTTCAAGGTCTTGTAAGCTTTCAATTTTATCCAATGCTTCTTGTAAATAATTTTCACCAAAAGCATGTTGCCCCAAAGTATACATTTCGCGTAATGCGGTACTTGGATGGGTTTTCGACACTGCCAACAACTGGACATCATTCAAATTACGCTGCCCTTTTTCACACGCATTTTGAATTTGTTGTAATACAGTTTGATATGCCTGTTGAAACGAATTCATAAAATCAATCACTCTTCACAATTTTTTCACTTTTCACAGTGAAGTTTTGGTTTGATGTTCGTAAAATCGGTTATTATTTTACAAAAATAACGACATGAATGCATGTACTTGGGGAAACAATGGATATTACAGAACTATTGGCCTTTTCGGCTAAAAATGGGGCATCAGACTTACATTTATCCGCAGGTCTGCCACCAATGATTCGTATTGATGGTGAAGTCCGCAGAATTAATTTACCTGCGCTTGAACATAAAGAAGTCCACCGACTCATTTATGAAATTATGAATGATAAACAACGTCGTGATTATGAAGAAAAATTAGAAACCGATTTTTCATTTGAAGTCCCTAATTTAGCGCGGTTTCGTGTCAATGCATTTAATCAAAATCGTGGTGCAGGTGCTGTTTTTCGTACCATTCCTTCAAAAATTTTAAGCATGGAAGATTTGGGTCTCGGCAATATTTTTAAACAGATTTGTGATTTCCCACGCGGTATCGTTTTAGTGACTGGCCCAACAGGTTCGGGTAAATCCACTACCCTTGCTGCGATGCTCGACTATATCAACGATAATCGTTATGACCATATCTTAACCGTTGAAGACCCAATTGAATTTGTGCATCAATCTAAAAAATGCTTGATTAATCAGCGTGAAGTGCATCGTGACACTCATGGCTTTAATGAAGCACTCCGCTCTGCTTTGCGTGAAGACCCCGATATTATTTTGGTGGGTGAGATGCGTGACTTAGAAACCATTCGCTTAGCACTGACTGCGGCTGAAACGGGTCACTTAGTTTTTGGTACACTACATACCACATCTGCCGCAAAAACCATTGACCGTGTGGTGGATGTATTCCCTGCCGAAGAAAAAGACATGGTACGTGCCATGTTATCAGAATCATTACAGGCGGTTATTTCACAAACCCTGCTCAAGAAAAATGGTGGTGGCCGTGTTGCAGCCCATGAAATCATGCTCGGTGTGCCCGCTATTCGTAACCTGATTCGTGAAAACAAAATTGCTCAAATGTATTCAGCGATTCAAACAGGTGCAGCTCAAGGCATGATTACACTCGACCAAAGCCTGAAAAATTTAGTTTCTAAAGGCACGATTTCAGCAGAAGTTGCACGTACTGCAGCAAAAACCCCTGAAGCGTTCTAATTAGAGGCAAGTCAAAATGGCAATGGATTTTAATGATTTACTCAATTTAATGAGTGAGAAAAAAGCCTCAGATTTGTTTATTACTGCGGGCGTTGAGCCTTCAATGAAAATGAATGGAGAGCTTCTTCCTGTTTCAAGTAGTAAATTGACAGGTGAAATTATTCAACACCTGATTCATTCAATTATGAATGATAAACAGCGTGAAGAATTCCAACAAACACGTGAATGTAACTTTGCGATTACCAACCGTGAACAAGACAAACGTTTTCGTGTAAGTGCATTTTATCAACGCGACTTACCAGGTATGGTACTGCGTCGTATTGAACATAAAATTCCCACAGCAGATGAGCTAAGACTTCCCCAAGTACTCAAAGATTTGGTGATGTCTAAACGTGGAATTCTCATTTTTGTCGGTGCAACAGGAACAGGTAAATCGACCTCTTTAGCCGCATTACTTAGCCATCGTAACCATACTTCTCGTGGTCATATTATTACCATTGAAGACCCCATTGAGTTTATTCATCAACATGCAGGGTGTATTATTACCCAACGTGAGGTCGGAATTGATACCGATTCCTTTGAGGTTGCACTCAAAAACACCTTACGCCAAGCACCCGATGTCATCTTAATTGGTGAAATTCGCACCAAAGAAGTGATGGACTATGCAATTGCCTTTGCCGAAACAGGACATTTGGTTTTAGCAACATTGCATGCCAACAATGCCAACCAAGCGGTTGAACGAATTGTCCACTTTTTTGAAAATGAACGCCATGATCAAATCCACATGGATTTATCCCTAAATTTACGTGGTATTGTGGCACAGCAACTTGTTCCAACGCCTGACGGTAAATCTCGCCGCGCAGCGATTGAAATTTTAATTAATAGCCCACTCGCATCAGACTTGATTCGCAAAGGTGAAATTACCGAACTTAAAGCCCTAATGACACGCTCGCGCGAATTGGGCATGCAAACCTTTGACCAAGCGTTATTTGATTTACATCAATCTGGACAAATTAGTTATAAAGACGCTTTACGCCATGCAGATTCACCAAATGACTTGCGTCTTAAAATCAAGTTATCTGGAGGTGGTGAAGAATCCAATGAGGTACGCCCACACATGACCATTGATAGCGAATAATAAGCGCAGATCCATTGAAAGAGATTGAACTTTTGAATAAATAAAAAGGCGTTTTAAAAAACGCCTTTTTATTGTTATTTTATGTAGACTTATTTCTTACGAAATGCATCCTGACATTCTTGTTCAGCACAATAGCCATATAAATTTAAAGCATGCCCAGTTAAAGCAAAACCAAATTTTTCAGCCACTTGATGTTGCTCTTGCTCAATAATATCATTTGTAAATTCAATCACTTTGTTACAGTTTTGACAAACAAGATGATCATGATGATCTTCTTGCATGATCTCAAAAACTGAATGGTTGTTTTCAAAATGATGACGTTGAATAATGCCTGCTGCTTCAAATTGTGTTAATACACGGTATACAGTCGCTAAACCGACATCTTCACCTTGATCGAGTAATGTTTTATAAATATCTTCAGCACTCAAGTGATGCTGTTTTGAGTTTTCAAGTAGTTCCAATATTTTAATTCTTGGAAGGGTTACTTTAAGTCCAGCTTTACGTAAATCTTGGTTTGAAATTGGCATTAAAAAGTCTCTCAACAATTTTTAAATTGGAATATGCAACAGAGTTTAGATGCAGTATGATCTATGCCTAGATTAAATGCATCATAATTGATTTGGATAGTGTAGCAAAATGCAAAAAATAATGTTGACGAGCTTACTCGTCAGTACCTTGCTCGCAGGTTGTGTATATAAAATCGATATCCCTCAAGGGACGCCTTTAACCAAAGCACAAGCTTCACAAGTACAAACTGGTATGAATTACCAACAAGTGCGTTTTTTACTTGGCAGCCCAACCATTGCAGATCCTGTGAATCCTGAACGTTGGGATTATATCTACAACTACATTCCAGGAACTTATGCCAAAAAGGCAAAAATTCCTGCGGCACACGGACAGCATTTAAGAATCTATTTCGATAGTACAGGTGTTGTGACCAAAATTGAAGGCTTAGATAGCATTCCAAATGCTCAACCAGGTTTACCACCTTCAAAAGATGCCATTTTGACTGCACCGTCATTATAAGCGCATCTTAAAACAGACAACAATGATAATCCCAATCAAATGATTGGGATTATTTTTATCAGATTGATCGTTTTAAGCGATGACTGCTTTGATAACGTCCGACTGGATTTTTTTCTGCGCGATTACGCCGAATATCCTTTGGATTAATGATAAGAGGTAAATAAATCTCCACCCGATCGCCGACGTTTAATACCTGTTCAGCACTTTCAATTTTCACCCCCCAAATGCCCAAACTCAAAGGTTCAGGCAATTGGGTTTGTTGGCTTAAACCACTTTGGGCAATTGCATCTGCGGCAGTCATCCCCGTTTGAAATGCAACTTTTAAATGAAATTGCTGCTGTTGCGTTGCATAGGCGACCCATACATATTGCTGCATTAAAGCTGCCCCATCACAATGGCAACCATTGCAGTAAGAATAGCGATAGGCAATACAATCCGAATCGCTATACGCCATATATTGTAAATTGCTTCATTCGAGAAGCTCAATGCTTTACGCAAATGACTAATTTTCATGATCCAACCAACAAACACCGCATAAATCAAGCAAATACTTAAACCCCATAACATGAGCATAAGATTAAACAAATTCAGCATTGCAGGTGTTGCCCAAATGAGCAAAGGCAGTAACAAAATAAGCCATTGTACTGTGATTACGACTTGACGCTGCTGTAACTGTTCACGCGCAAGCTGTAATAATAATGCCGCAGCAGCAATTGCACTGACTAAAACACCAAGTGCAGGAATCTGACTTTGTACCGCAAAGAATCCAAATGCCACAACTGCCAATAATTGTGCAATCCAAATTGGCAATTGAATTGCAGAAATACCTTCTGCTTGTTTTAGTTCAGACAAACTACTTTGTGAATAAACCCCAATACCTAAACCACTTGCAACAAGTGCCAATACCGTTGCATTGCCCCACTCATTAAATGAAAGCGGCGTAACATGCCATTCATGTAGCTGTAATGGAAAGAGGTGACTTAAGATTAAAGAGGCAACAACACCAAGCAACAACACCACAGTCAGCCACATACGTGGAATAAAAGAGCCGACAATGCTAAGCACCGCAAAAATAGCAACCGCAATCGCGTCTAGACCCAGAGTTATACCATTACTGCTCACTGTATGCTCAGCATTCGCTAAAATTGCACCTGCTAAAAATGGCATGAAGCCAACAGCAAGCCAACCGACCAAACGCCAACGTGGTGAAGCATCGGCATCACGTGTCAGGCTCATCATCGCATTTAATGCTGTTGTCTTCGCACGGCGTACCAAAGCAATTTCTAAATAGCCAAGCGGCAAGGCAAGCACGAGTAAACTCAACAGCCATAATGCCCAAAAATTCAGTTGGCGATCAAACTGAATATTTAAGCTTGGTGCAAGCGTCACCACCAACATAAAAGATAAACAAAACGCCATCAGCGGCGACAACCATCGTGACATAGGTCTGTCCTGTATCCGAAGCTTAAGAATGATGCGCTATTTTGCCTTTGTCACTCGTGAAAATCAAAGTTTAGTCAAAAAAAAGAATCATTGCCTAGGCAATGATTTTGAGCGCAAATATATCGTTATTCTTTTTTCTTGTTGTTATCTTTTATTATGAGAAAAAACGTGCAAACCAATTCTTGCCTTTTTTCTTTTCATTTTCTCGAATAATGCCTTGCATATTGTCTTTTACAGCGCCGACATAATCTGCATCATCATGATGAATATGGTTAATTAACCATTTGGTCAAGACCTGATGTAATTCTTCTTCAATATGGTGTCCCATTAAAAATTGGTCACGATAGCTTTCAATTTTCTTAATAAACAAGTCATGTACACGTTTGTGTGGTACACGATATTTATACCCAGCTTCTTCTTGTAAACTTTCTTCAAAGGTAAAATGGGACTGGGTATAATCAATAATATTATCTAAAACTTCTTTAATTTTAATTTTATCGTGCGTTAAACGTACATCTTCAATCGCATTAATATAATCTAAAATCCGTTTATGTTGATCATCGATGACATCAATTCCAGTATTGTATTCTGCACGCCAATTCAATTTCATTGCTGAATCATTCCCCCATAAGTTAAAGCAAATCATATACGAGTCATCAGCAACAAAAAATCAAGCGGGCTAGTCGGGATTAGATCAAAAATACATAAGACACTAATAAATAATAATAAATTATTTTAACACAACTAAAAGAGTCAAGTATTTTTTAACCAACCCTTAATTTTTTTGACCACTTGTTTAAAATATTAAATAAAAAAGAGCGCCTATAGCGCCCTATTGATTTTATAATTTAATAAATATCAGCTTGGGTAACACGGCGTAAGGAAGGATCAAGTGCTTCTCGTTTTAAACGCTCAACTTCAGTCTGAGCTTGATAAACATCTTGACCATCTTGAAATACAATCAATTGCCCAGGCTTAAAGGCTGTCCACACTTCATTTTGCGTCAATGGCTCAGTCGTAATGACTGCAACTCGGTCATGTGGTGTTGTGACGACACTAAAATCCACTTCAACATCTAAGTCTATTAATTGTGCAGGTTTAAATGGATAACCACGAACTAGCCAATGCAATTTGGTGGTGGCATAACTAAATAAAGCCTGACCATTGGATAAACAAAAATTAAAAGTGCCATGCTCTGCAATGCTTGGCGCAATTTTTTCAAGCACTTGAGCAATTTCTAAAATAGACGGTGCTTTATAACCAAAATGCTTTACCAATTGGTCAAGTAAATAACAAAATGCATATTCACTGTCGGTATTACCCACAGGGGTAAATTGTCCGGTCAATTCAGGCGTAAAACCATGCAAATCGCCATTATGCGCAAATACCCAATGTCGACCCCACAATTCACGCACAAAAGGATGTGAGTTCTCTAAGGTAATTTTACCTTGTGTCGCTTTACGAATATGGGCAATGACATTACGTGATTTGATTGGATAATTACGAACAAAATCAGCCAAAGGTGACTCAATTGCCGATTGATTATCGACAAATAAACGACATGATTTATCTTCAAAAAAAGCAATTCCAAAGCCATCACAGTGGTCTGATGTAACACCTGCACGCTGTGAGAACCCTCGAAAAGAGAAGGTAATATCGGTGGGTGTTGCACAGTTCATTCCAAGCAATTGGCACATTGGTGATACTTCTTTTGATGAAGGATTTAAACGAAGATTGAATGTAATCGATCTCTAAATCAGAGGCAAATGGCTTTTTCCACTGTCTTTAGCAGAAAAAAAGATAATAGAGAGAAAAATATCTTTACCACAACCAATCAGACTTAAAACACGCTTACATGAAGCAAGCGTGTTGATTTTTTCTTAATGCGCGTGCTTATTGCGGTTGGTAATGAGCGTTCCGACACCGTGGTCGGTAAAGATTTCAAGTAAGGTGGCATGTGGCACACGACCATCAACAATATGTGCGCTGACCACACCACCTTTGACTGCATCTAACGCGCAACTGACTTTTGGAATCATTCCACCATAAATCACGCCTGTTTCAATCAAACGATCAACTTCTTGGGTGCTTAAACCCGTTAAAAGCTGTTTGTTTTCATCCAATACACCTGAAATATTGGTCAGTAAAATCAGTTTTTCTGCACCTAAAGCTTCAGCGACTTTGCCTGCCACTAAATCAGCATTAATATTATAAGTATTGCCCTCTTCATCTACACCTAAAGGTGCAATGACAGGAATAAAGTCGCCTTGGGTAAACATTTCAAGTACGTCGGTTTTTACCCCAACCACTTCGCCCACCATGCCTAAATCAATGTGCTGGACTTCACCCGTTTCACTTTGCTTTTCCATCAACAATTTACGCGCACGCAATAAATTACCATCTTTACCAGTTAAACCAATAGCACGACCACCATGTTGGTTAATCAGATTGACAATCGATTTATTCACGCTACCACCTAGCACCATTTCAACCACTTCCATGGTTGCTTGGTCAGTCACACGCATGCCATCAATACGGTCAGATTCTTGACCAAGGCGTTTAAGTAATGAGTCGACCTGTGGCCCCCCGCCATGCACTACAATCGGGTTTAAGCCCACTGTTTTAAGCAAAACAATATCGCGTGCAAATGAGCTTTCAAGCTCAGGATCAGTCATGGCATTTCCACCATATTTAACCACCAATGTTTTACCCGAAAAGCGTTGAATATAGGGCAACGCTTCTGTGAGAACTTGTGCTTTATCTAAACCTTGGTGTTGAAATGGCATGTGCCTCTCCTTAGTGTGCCTGACGAATTTCTGTGGCAATCTCTGGATATTGTAAAGTAAAAATTTGTGCAAAGTCTTGGCGAATTTGCGCTAAACGTGCGGGCGTATCGGCATCAAAACGAACCGTTAGATATTCACCCGTATTCGATGCGCGAATAATGCCAAAGCCATCTTTAAAATCAAGTCGAATCCCATCAATTTTGCTTAAGCTCGCTTGCAAATGTTGGCAATTTTGCTCAATCAAGCTTAATAAGGCACGTGATGGATAGTGATGGGTCGAAATATAACAGTCTTGTGTTGAATAGCGCTGCGGAATTTGCTGCATAAATGCCGAAAAAGACTGCGATTGTTCAGAAACAAATTCAATCACGCGTAACGCTGCATATAGGCCATCATCATAGCCACGCCCACGCCCGTCATTAAACACATAATGCCCAGCATATTCACCGCCAAAAATTGCTTTTTTTGATTGAGCAATGTATTGACGCAAAAAAGTGCTGCCTGTACGAATCATGGTGGCAATACCATGATGCTGTTCCACCCACTCACGCACCTGACTTGAACATTTCACATCAAAGACAATTTCATGCTCAGGCTGTTGCTGCAAACACATTTGAGCGAACAAACACAATAAACGATCGGCACGAATGATTTGTCCTGTTTCATCTACCATCACCACACGGTCTCCATCACCATCTAAAGCAAAACCGAGATCGGCCTGCGTGGAAAGTACCTGTTGCTGTAACGTGTTTAGATGCATATCTTGCGATGGATCTGGTGCATGTTCAGGAAAATTTCCATTAGCTTCACAGCGCAGTGCAGTCATTTTGCAGCCCAAACGGGTAAGAATTTCAATGGCATATTGCCCTGCCGAACCATGTAAACCATCGACTACAATATGCAAAGGTCGTTTAATTTGAATATCTTGCTGTAAATAATTTAAATAGTGCTGACTGAAATGAGTTTGAACATGATCCGTTATTTGTGGTCGTGCTAAATCGGTATTGAATGACGGTACCTGTTTCGCGTCACGTGCAACTGCCTGTATTTGCTCAGGAGAAGGTGGCATACCTTGGCAGAGCCATTTCACACCATTGTCAGTTTTAGGATTATGACTTGCTGTGATCATAATCCCATTTCCTGCGGTTTGCGCGGCACAAAAATACATCATTGGGGTTGAACAACAGCCCAACTCAACCACCTCAATTCCTTGCTGCGCTAATATAGTGGCACAAATTACAGCATAGCTTGGGCTAGTTAAACGCGCGTCATAACCTAAAACCACTTGCTTAACATGATGACTTAAATATAAACGTGACAAAGCTGTAGCAATTGCCGCTACAACAGTTGGGCTAAAATCATTTAAGTTGCCCCGAATGTCATAAGCACGAAAAATATGTGCGGGAAAATTTGTATTGTCCAATCCAGTCATGTACTTGTTTCAGCCTTATCATGAACAAATTGTGTGGACAATCACAAATTTTGTAAATACGACCTGCGCTATATTTTGTAAGAATCAGACCTTTTAGATGCAAAAAAAGGCACAAATTGTGCCTTTTTCACTTAATTTACAATTTTTATTGCTTGCCTGTATGACCAAACCCACCTGCACCACGTTCAGTTGCCGCAAATTCAGTCACCTGTTCAAATTCTGCTTGTACCACAGGCACTAAAACATATTGTGCCAAGCGCTCACCCGGCTCTAGGCTAAATGCTTGTTGGCTACGGTTCCACACCGAAACCATCAATTCACCTTGATAATCTGAATCGATTAAACCAACCAAGTTACCTAAAACAATACCGTGTTTATGACCTAAACCTGAACGAGGCAAAATAAGTCCTGCAAAATTAACATCTTCAATGTAAATCGCTAAGCCTGTTTTTACCAATACAGTTTGACCCGGCTCAATTTGAATAGCTTCATCTAAACACGCCCGTAGGTCTAAACCTGCTGAACCTGAGGTTGCATAGGTCGGTAATGGCCATTCTTGACCTAAACGTGCATCTAAAACTTTCACTTGAACTTTCATAAGTTTTCCTTCAGGAGATTTATTTATGTTTGTGCTTTAACATGGCACGTAAATTTTCCAAATAGACTTTGGCTTGTTCTTTCGGATCAACTGAGGCTTGGGCTTTCTTTTTACGCCCTAGCCAATCCAGTTCATCTTGTGGTAATTCATCTAAAAAGCGGCTTGGGGTCATCTGTTTCATTTGCCCACCGGCTTTACGTTGCTCGGCAAGGGTTAAAGTCAAACCTTGACGCGCTCGAGTGATTCCCACGTACATTAAACGGCGCTCTTCTTCAATGGTATCGCTAGCAATCGAGTTTTTATGCGGCAGCAATTCTTCTTCTAGCCCCATAATGTAAACAAATGGAAACTCTAAGCCTTTGGCTGCATGTAAGGTCAGCAAATTGACTTTATCGACATCGTCTTCTTCTTGCTGCTGCTCAAGTAAGTCAAGCAAAACCATTTTACGAATCACGCTTTCAATATTTTTTTCATCAACATTTTCAGCACGATTAATCAAACTCTGAATACTGGTATACAGCGTTTCAATGTTATCAAGCTTCGACTTTTCTTGGGCAGGCGTCGCTGCTTGCTCACGAATATAGTCGATATAGCCTGTTTCAGTAATCATCTGACGGATGATTGGCACTGGCTCATCATCTTCCAACATATTACGGGTATAATCTGCAATAAATTGTGCAAATTCATTCAATTGTGAGCTAATTTTTTTGCTCACCACCATCGACAAGCGTTGATCGCCTGCAGCCGCAAGCAAAGACAAATGATTTTCTTGGGCAAATAAACCAAGTTTTTCTAGTGTAACAGGGCCAATCGAGCGTTTTGGGGTATTAATAATCCGCAGTAATGCGCTGTCATCTTCAGGATTAATAATTAAGCGCAAATAGCTCATAATGTCTTTAATTTCGCTGCGGGCGAAAAAGGACTGACCACCCGAAAGCTTATACGGAATTTGCAGTTGGCGAAGCTGTGTTTCTAACACTCGTGCCTGAAAATTACCACGATACAGCACTGCATAATCTTTCCAGCTTTTTCCATTCATCAGCTTATGGGTCATTAAATCTTTGACGACGCGCTCGGCTTCATCATCATCATTACGACAAGTAATGACGCGAATAACATCGCCATGCCCCTTATCACTCCACAATTTTTTATCAAAAATATGTGGGTTATTGGCAATAACACAGTTGGCAGCTTTTAAAATACGACTGGTGGAACGATAATTTTGTTCTAACTTAATGACTTTTAACGTTGGAAAATCTTGCTGTAACAGGCCCATATTTTCAGGTTTTGCGCCACGCCATGCATAAATCGATTGGTCGTCATCGCCCACGGCAGTAAAGCCGCCCATTACGCCAACCAATAATTTGACTAAAATATACTGTGCAGTATTGGTGTCTTGATATTCATCGACCAATAAATAACGCACCCGATTTTGCCATTTGTCGCGCACTTCGGCATTTTCTTGTAATAACCGAGTAGGCAAAACAATTAAATCATCAAAATCGACCGCGTTATAGGCACGTAAATTACGTTCATATAGTTGATACAAATGGGCAAAACGTACATCCTCTTCAGTTTCACAAGTGGAATGTGCTTGCTCTGGAATAATCAGATCGTTCTTCCAATCTGAAATTTTCTTCATCGCTTTGGCAATTAACTCTTTACTTTCTGCACCCGACAAATTGTCTTGATGCATTAAATCCATCAAAATTCGTTTGCAATCGTCGGCATCTAAAATTGAAAAGTTATTTTTAAGCGGTAAATGTTTCAGTTCTAAGCGTAACAAGTTCAAACCAAAGGTATGGAAGGTCGAAACTGATAAACCTTTAGATTGCTCTTTATTTAATAGCTTCCCAACACGCTCTTTCATTTCACGTGCCGCTTTATTGGTAAAGGTCATTGCAGTAATACGATGTGCAGGAATACCGCATTGCTGTACCAAATAGGCAATTTTTTGCGTAATCACCGAAGTTTTACCTGAACCTGCGCCTGCAAGTACCAATAAAGGTCCTTGAATATATTTCATGGCCTCATATTGTTTGTCATTGAGTTGACTTGCTGACATGGCAGATCCTCATGGTAATTGGAGCCTGATTATAGACACCTTGGTTTTAGATTCCTAACCCCATCTGCTTTAATAAAGTACAAATAAGGATTCCACGCGCCATGACTTGTCGTGCAAATCTTGTATTTGATTGTTTAAAAATAAAAAACCACCCGAAGGTGGTTTTATCAACATTCAAGCAACAATTAAGATTGACGCTCATAAATGCTAATTTCGACACGGCGATTTTGTTCACGACCAGATGCAGTACTGTTAGACGCAATTGGATTTGATGCACCATTACCTTGTGCATTAATACGGCTAGACGATACGCCCTGACCACTTAAATAGTTCGCAACCGCTTGCGCACGTGCTTGTGACAATGGAATATTGATTGAATCATTACCCGTGTTGTCGGTATAACCCGTCACTAAAATTGCACTTTTGTTATCTTCAGCTAAAGTTTGTGCAACTTTGTTTAACGTTGAATAGAAGTTTGATTTAATACTTGATTGGTTCGTATCAAAAGTAATATTACCCGGCATTACTAAGCCTACCGAACCATCGGCATTACGGTTAACTTCCACGCCTGTACCCGCCATTTGTTGGCGTAATTTTTTCTCTTTGTTATCTAGATATAAACCACTTGCAGCACCCACAATTGCACCAATTGCAGCAGCACGGTTATTTTGTGCAGATGAGTTCGCATGTGAACGAGAAAGACCATAACCCGCAGCAGCACCGATTAAAGTACCAATTGCAGCTTTATCGTATTGACGCACGCCTGTGGTTGCACCACCATCCATGCTTTGACAGCCTGAAAGAACTAAAGCTGTTGCGGTAAGTGTAGAGATAACGACTGCACGCATTGCATGCCTCCTTTATAATGTTTTAATCGTATGTTTAGATTATGAAATAAATCAAACTGGCTTAACATACGTTTTTTGTTAAAAAAAGCTGACTTATTAACATTTGAGCAATAATAAATTCAATTTTTCTCTCAGATTTATCTATGCCATTTTAGATAATTTTAATCGTTAATTTTTTTGATTTTTGTCGCTGACATCGTTATCTTTACTCTGCAAGACGGGTTTGAGGAATCACAATGAGTACAGATAAAAAACAAGGTCTCTTCAAAAAAGTGAGCACAGGCTTAACCGTTGCTTCAGTGGTTACAGGCAGTACTTTATTGTTTGGCCCACCTGTACTCGCTTTGGGTTTAACCAAACTCTTTAAGAAATCGGCCAAAGTCGATCAAACCAATATTGAACTGACTAACCGTTGGCTTAGCATCAACAATTGGCTGATAGACCATGTTTTACCACAAACCCAATGGGATATTCAGGTTGATGAACAGCTCAATTTAAACTTACAGGGCCGTTATATTCTAACCTGTAATCATCAAAGTTGGGTCGATACCACCGTCAATCAATATTTTGGGGTTAGTCGTATGCCACTGACCCGCTTTTTCACGAAATGGGAACTTATCTTTATTCCATTTATTGGGCAAGCCTTTAAAATTTTGGGCTTCCCGATGATGAAGCGGCACAGTAAGTCACAAATTGCTAAGCGTCCTGAACTTAAAAATCGGGATATTGCCGAAGCACGTAAAGCCTGTGAACAATTGCTGAGTCAGCCTTTTACTTTGCTTAATTACGTTGAAGGCACACGCTTTACCCCCGAAAAACATCGACAACAAAAATCGTCTTATCAGCATTTACTCAAACCCAAATCGGGTGGATTAGCATTAGCACTGAATATTTTGGGTGACCAAGTTGACGCATTGGTAGATATGACTATTGTTTATCCTGATGGTGTTCCTAAATATGGCAATTTTTGGCTAGGCGAAGTACCACGAGTTGCAGTCCATTTAAGAAAAATAGAATTGCCAACATGGATACTACAAGGCGACTATGAAACTGACCGTGAATATCGGGTGCAATTCCATCAATGGCTTAGCCAAATTTGGCATGAAAAAGATCAGTTAATTACCCAAATCAAAACGCGTCTTGCTCAGCCTATCACCCAAGAGTCTATTGCATGAGTCGAAATGCCGAAAAACGTGCCAATAAGTTTAATCAAGTGCATCATAATTCGCTGCGTTGGAAACTGTATTTGCTGTATGACATTTTAATGATGATTTTAATTGTCGTTAATTTATTTTGCTTAGGGGCAAATGCCCTGTTAATGAGCAACTTTGCCACATGGCTGACTGAACACCTGCATATCGTTACCTTGCTTGAATTTTATAAGCAACATTTACACCCATGGGTGAATAAAACTGAAGGTTGGTTCATCAGTTTTCTTATTGCCGAGCTTTTAATTCGCTGGGCGATTGCCATTATACAGCGCCATCATCAGCGTTGGTTTTTCTTTCCTTTTGTGCATTGGTATGAAATTTTAGCCATCATTCCGATGTTGCGTTTTTTACGTTTATTTCGTGCAGGAATTATTGCTTATCGTTTACATGAAATTGGTTATCAAGTCATTCCGGACGCTTGGCAAAAACGAGGTTATTTTTATTATCAAGTCTTAATGGAAGAATTATCGGATCGTGTGGTCATTACCGTGATTGATGGCATTCGACACGAACTGAACACCAGTTCGAGCCACAAAAAAATTATTCATGATTTGGTCGATCATCATCGCGATGCTTTTGCCAAAGCATTAGCCGAACTCTTGCAAGAAAACTTAGCTACTGCATTACAGCAGCAACAACAATATTTAGTTCAACATGTTGGGCGTGTGGTACAACAAGCCGTTACAGATACACCAGAAATTCATCAATTGCTACGCCCCTTTCCAATTGTAGGTAGTCATATTGAAAATCAACTCAAAAACATTGGTAAGCGGCTTGGTGAAAATATTAGTCAGGGTCTACTTGAACCTTTTACTACTGAAAATTCAGGACAACCGAATGTAATTTATCAACAAATTGCTTTAAAGCTAAGCCAAGTGGACATTGCGCAACCATCTCTTGAATCTTTTATTGAATCTACAGTTTATGAAAGTTTAGAATCGATCCGCAAACAAGTGAAAGTGAAACAGTGGCAACAAATTTTAGCGAAGTCTCGAGAAGATAAGCGTTAAATTGGCTTGAATTTTTCTGCAAAATTGTGCCACCCTAAGCCACATTCTATTTTACGCTTAATGCCATGTTCGAGCTATTCGTGTCATGACATTTACACTTTATTCGATAATCGTTGACTTCAGCTGAAGTCACAGGGCAAGCGCCTTTTAAGGAAGCATTATGGCTGATATACGCATTACAGGCAGAATGGTTAATTTTTCCCGTTTAACCTTCGACACAAATGATCATGATGCTATTCGCCAACAGCTCACCCAAATGTTAGATGACACCGCTTTTCATGGTGCATTGGTGATTTTAGACAGTAGCGTAGAACAAGAACTGATTGCACTGATTCAACTTTTGGTCAGCTTAGATTTACAGCCCATGGCAGTTGTTGATGGGCTTTTAGGCGATAAAGCCCGTGCGATTCAATTTCCTGTTTTAGCAGCCGACCGTCCTTTACAACGAATTAAGCCAACAACTGAACAAAGAGTTGAAAAAGTTGAAGATGATGCTCAAAATACAAGCGACCATAAACAAAAATCAAACGCTGTAAGCCATGCAACCTCCTATCATAATGAGATGTTGCGTACGGGTCAGTGCCTAGTACAAGATAATGGCGATGTAATTTTAAATGCAAGCATGAATAGCGGCGCAGAAATTATTGCATCAGGGAATATTCACGTTTATGGTGCAAGTAGTGGACGAATGATTGCAGGCGCAAGCGGTGACACTTCTGCACGTATTTTTTGCCAAGTGTTAAATGCAGAGCTTGTTTCTATTGCAGGTACATATTGTGTGGCAGATGATATTCCAACACATGTACTAAAAAAACCCGTGCAAATTTACTTAAATGAACAGCATGAACTCAAATTTGAAACATTAGAAATTTAAGCGCACACAACACTCTAAATTTTAAATGTCGTTAAATATTTTGAAAAACAGATGACCAAATAGGAGCGGATTCGGTGGCCAAAATTGTTGTCGTAACTTCAGGCAAAGGTGGTGTAGGTAAAACTACAACAAGTGCATCGTTTGCTACAGGCTTAGCCTTACGTGGCCACAAAACTGTGGTCATTGATTTTGATGTGGGTTTACGTAACCTAGATTTAATCATGGGCTGTGAACGCCGCGTAGTTTATGATTTTGTGAATGTGATTAATAACGAAGCACGTTTGCAACAAGCATTAATTCGCGATAAAGATATTGAAAACTTATACATTCTACCTGCTTCGCAAACACGCGACAAAGATGCGTTAAGCGATGAAGGTGTAGAACGGGTTATGAATGAACTTGCACAAGAGTTTGATTATATTGTTTGTGACTCACCTGCAGGGATTGAGCGTGGTGCAATTTTAGCCATGTACCATGCTGATGAAGCCATTATTGTGACTAACCCTGAAATTTCATCTGTACGTGACTCAGACCGTATTATTGGTATGCTTGATAGCAAAACCAAAAAAGTAGAACAAAATGAAGGTCGCATTCGCAAACATTTGTGTATTACTCGTTTCAACCCTGAACGTGCCGATAAACAAGAAATGTTGACGATTGATGATATCTCGAAAGATATTTTAAGGATTCCAACACTCGGCGTTATTCCTGAATGCCCAAGCGTATTACAAGCATCAAATGAAGGTAAGCCTGTTGTTTTATATACAGAAACAAATGCAGGTCAGGCATATGATGACCTTGTTGCGCGTTTCTTAGGTGAAGATCGTCCTTATCGTCACATTACGGTCAAACAAAAAGGCTGGCTAGCCCGTTTATTTGGAGCATAATCATGGCAGGATTCTGGAGCAAACTCTTTGGTAGCGATGATAAAACATCAAGCGCACAGGTTGCAAAAGACCGTTTAAAAGTTATTGTTGCCTCGGAACAAGGACTTGGTCGTCGTTTAAGCCAAGACAAAATTAATCAAATGAAAACAGAAATTATGCAGGTTGTTGGGCGCTACGTGAGTGGTGTTGATGAAAAGCATATTCAAATGCAAGTTCGTTCTGAAGCAAATATTGAAATGCTTGAAATGAATATCAATTTACCTGAAGAGCATTAATTTCAATTCTGATTAGCCAACAGACATAATTCAAGGCAAAATATGAGGCTGGATCAGCAAAGCAACGCTTTGCCCAGCCGCAAGATGAGAAGCTATGCTTCGAGTGGCTGGAATAAACTTAATGCTTTATCCAGCCGCAAGATCATAAGCTGTGCTTTGAATGACTGAAAATCGACATAATGCTTTGCTCAACTTCAAGATGCATCGCCATATTTAAAGTCAGCTCATTTAGCAATAAAGCTTTACTTCGTCATACGACAAAGCATCTAGCTACGTAAATTGAAATCGCTAAGATTTCCCCCATTTTATTATCGCCCGTGAGGATCAAGCAATGGCTGTATCACAACCTGCAACTTTCAATGAAGAATGGTCAGATGAGCGTGTATTTGCCTACTTGAATCATTTACCACCACAAGGCGTAAATACCGATTTTCACGTTCTTTATAATGCCTTTAAACACATGCGTGCTTTCGATTTTGAACGTCTACTCACACAATTTAAAGCAGATGGACGTGACATCAATGCAAAAAATGTAGAAGGTCAAACGATCACTGATGTGATTGCTGAATATCCTCGACAAAGTACTGAATTTTTAGCGGTGCTACAAAAGTTGGCTTAAATATATTTGAACATGCATCAAATTTTTAAATAGCCTGCAATTGCAGGCTATTTTAATTGGATTATTTTTAACGATGAGTAATTAAATACAAGCCAAATGTGGTAAAAATCCCACCTGAAATACCATCAATCCATTTGGCTGCATTCTGATATGCCATTTTGAAACTTGGTAATGAAAAAATAAAAACCACAAACAAAAACCACAACAAGGTTTCAACGGATATGATAATAAACAATAACCAATGTAAATGATCTAAAGCAGGATTCGCTAAAAATAATGAAAATACGCTACCAAAATAAATCACAGCTTTCGGATTAGATAAGTTCGTTAACAAGCCTTTTAAGAAAAATTTCATATCGCTTTGTGGTAGTTCAAGCACTACCACTTCAGTTGCTTCGGTTTTTTTAGCAAAAGCAGAACGTAACATTTGTAGACCTAACCAACATAAATAAAGCCCACCAACAACCAATAGCACTTGTTTAAGCCATACCATTTTTTCAAAAATGATATTCAAACCTAACAATGCCAACGTTGCCCATGTCATCACAGCAACGGTAATACCAATCACAACCAATACAGCCTGACGACGTGAACGACTAATTGCCGTTTGTGATACCAGAAAAAAATCTGGCCCAGGGGTAATCAAGGCACAAAAATGGATAAAAACCAATGTTAACAATGCAGTAATCATTTTTCCCTCTGCTATTCTTATAACAAAAATTCATTTTAAGCTTTAAGTCAATTTGAAAAAGCCTGATCATTCATCAGGCTTTTTCAAATCAGTATGAGTTAAACTAAAATATCACGTTTACCATTTGCACCCATACTACTCACAATGCCATTTTCTTCCATTTGGTCAACAATTCGCGCAGCACGGTTATAGCCCAAACTAAATTTACGTTGTAAAGATGATACTGAAACTTTTCGTGTATCAAGCACAAAAGAGACACATTGGTCATACAGTGCATCGCGACTTGGATCGGCATCGCCTTCTTCGAAACCACGCGATGTCGGTTCTTCATCATACGGCGTTAAAATTTCATCGACATAATTGGGTTCACCACGTTCACGCCATGCGTCACAAATACGATTGACTTCGTCATCGCCAATAAATGCGCCATGCACACGTTCAGGTTCAATTTTACCTGGGCCTAAAAACAGCATATCACCATGACCCAGTAAGTCCTCTGCCCCGCCCGCATCTAAAATCGTCCGCGAATCAATTTTACTGTTTACGCGTAATGCCACACGAGTTGGAATATTGGCTTTAATTAAACCTGTGATGACATCGACCGATGGACGTTGGGTAGCAAGTAACAAATGAATGCCCGCCGCACGCGATTTTTGTGCCAAACGGGTAATCATTTCTTCGGCTTTTTTGCCCACTTGCATGATCATATCGGCAAATTCATCTGCCACAATCACAATCGATGGTAATGGCTGCAAGCGTGGTGCACGTTCTTGCACCGCAGAATCGCTTGGCTTCCATGTTGGATCAATTAAGTCCTCGCCATTGGCCTGTGCTTCTTCAACTTTACGGTTGTAATCGCTCAGTTTACGAATTTTTAAAAAAGACATCAGCTTATAACGGCGTTCCATTTCGTTCACACACCAATTTAATGCGCTCACAGCATCTTTCATGTCGGTTACGACAGGTGTCAATAGATGAGGAATATCGTTATAGTTTGCCAATTCAAGCTGTTTAGGATCAATTAAGATTAAACGTAATTGGTCGGGGGTATATTTAAGTAACATCGACAGAATCATCGAGTTTACTGCAACCGACTTACCCGAACCTGTGGTTCCTGCCACCAACATATGCGGTGCTTTGGCAAGATCAGTTAATACAGGATTCCCCGAAATGTCTTTACCCATCGCCATGCTAATTAAATTATTCGGGTCACGGTAACTTGGTGTATCTAACAATTCAATTAAGCGCACCATTTCACGCGAACTATTTGGGACTTCAATACCAATATAGGGTTTACCCGGAATAACCTCAACCACACGCACCGATGCCATCGACATTGAACGGGCTAAATCACGAGAAATATTGGTGACTTTTGAGGCTTTTACCCCTGGTGCCAAATCAAGTTCAAAACGCGTTACCACAGGCCCCGGCTGTGCCTCAACAACTTTGGCTTTCACATTAAATTCTTGTAGTTTAATTTCAAGTAATTCTGACAGGCGGGACAATTGTTCTGCGGTAAAGTTAACCTTTTTATTTGGATCAACGTTATCGAGCAAATCGGTTGAAGGTAGAGTCGGTAAATCACGGCGCTTATTTGCAATTTGCATCGCGCGTGACATTGGTCGACCTGAGGCATCGGTTAAAGGTGCATCAAAATCAAATTCATCTTCTGGCTCTGGCTTACCTGCAGTTTCCTGCCAAGCTTCAATAAATTGTTCTTTAGATAATTCAGGTTTTACAATATTAGTTTGAATTTGCGCATTCACAAAAGAACTCGACTGCGCATAACTGCTCGCAACACGTGGTGCTGTAGCTTGATTCTGCTCAGGCTCAAGTTCAATCTCTAATCCCTGCGATGGTTCAGGCGTATTTCGGTCCATCGCCAATAACTTTTCAATATCAGCAATTGGCTCGTCATGTACAGTCGTTGTGCGAGATGCTTTGCTAATTTCTTCAGCTTCGGTAACAAAAGGCTGATGCACATCGGTTGCAATTTTCGTATTCGGAACAGCAGCCAATAAGTCGTCAAAAACTTGATCATCATCCCAATCTAAATCGGACTTATATGTGCCATTTGCTTCAGCGTGAGATAAGTCTTGTACCGTTTTCACATGATGTGGTGTATTAGATTCTAATTGCTGATCTTGCGCAGCTTTTAATAAAGCATCAATTTCTTGTTCTTGTAATTCAACCTTTTGATGGTCAAGCGCACGCCACACCTCACCTGTCGCAATATTTTGTGTTTGTGGCGGTGTTTGCGTTAAACGATGGGCTTTTTCTAAGGTCTTTTCAAATTCAGCATCATCAATTGCTCTTAATGGCGTAACAGCTTGAGCTTGACCGGATGATTCATTGACCAAGCGATCAAATAAATGTTCTGCGGCTGCCGAATTTTGTGGTGCTTTGGTATTGGTTTTCTGCGTTTCAGTTGTCGGCTCTGTTTGTGTTGGCGCAGTTGCAACCTGTTCAACGACCACCTGTGGTGTTGATGATTTTGTGGTTAAATCGTAATCTGCCTCGCTTTCAGGCACATTTTTATAAAATAAATCTTGTAAATATTTAGGCGTAACTTTTAAGGTTGCCCATGTTTTATTCCATTGGATCCCAAATGCAAGGGTAACCAACGTCACAAGTAGCAACAATAAAAATGCACTTGCACCATAGATTGTGGCTAAAGCGGCAAGACTACCGCCAAGTTCATAGCCAATAATCCCCCCTGAAGCATTCTCTAACGCATCACTAGGGACGTTCCAAAATAAATACAGAATGCTTGCAGTCGCCAAAACAATAAAAAATTGTGCGGCATAACGAAACGGACGACTTAAAAAACTACGTGGCCACCATACTTGAATCGCTTCAATAAAAAAGAACAGCGGCAATAACAAACTTGCCCAGCCTAAAAAGCCAAATAATAGATCGGCAATCCATGCACCGGCAACACCACTGGCATTCGAGACTTGTTGGGTATCACTTGAAATATGCATCCAACCCGGATCAAATGGTGTATACGTCACTGTCGCTAAAAACAGATAAATTCCGAACGACACCAAAAATAATGTGATGAGTAAGCGCTGTGCATATACACTCGACACCGCAGTCATATACTGTCCTGTCTTAATTTAACCAATGGAAAATATTGAAATAAGCACATTTACTTCTTTCAATCAATAAATCTTTATATTATGCACCTGTTCTATAAAAAAAGATGCAGTAGAATGCTGAATGTTTGTTAGTGTTTTATATAGTTGAATTCGATTTAGATGATCAATAATACCGACATCGAATCTATCCAAAACTCTCCCTATTTCACGTATAATTTTTCTCAATTTCGATTATAAAAGGAAATCTGTATGACTGCGCGTCATTCACGTTTAATTATTTTAGGTTCTGGCCCTGCGGGTTATAGTGCAGCAGTTTACGCAGCACGTGCCAATTTAAAGCCAACCTTAATTGCAGGCTTACAATTAGGTGGCCAGCTCACCACCACCACAGAAGTCGACAACTGGCCAGGCGGTGCGGAAGGTTTAACTGGCCCTGCACTTATGGAGCAAATGCAAGCCCATGCAGAACGTTTTGGCACAGAATTGGTTTATGACTATATTAATGCCGTTGATTTAAACACGCGTCCATTTGTGCTAAAAGGCGACATGGGCGAATATAGCTGTGATGCGCTGATTATTGCAACAGGTGCAACAGCACAATATTTAGGGCTTGAGTCTGAACAAAAATTTATGGGTCAAGGCGTAAGTGCCTGCGCAACCTGTGATGGCTTCTTCTATAAGAACCAAAATGTAGTCGTTGTCGGTGGTGGTAACACCGCAGTTGAAGAAGCACTATATCTTTCAAACATTGCTGCACATGTAACTTTAGTACATCGCCGCGACAGCCTACGTTCTGAAAAAATCTTGCAAGACCATTTATTTGCCAAAGAAAAAGAAGGCAAAATTTCAATTGTTTGGAATCATCAGGTCGATGAAGTTTTGGGTGACACTACTGGTGTTACAGGCGTTCGCTTAAAATCAACCCAAGATGATTCAACTCAACAAATTGATGCCCAAGGTTTATTTATTGCAATTGGCCACAAACCAAATACTGAAATTTTCCAAGGTCAACTTGAACTTAAAGATGGCTACATTGTGGTAAACAGTGGCATTAAAGGCAATGCAACCGCAACTTCTATTGAAGGTGTATTTGCCGCCGGTGACGTTGCCGACCAAGTTTACCGTCAAGCCATTACATCAGCCGCCGCAGGCTGTATGGCAGCATTAGATGCCGATGCTTATTTAGACCTTAAAAAATAAGTTTATTTTAAACCATAAAAAAAGCAGCTTTGGCTGCTTTTTTTATTCAATTTTTCAGCATTAGTTTAAATCTTTTGCCACAGGAAAAGGCAAAACTAGCTCAGAATCTAAAACAGCCGATTGTTTAGCCAATTCAGGATGATTTAACATTTGATGTGCTTGCTCAATGTCTAAATCTTTTTCCCATGCACCAATTACCACTGCTGCAACACAGTTACCAATGAGATTACTCACGGCACGAATAATCCCAATAATCCAATCAATCGACAAAATAAGTACCAAACCCACCGCAGGAATTGCAGGGAAACTATTTAAAGTCGCAGCTAAGACCACAATCGCCGATGCAGGAATGCCATGTGCCCCTTTTGAAGTAAATAAAGTAATCAGCAAAATCACAATCAAATCGTGAAAAGATAATGGTGTACCCGTTGCCTGTGCAATAAACACCACAGCAAGAGTTAAATAAATAGAAAAACCATCTAAGTTAAATGAATAACCAGATGGCACAACCAAGCTAACTGTGGTATTTTTAATGCCAAGTTTGGTCAATTTCTCCATCACTTGTGGCAAAACTGAATCTGATGATGCTGTGCCACACACCACTAAAACTTCTTCTTTTAAATAACGCATCAGTTTAAAAATATTAAAACCAAATAAGCGTAAAATGCCGCCTAAAATGACCACGACAAAGAAAATCACACAGGCATAATACAACACCACCAAATAACCGAGGTTCATTAACGATGCGACACCATATTTACCCACGGTAAATGCCACTGCACCAAACACGCCAATCGGTGCAAGCTTCACAATTAGCCCCATCATCTTGAAAATTACTTGTGAAACTTTATCAATGGCTGATGCAACAGGGTCTTTGACTTCTTTTGGCAAATGCGATAACGCAATACCAAAAATAATCGCAAATACCACCACCTGCAGAACTTCCGCCCCCGTAAATGCACCAACAGCGGTCTGAGGAATCAAATTTAATAAGAAATCAGAAAAACTGGTAATAATATGGGTATTTTCATTATATTTACTTAAACTTGCTGCATCTAAACTGTGCACATCAATATGCATACCTTCGCCTGGTTTAAAAATATAAGCCACTGCAATGCCCAGCAACAGTGCAATAGATGTCATCACTTCAAAATAAATGATGGTTTTTAACCCCACTTTGCCTGCTTTTTTTAAGTCGCCTGCCCCATAAATACCCAATACCACCACACAAAAAACCAATGGCGCAATCAACATTTTGACTAATTTAACAAAGGCATCGCCCAAAATTTGGAAATCTTTAGCAAACTGCGGAAAGAAAAAACCAACCAAACCACCCAAAATGAGTGCAATGACGACCTGTAAAAATAATGATTTTTTGATGACATGCATGATAAAAAACCTAAGACTGGGAGAACTTGGTTTTGTTATGCAGAATACATGCCATAACCGACTCTTTTTTAAACAACAAACGATTGTCTGCATTGGTTTTTTTTCAGTTATGATAGATTTAAATGTTAAATCAACATGTGTATCTTTATGTTTTTAAGTCATTATGATTTCCCTAACCCCAAACTTACAGATCCTGACGGACAAGGGCTGATTTGCATCGGTGGAGATTTACAGCCCTCGACCTTACTTCAAGCCTATAGCCAAGGCTTATTTCCATGGTTTAACGAAGGTGAACCCATTTGTTGGTGGTGTCCCGAACCGCGCTGTGTGATTTACCCTGAACAATTTCAGCCGAGTAAGTCATTAGTCCGAAATATGAAAAAGCACGATTATAGAATCACGATTAATCATGCTTTTGAAAAAGTTATTCGCAATTGTGCTTTGCCCCGTGTTTATGCAGATGAAACATGGATTAGCGAAGATATCATTCAAGGTTATACACAGTTATTTAAGCAAGGTTATGCTTATAGTGTTGAAGTTTGGGATCATCAGCAAAACTTGATTGGTGGCTTATATGGGGTAAGTCTTGGACACGGTTGCTTTGGCGAGTCTATGTTTAGTCATGCTACTGATGTTTCTAAAATGGCTTTTTATACGCTTATGCTACTGGCGCAACATGAAAAATTGCCATGGATTGACTGTCAGCTTGAAAACGATCATTTACTTAGTCTTGGTGCAAGCTGCATTTCCCGTGCCGAATACTTAAATTCTTTATCTAATGTAATAAAACAGCCAAATATAGATTGGAAAAAGTATCAAGACAGTGTATTTTTTTCTAAACAGCTTGCAATAAATCAACAAATTTTCGCATAAATCTAAAATTCAGGAGGGAAAAACATGAATTCATATCGTCCAGCACCCCTTTTGAACGACTTGCAATACTATATTACCCCACCACACAATTGTAGTTATCTTGATCATCGTTCTGCACGAATGGTCTTTTTAGACCCCGCACAGCGAATTGATGTACTCACCTTGTCAGAATTATCACGCAATGGTTTTCGACGTAGTGGTGATTTTGTTTATCGCCCCGAATGTCATTTATGTCGCCAATGTTTATCCTGCCGTGTTCCTGTTGATCATTTCAAAATGAATAGTCAGCAAAAAAAAGCATGGAAGCGTAATCAAAACCTCACGGTTAAAATCACCCGCCCAGAAGATGCAAGTGCTATACATTACCAACTCTACGAGCGCTATATTTGCTTACGCCACCATGATGGCGATATGTATCCACCAAGCCAAGAACAGTTCGAAAAGTTTTTAATGCATAGCTGCACTGACAGTTTCTTTTTAGAACTTTGGCAAGAGGATCAACTGATTTGTGTTTCCACTTGCGACCATTTAGATGATGGCTTATCTGCCGTTTATACCTTTTTCGATCCCGACTTCGAGCGCCGTTCTTTAGGTGTATTTGCGGTACTCAAACAAATTGAATATGCTCAAGAACTTGGTCTAGATTTTGTTTATTTAGGCTATTGGGTTCCCCATGCTAAAAAAATGAATTACAAATGCCAATACATTCCATTTGAATTACTTATTGATGGGCAATGGCGACGACTCAATCAAGCACTATCAACAACACAAATTCAACAATTGGGTGAATCGTTTATGACTATTTTACCTACGGAATGGAAAAACATTATTAAATAAGTTTTGCAGCATTTACTTGGCAAATAATGCTGCAAAATCATCACTACAAGCTTTCACCATAATAATGGCGTGCTCACGACCACCATTTTGCTGTGGGTAATAATTTTTACGCACATCAATTTGATGAAAACCCGACTTTTCATACAACGCAATTGCAGCAAGATTACTTTCACGGACTTCTAAAAAAATCTGTACGGGATTATTTTTGAGCAATGCAATCGATTGTTCTAATAATAAAAAACCTAAGCCTTTGCCCTGCTGACTCGGATCAATTGCCATCAATAATAAATTTGCTTCGTCTACAACAGGCTGTAAAATACAAAAGCCCACCACCTGACCCGCCATTTCAACCACTGTACTTTGATAGCTTTCAACAGCATCAGCAAATTGCTGATAAGTCCATGGGTGCGTCTGTGCCTGTACTTCAATTTGATGTACTCGCTGGACATCTGCATTTTGCATCAAACGAATAAGAGACATAAATTACTTACCTAGTTTCATTCAAAAAATAATTTTTGCTATAAAAAAACGCCCCGTAAGGAGCGTTTTTTTACTTTTCAGTGATTATGCAATTACTTTCGCAACAACACCAGCACCTACAGTACGACCACCTTCACGGATCGCAAAACGTAGACCTGGGTCCATTGCGATTGGGTGGATTAATTCTACTGACATTTCAACGTTGTCACCTGGCATTACCATTTCAACGCCTTCTTTCAACTGGATCGCACCAGTTACGTCAGTTGTACGGAAATAGAATTGTGGACGGTAACCGTTAAGGAACGGAGTATGACGACCACCTTCGTCTTTAGAAAGTACATATACTTCTGCGTCGAATTTAGTATGCGGCTTGATTGTACCTGGTTTAGCAAGTACTTGACCACGTTGTACGTCTTCACGCTTAGTACCACGAAGAAGAACACCACAGTTCTCGCCCGCACGACCTTCGTCAAGAAGTTTACGGAACATTTCAACGCCAGTAACAGTTGTAGTTTGAGTATCACGGATACCCACGATTTCAACTGATTCACCAACTTTAACGATACCTGATTCTACACGGCCAGTTACAACTGTACCACGACCAGAAATAGAGAATACGTCTTCGATTGGCATTAAGAATGCTTTGTCGATTGCACGTTCTGGCTCTGGAATGTAAGAGTCAAGCGCTTCTACAAGTGCAAGAACTGCTGGCTCGCCATATTGGTCAGCGCTGCCGTTCAATGCTTGTAAAGCTGAACCACGGATGATTGGAGTGTCATCACCTGGGAAGTCATAAGTAGAAAGAAGTTCACGAACTTCCATTTCTACTAATTCAAGTAATTCTTCGTCGTCTACAAGGTCACATTTGTTTAAGAATACAACGATGTACGGTACACCAACCTGACGAGAAAGTAGGATGTGTTCACGAGTTTGTGGCATTGGACCATCGGTCGCAGCACATACAAGGATCGCGCCGTCCATTTGAGCAGCACCAGTAATCATGTTTTTAACATAATCGGCGTGGCCCGGGCAGTCTACGTGAGCGTAGTGACGGATTGGAGAATCGTATTCTACGTGTGAAGTATTAATTGTAATACCACGTGCTTTTTCTTCTGGAGCTGAGTCGATTTGCGAGTAATCTTTCGCTTCACCACCGTGGTGTTTTGCACAGATTGTTGCAATTGCAGCTGTTAAAGTTGTTTTACCATGGTCAACGTGACCAATTGTGCCCACGTTTACGTGTGGTTTATTACGTTCAAACTTAGCCTTAGCCATGAGATCTTCCTTTTTAAACTGCTCATGAGGATCGCTCATGAGCAATAGGTTTTAAACTAAAAATTAGTTAGGCAATATAGTAATCGAAAGATTACTCGTCGTCACCTTTTTTACCGCCAGACTGGAACTTAGAAATGATGCCTTCAGCCACGTTACGTGGAGTTTCAGCATATTTAGCAAATTCCATAGAGTATGTCGCACGACCTTGAGACATAGAACGCATTTGAGTCGCGTAACCAAACATCTCAGCCAATGGAACTTCTGCTTTAATTGCTTTAGTACCACCAGGTAAATCGTCCATACCTTGAACCATACCACGACGACGGTTTAAGTCACCCATGATATCGCCCATGTAGTCTTCTGGAGTTTCTACTTCAACTTTCATGATTGGTTCAAGCAAGATTGGATCTGCTTTCATGAAACCATCACGGAACGCGTAAGAACCTGCCATTTTGAACGATAATTCGTCAGAGTCGACATCGTGGTAAGAACCGTCGAATAATGTCGCTTTGATACCCACAACAGGGTAACCAGCCAAGACACCATTCTTCATACGTTCTTGAATACCCTTATCAACCGCACCGAAGAATTCTTTTGGTACAACACCACCAACAACTTCTTCAGCGAATTGGTATTCTTTACCAGATTCGTCAACATCCATAGGCTCAAGGCGAACGTATACGTGACCAAACTTACCTTTACCACCAGTTTGACGTACGAATTTACCTTCTTGCTCAACAGTCTTTTTGATTGTTTCGCGGTAAGCAACCATTGGTTTACCAATGTTCGCTTCAACACCGAATTCACGTTTCATACGGTCAACGATGATGTCAAGGTGAAGCTCGCCCATACCCGCAATAATCGTTTGACCAGATTCTTCATCTGTACGAACGCGGAATGATGGATCTTCTTTCGCCAAACGACCTAAAGCGATTGACATTTTTTCTTGGTCAGCTTTAGTTTTTGGTTCAACAGCCAATGAAATTACTGGCTCTGGGAATTCCATACGCTCAAGCGTAATGATGTTTTTCTCATCACACAATGTATCACCAGTAGTAACGTCTTTAAGACCTACACACGCTGCGATATCACCTGCACGGATTTCATCAAGATCTTGACGTTCGTTCGCGTGCATTTGCACGATACGGCCGATACGTTCACGCTTAGATTTCACAGGGTTATATACTGGGTCACCTTGTTTAAGTACACCAGAATAAACACGTACGAAAGTTAAGTTACCTACGAATTTGTCGTTCATGATTTTGAACGCAAGCGCAGAGAACGGAGCTTCGTCAGATGCTTCACGAGATGCTTTAGTTTCATCTTTATCGTCAAGAATACCTTCGATTGCTTTAACTTCTGTAGGCGATGGTAAGAATTCAATCACAGCATCCAACATACGTTGAACACCTTTGTTTTTGAACGCAGAACCACAAAGCATGACTTGAATTTCAGATGCTAATGTACGCGCACGTAAACCTGCGATGATGTCTTCTTTAGAAAGATCACCTTCTTCTAGGTACTTGTCCATTAACTCTTCTGAAGCTTCAGCCGCTGCTTCAACCATGTTAGTACGCCATTCGTTAGCAGTATCAACTAGGTCAGCAGGAATGTCGCCGTATTCAAACTTCATACCTTGAGATGCTTCATCCCAGATAATCGCTTTCATTTCGATTAAGTCAACAACACCAGCGAAAGTATCTTCTGCACCGATTGGTACAACGATAGGAACTGGGTTACCACCTAAACGAGTTTTAACTTGTTCAACAGCACGGAAGAAGTTGGCACCAGTACGGTCCATCTTGTTTACGAATGCTAAACGAGGCACTTTATATTTGTTTGCTTGACGCCATACAGTTTCTGACTGCGGTTGAACACCACCAACTGCACAGTAAACCATGCACGCACCATCAAGAACACGCATAGAACGTTCAACTTCGATTGTGAAGTCTACGTGTCCTGGGGTGTCAATTACGTTGATACGGTGTTGACCAAACTGATTCGCCATACCAGACCAGAAACAAGTTGTAGCAGCAGAAGTAATGGTAATACCACGTTCTTGCTCTTGTTCCATCCAGTCCATTGTTGCTGCACCATCGTGTACTTCACCAATTTTGTGAGATACACCTGTGTAGAACAAAATACGTTCAGTTGTTGTCGTTTTACCTGCGTCGATGTGCGCAGAGATACCGATGTTACGGTAACTAGTAATCGGAGTTTGACGAGCCATGATGACTTACATTCCTAAATATGATGTTTAAAACAGGACGCACCAATATGAAATTGATGCGCAAGAATACTCAGATCTGGGTTAAATACCCGCACAGCCCCCGTTGGGATAAAGTGCGATATTAAATCGAACAACTGTACACATGAGTATTCTCCTGATCAGGGACTGTTTTATCCGCTTAGAAACGGTAATGAGAGAAGGCTTTGTTCGCTTCAGCCATACGATGCACGTCTTCACGTTTTTTGATCGCAGAGCCTTTGCCTTCAGCTGCATCAAGCAACTCGCCAGCAAGACGTAAAGCCATAGTTTTCTCAGAACGCTTAGCAGCAGCATCTACTAACCAACGCATCGCTAAAGCAGTACGACGGGATGGGCGTACTTCCATAGGAACTTGATAAGTAGCACCACCAACACGGCGTGCTTTTACTTCGACCATAGGACGAACTTTTTCAAGAGTAGTCTCGAAAAATTCAACTGGGTCTACTTTATTTTTTTCTTGAACACGTTCTAAAGCACCGTAAACGATACCTTCAGCAACAGATTTTTTACCATCTTGCATTACGTGGTTCATGAATTTAGCGATTGTTTGGCTACTGAATTTTGGATCCGGAAGGATCTCACGAGCAGCGACTACGCGACGTCTTGGCATTTTAATACACCTAATAATATGACACTTCAGGATAATCCAGCAGATTGTACAAGTGTCATGTACTGTACGCTGGCCTTACTATACGTCGCTTGAATTACAAATCTGTTACGAATTCAAACAAGCGAAACGCTAAAGGATTGCTTGGTTTAAACGGCTAAGGTTATTTCTTAGGACGTTTAGTACCGTATTTAGAACGTGACTGGTTACGATCTTTAACACCAGCACAGTCTAATGAACCACGAACGGTATGGTAACGTACACCTGGTAAGTCTTTAACACGACCACCACGGATAAGAACAACACTGTGCTCTTGTAAGTTATGGCCTTCACCACCGATATAGCTTGATACTTCAAAGCCAGAAGTTAAGCGAACACGGCAAACTTTACGCATTGCTGAGTTAGGTTTTTTAGGTGTAGTTGTGTAAACACGTGTACAAACACCACGACGTTGTGGACAAGCCTTCAACGCAGGAACTTTTGATTTTTCAATCAAAGTTGTACGACCCTTACGGATCAACTGATTCGTTGTTGCCATTTGGCAATTCTCCCGTTAATAAAAAACCTCAAAAAGAAATTACCGCTTTTTGAGGGCAAACAATTGTAAGCAAAAAGTCTTGATTGGTCAATATTCAACGGCTTTCTACCAACAAAATAGCCCGAATAAATGATTAGATGGGCTTAATTTTGGTTTTCTCAACCGCACACCACAAAATTAAGATTCAGTTTGCCCTTTATTTTTTGTAAAACTTGACTTAGATAATGTTGTTTTCGCAGCAACACGACGTGTCCGAGGCTTATTTGATTTTACCTTTTGCGTTGGAGTGACGATATCTTTTTCAACATTAATATTCGCAGCATCCAAGCTCATTGGCAAGGTTTCATCCTCTGCCGTGAGCTGCCGTAAAGATGTAGTCGTTACACCTTCAGCATCATCCACGCTATTTGGCTGTGGCACGTCTTTGTTTATGTGTGCTACATCATGCTCAGGTACAAGTGTTTGTACGGCAATTAAAGGCGTTTGCACTTCAACCGCATGCACAGCTTGTTGATACGCCGCCAAAATTGATAAGTTCTGTTCAGGATGTTGCGTCAGATAATCCCGCGCCACCGAAAAGATATGTTGTGACTTTTGCCCAACATCTTGAATGAAACGTCCATTATATCCGCCACCAATACCAGCAGCAATGAGCGGGGTCAACCGTGACAGCACCGAAACACGTGGGAGTTGATTCAGCCATGACCATTTTGCCTGTCCATCTTCATTTATAAACAGATTCTTCAGCCATTCACTATTGGCACTTGAACCTGCTAATCGCTGTAATTCAACAATATCGTTATGTTGCAACATTTTATCAAAAGTGCTCATTCCCAATAATAAAGTTTGCTTTTCTGCCAGTAAATCGAAGCGGACTTGTTTAAAAATGGCATCCACCACGTCACGCTCTTGCTGATTTAGCTCAAAACCATAGGCACGCCCTGTTTGATAGATTACACGTAACGCCAACAACAAAACACTTGGAACATCAATCGCAACACCCACCACACCCGTCACTGCTGCAAATGCGCCTTGTGTTGCCGCAAACCACTTATTTTGCTCAAGCAACGCCTGACTCAAACGCCCTGAACGAGCAAAATCTTGACGTAATTCATCTAAATTTTTCGCGCCTGCTTGTGCTAAAACTTGATCTACCGTACTTAGCTGTTCAGCACAATGACTTAAGCGCTGCGACAAATAATCCGTAATATCTGAAATTGAAATCGGTGAAAATTTTGCTGTAAGCAATGAAACTCGACCATAATTTCGACCTAACATTCGCTGAGAAAGTTGCGGTAGATATAATCCTAAAATTTGCTGTATATCCGCCTGCCTAAACATCGCATTTGCATCAGGTGTTTGTGCAAAGCCCTCAATTACTTGTGGGTTTAAGTTTGGGCGAGTTTGGCTCGCATTTAGTTGCTTTAAAAATTTTTGCCCTGCACCACTGAGCTTTTTAGCCACCCCAAACGTCTGGTTTAGCATACTGTGTGGATGTTCATTCTGCTGTTTTGGCATTCACATCGCTCCGTTATTTTTTCTTCAATCTATTGTAGATACTAGAAGTAGCCGACATTTATCTCAACTGCATTGTGTATCATTTGGTTAAGTGATTGGCATTTTGCCGAGATTATTATCAAGCAGCTTAGCCTTATATGATTTGCCATAAGATTTAAAAGCGCTTTCTGTTATGATAAAACGCATTCTCGATACGAGTAGTGCGCTCATTCATCCTTATATTTTAAGCGATTGTCCGCATTTTTAATCTGCTCTGGCTCGACATTATCACCATATTAAGGGATCTTTAGATGAAACGTGTTGTAATCACTGGTATGGGTATTAACTCATGCATTGGTAACTCTTTAGAACAAGTCACTGAATCATTAAAAAATGGCGTTTCAGGCACTCGCTTCAATCAAACATATGCTGACCTTAACTTCAAAAGCCATGTCAGTGCCGCAGCAGAACAAGAATTTGATAATATCGACCGCAAATTAAAACGCTTCATGGGCGTTTGTGCGATGTATGCTTATAACGCTGCCGTTGCTGCTGTTGAACACGCAGGTTTAACTGCTGCCGACTTAGAAGGCAACCCTCGTTACGGTATCGCAGGTGGTAGCGGTGGCGGTTCAACTGCGTCTGTCGTTGAAATGAATGACATTTTGGAAAACAAAGGCGCACGTAAAGTTGGGCCATTCTTTGTTCCACGCAACATGACCAATACGATTACTGCAAACGTGGGCGTGGCATTTAAATTACAAGGTGTAGCACATTCAATTACCAGTGCTTGTGCAACCTCTGCGGACGCGATTGGTTATGCGTATAACCTGATTCAATTAGGCAAACAAGATTTAATGCTTGCAGGTGGTGGTGAAGAAGATCATTGGTCACAAAGTTTATTGTTTGATGCGATGGGTGCGCTTTGTTCTAAATACAACGACTCGCCTGAAACTGCATCTCGTCCATATTCAGCAGACCGTGACGGTTTTGTCATTGCAGGCGGCGGCGGCTTTTTAGTATTAGAATCACTAGAACATGCGCAAGCACGTGGTGCAAATATTTTAGCTGAAGTGGTGGGTTATGCAGCAAACAGTGACGGTGCAGACATGGTTGCACCAAGCGGCGAAGGCGCAACACGTTGTATTTTAATGGCGCTTGATGAAGCGAAACAACATGGCGTAGATGCGATTGATTACGTAAATACACACGGTACATCAACCCCTGCTGGCGATATTACCGAATTAAAAGCTATGGAACGTGCTTTTGGTGAAGGTCAAGTACCTGCATTTAGCTCGACGAAGTCAATGACGGGTCACAGCTTAGGTGCTGCGGGTGTACACGAAGCGATTTATTCTGTATTAATGATGCAAAATGACTTTATTGCACCAAACATCAACGTAACTGAACTTGATGAAGGTGCAAAAGGTTTTGATCTTGTACTTGAAAAACGTGATGCTAAACTGAATGCGATTATGAGCAATAGCTTTGGTTTTGGCGGCGTGAATGCGTGTCTTATTTTCAAAAAATGGGCAAGCTAAGCTTTAGGATTTTAGATGACAACACCATCTGAGGCATTTCTTTGGGTCAAAGCACTGCATTTAATTGCAGTGATTTGTTGGTTCGCGGCATTATTTTATTTGCCGCGGCTGTACGTTTACCATGCCATGAGCGAAGATGAGATCAGTCATCAACGCTTTCAAATTATGGAGCGTAAACTGTATCGAGGGATTATGTGGCCTGCGATGATTGCAACGCTCGTGAGCGCACACTTTTTAGTGAGTTTAGGCGATGCAACGCAACATTATCATCAGGCACATTGGTTCTACCTAAAAGTAGCTTTGGTTGGTGTATTAATCATTTATCATTTAAGCTGCGGTTATTACCGCAAAAAGCTCATCACCAATGCACATTATAAAAGCCACAAATTTTGGCGCTTTTTTAATGAGTTCCCCACGATTATTTTATTAGCCGTGGTGATTTTAGTGGTGGTCAAACCTCAGTTTTAACTGAGGTTTTTTTATGACTAAAAAACCAATATCCCATTGCTTTTAATTTCATTTAAGACAAAGAACGTTCGCACTTGGCGCACCCCAGGCAAAGCAATCAATTTTTCACTATGTAACTGATTAAATGCAGATAAATCTTGAATACGGATTTTTAAAAAATAATCAAACTCCCCTGCCACCAAATAACACTCCAATACTTGGTTTAAGGCTTTCGCGGCCACTTCAAAAGCCGCAAAACTTTCTGGCGTAGAACGGTCTAACACCACCCCCACCAACACAATGGTGTCGCGCTGTACCATTTGCGGATTAATACTGGCACGAATATTTAAAATGGCACCAATTTTAAACAAGCGTTGGGTGTGATTCCAACACGATGTGCTACTAATACCGACCAATTTTGCCAGTTCAGCATTGCTTAAACGTCCATCTTGTTGCAGCGCACGCATAATTTTTAAATCCAAGGCGCTAAGCTTATTTTCACCCATAAATATTCTTCTTAAAATAGATTAATATTTAAAACAATTTACCTTAATTTTGAAATTTTAAAAAATAAATATCTATTTATTCATTAAATTTAAGAAGCACCTTCTTTTAAAATCTTGCTAAATTGCAGCTATTCTCAACAGCACTGCTTTTTTATTTTTCATGGAAGAACAGCGATTTATGTCAAAACTTCTGCAAGATTTTTCTATTCCTGCCGTATTTGCAGGTTTTATTACTTTTTTAATTGGCATTAGCGTCTCTGCGGTTTTAGTCATTCAAGGCGCACAAAGTTTAGGGGCGAATCCTGAGCAAATTGCATCGTGGTTTTGGGCACTCGGGCTTGCAATTGGTTTGACGGGACTGATTTTATCGTGGAAGTACAAATATCCGGTTGCAACTGCATGGTCAACCCCCGGTATTGCACTCATTATTGCGACAGGAAGCCATTACAGCTTAGCGCAAGCGATTGGTGCATTTATATTGTGCGGAATTCTCACCGCGATTGTAGGTTTTTCAGGACTTTTTCAACGCTTACTTGCCAAAATTCCTTTAAGTTTAAGCTGTGCAATGCTAGCAGGTATTTTGCTTAAATTTGGACTACAGCTTTTTGTGCAATTACAACATCAATGGACATTTGTGGTCAGCCTTTTGGCGATTTACTTGGTTGCAAAAAGACTACTACCCCGTTATAGCATTGTCATTACCGTGATTGCTGCCATGTTGTTATGCCCAATTTTATTAAACTTTCAATTTCCAAACTTGAATTGGAGTATTAGCAAACCTGTTTGGGTCACACCTGAATTTTCATGGACAGCCTGTCTAGGACTTGCCTTTCCCTTATTTATTATCAACATGTCGTCACAGTTTTTGCCCGGTATTGGCATGATTAAAAGCTATGGCTACCAACCACACACCAATAGCTTAGTGGGTTGGATTGGGATTTCTCAAACAGCGCTTGCCCCTTTTGGCGCATTTTCAGTCTGTTTAGCGGCAATTTCTGCGGCAGTAAGTCTAGACGATCAAGTTCACCCCGACCCGAAACGCCGTTATATTGCAGGCATGAGTTGTGGACTTTTCTATATTTTAATGGGGCTTTTTGCTACAACGCTCACTCAGCTTTTACTGGCATTCCCATCAGTCTTTATTATGACATTGGCAGGCATCGCCTTATTTGGCACCATTAGCCACAATATTGCAATTGCCTTTCAACAACCATCTGACCGTGAGCCTGCGTTACTGACTTTTTTAATGAGTGCCTCAGGCATTCAATTGTTTGGTGTTGGTTCCGCTTTTTGGGGATTATTACTTGGGATTGTGGTCGCATTGGTTTTAAACTTCAAACCTACTCAAAAATAAAAATGCTATGCAACAGCATATCTACACCGATATGCTGTGAGAACCGCCAATTTTATGACTCATATTCGCTTCAAAAATATGCTTAATAGTTCAGAGAATTGTGAAATATATTGTGGAGCTTGAACCGCTAATAACTCCTCAACTGTACCATAACCATAGTTTACAGCAATACTTTGCATATGATGACGACGCGCACCTAAAATATCGTATTTACGATCACCCACCATGACACAATTTTCGGCTTTGAGCTGTTCTTGCTGCAAAATATAAGCAATTAAATCGCCTTTATTGGTTCTTTCACCCGTTAATTCACTACCATAAGCCTGTGTGAAATATTTTAATAAATCAAAATGTTGTAAAATTTTAACGGCATACACCTGTGGCTTTGCAGTTGCTAAATATAATTGATAACCACGTTGCTGTAGTTCCGCCAAAGTTTGCGCAACCGTGTCATAGACTTTATTTTCATACAGCCCAATACTAGCAAAACGCTCACGATAATAAGCTAAAGCTTGTTCTGTCAAAACATCATCATCACTGCTTAATAAAGTCGCAAAAGATGCTTTCAATGGTGGGCCAATCGTCCAATCTAGGTCAACATTTTCCGCCAACGGCTGACCTAATTTATCTAGTGCATAACGTATACAAGTATGGATACCTACTTTAGGGTCTGTTAGTGTTCCATCTAAATCTAATAAAATATGTTGAATGTTTTGCACAGTTTGCCCTATCGGTTTAAATTTCGCTGAATCTGTATAAATAATGACTTAAAGCGGTCAAAACAACCGAATAAATCATGTGCAAATTTAAACACAATAAAAAAAGCCTGCGTACGAATTTTTACTTAATAAAGATAAAATTCAAACGCAAGCATTTAGCTTTAACTTACAAATCGCGCAAGTTATTCAGGAATACGTAAGACTTGACCCGGAAAAATTGCATCAGCAGATTTTAACATCGGCTTATTGGCGTCAAAAATTTTCGGATATTGATTGGCATCAGCATAAAATTCTTTGGCAATTTTTGACAAATTATCACCTGATTTAACCGTATAAAATTTACTTTCAGGTGCAGGTTCTTCTACTGTCATTTGGTCATCAACCTGTGCAACATGGTCAATATTTCCAACTGCAAGAATAATTTTTTCTTTATCCGCCTGACTTTTGACTTGACCTTTAAGCGTAGCCAAATCGGTTGTACTATTATAATTTACCGATAATCCTGCAACAGGCAAACCTAAAGCTTGAATATGTGACAAAAGTTGATTCGCAATTTGTTGTGCATTTGGTTCTGTAGGCGTTTCACTAGGTGTAGCAGGTTGTTCTACTGGCGCTTCATTTTTCTTGCCAACACCTTTAATAAAATCAAAAAAACCCATGCCTTTCTCCTCATCGTTATTTTTAATAAACAAAAAAATTTTTGTGAACTTTAGTTATACGTCAAAATGACAACTTATGTGTGTCAGTTCCACCTAAATCTGGTAACACTGTGTAAGTATTTAACCAAAAGGTAAATTCTCAGATGAAAAGTAAAATTGACTCGGAAGTTAAATAAATCTTGCCTATACTAAAGCCAATTGAGTTTAAACAAAGGATGTGTTGAATGCGTGCCACTGTATTATGTTTTTCTGGTTTAGACCCTTCTGGCGGTGCAGGATTACAAGCAGATATCGAGGCAATTGGGCAAAGTGGCGCACATGCGGCAATTGCATGCACAGCACTTACCATTCAAAATTCGCAACAAGTTTTTGGTTTTGAGGCAACATCAAGCCAATTACTTTTGGCACAAGCACAGGCTGTGGTACAAGACTTACCCATTAAATGTGTTAAATCTGGGATGCTTGGAACAACTGAAAATATCACAGCATTGGCAGAATTTTTAACTGCCCATCCTGATTATCACTATGTACTCGACCCAGTATTGGTTGCAAACAGTGGTGGTAGCTTAGGTGATCAAGCAACTCTCGTTGCAGCTTTTCAACAACTTATTCCGCTTGCAACACTCATTACACCCAATACGGTTGAACTACGTGCTTTAACAGGAATAAATGACTTAGATGCAGCGACCCAAAAGCTTTTTGAGCTAGGCGCAAATGCTGTTTTGGTCAAAGGTGGGCATGAGGCTACCCCCGATTACATACGCAATGCACTCTACATTCATGCTGAATTAGTTTCAGAAACCACCTGTAGTCGTTTAGATGGAGAGTATCATGGTTCAGGTTGCTCACTTGCAAGCTATATCGCTGGACGTTTGGCACAAAATGATAGTATTCAACAAGCGGTCAATCATGCTGAAACTTGGCTTTGGACGGTACTTAAGCAAGCTGAATCTCCAGTCAGCGGTGGACAAAAAATTCCAAAACGCTTTTAAAACATAATTTTAATTTAAAAAAGGTGCGGTTGAATCAAATAATTCGTCTTTGCTTCATTACACCTATTTGATTGATGACTAAATTATATTGATTCCGACCATTAATTTTCGCCAAATATAAGGCATTATCTGCTTGTGAGATAAAATCACTAATATTACAACTTAAGCTTGGTGTAGTAATTGCAATCCCCGCACTAATCGTAACATATGAAGCAATATCACTATCAGGATGTACAATATGATGTTCACGAATCGCATTCATTAAACGTTCAATTAAGGCTTTGGCATCTTTTTCACTTGTGGTAGGAAACAATAGAAAAAATTCCTCACCACCATAACGTGCAGCCAACTCACCTGTTCTAGACGTCATTAATGCAATAATATTGGCAATTCGTTTTAAACATTTATCGCCTTCAATATGACCCAAACTATCGTTATAACGCTTAAAAAAATCAATATCGACCATCATAATACAAAGTGACGTTTGCGTCCGAAGGGCACGATTCCACTCCAAACCAAGCACTTCATCAAGATAACGGCGATTGGCAAGCCCAGTAAGTGCATCTTGCCGTGACAAAATAGATAAGCGTTGTGCCTGCTCAATCAACTCTAAGTTGTTTAAAGCAATAATACAATTTTGTAGATAACTTTCTCGATGTTGGCGATCAATTGCATATGCAATTGCCATCCCTAAAAAACTACTAAAAGTATAAGTCCGATTGAGTACCGTCCATTCAATTGAATGTTGCAGATGAAGCACAACTAAAATTGCAATCGCACCACCAAACCAACCGGCAAAGGTAATGGTATAAACACGCAAACCAACAAAAGCATAGGTAATAATGACGGCATACATCATCGCCACATGAAATAAAATATTGCTTTGCCCATTGTCTGTTAGTGTCACCAAAATAAAACTAATCGCAATTCCAAGACCTGAACCAATGCCTACATACCAATCAAAATATTGTTCAAATCGTTCGATAAAAGATAGTAACCATGCCGATGTAATAATTATTCCAACCGATGCATAATAGTAAAGCCATTTTTGCATTTGATCGTTCGGTAAAACTTGCGCTATTCCAACACATAAAAATAAATACAATACCAAAATAATCGGCGCACGATAGCGAAATTCATAAGTTGCGGCTTTGCAGTATTTAGTTTGATAATCAGCTTCAAGAAGTTTCGGAAATTTGACATTAGCTAGCCAACGGCTTGCATTTTGCTCGATGTATTTTTTATCAAATATTGTTGTTCCATATAACTTCATCTCACTTCATACCCCTTTTTTTATAAGTTCATTGTTTTACATTTTGGATTTTTTAAAGAAGTCAGAGCTCTTGCGTTATATCATTATAATAAGAGCAAAGCCCCCTTACTTAAAAAGCTTTTTGAGATAGCTTTACAATCAATTTAAACTATTTTTAACCCAAATATCAAAAATCTACTGGCAATTAAAAATGCTTGTGTCTATATCAAAATAACGATATTTTGATGAAAAATCACGCGCTTTTTTTAAAATCAATATACATAATCTAGCAATCATCATCAACAAAACCAATGGACTAGGATGGGGATATATGAACTCAAAAACAAAGACCTATGAACTTGACTTACAACTGACCCCACATACCACATGGTCACAAAAATTTTGGGATGATTTAATTCCTGCAAAGGATAAAGTCAGTTCACATCCATTATTTACTGACATGGCCAATGGAAAGCTCAGCGCACATTGCTTTCGGAATACCTTATTAAATTTTTATCCTTTAGTGGCCCATTTTCCCTCTTATATGGCAATGTCGCTTGCCAAAGCAACACAATTTGCAACACCTGGCGTAACTGAAGCACGTAATTGGCTCATTCAAAATATTAAAATTGAAGAACGTCATTTAGATTGGTATCGAGATTGGGCCGGTGGTTTTGGCTTATCTGTTGAAACATTAGATACAACTCGTCCACCTGCTGCGGTAAATGCAATCAACCATTACTTATGGAGTATCAATTATCGCGGTACACTCGCTGAAGGGATAGCTGCAACTAACCTCGCGATTGAATGGGCAACAGGCGATTGGAGCATTCAAGTCTACAAAGGTATTGAAAGCTATGCTAATCATCCAGAAATTAATATCAATAAACGCTCGTTAGCTTGGTTACGCGCACATGCACACTACGATGATTTACACCCACATGAAGCGATGGAACTCATCAAACGCCTCTGCGATGGTCAGCCCGAATTACAACAAAAAGCATTTGAGGCGGCACAAGAAGGTTTAGCTTATTATGCTTTAGCACTAGATGCATGTTATGAACAACAATAAAATATGAACTGATCCGAGTACTATTTTAGTACTCGTTTTGTTTTGAAATATCTACGCCATGTCGCTTTTGCAAATTCGCTAGATGTAGTTTTTCAGTTTCTCGATTACGCTCTAAACTATATTTTTCAATGATATGTTTTACCCGCCGCATTTTAACCTCTGACAAAACCTGTGTTTGAAATGTTTTGACAAATTGTACCCAAGCCTTTCCCTCAAATACATTATATGGCATGGGCGTTTTAAAACTGCTTTCTCCCACAAACACAACGATCGAATGCAAGTCTTGCGCGGCTATAACGTCTTGCAATAAATTTTCTAGCACTTTGATATGTTTATAATTTTGATGCAATGGGTTTTGGAACTTATATTTATTTTTATATAAGGTTTGCGTCCACATTTTTTGATATTCACCACCATAAATCCAGCCTTTATAGTTTTTAGTTTCAATCACAAATAGACCAAACGGACATATTAAAATATGATCAATTTGTGTCGTCAACCCATCAGACGTTGGCAAAGTACAATCATTTAACAGTGTATATTGTGCTGGATCTAAAAATCGTTGGCACTGAAATTGAATAACTTTTTCACCAATTTTGCCTTTAAACTTAGGTGATGACACCACAGCTGAAATCACAGCAAAAATAATGAATGCCACAATCAATAAAAACATACTTCCCCCTCAAAAACCAAAATGGTGTTGATCACCAATCACAGATACTCTATTTAAAAGAATGAAATGACAGCAGTCACCATTTTTTCCCATTCAACAAAAAAGGGAAAATAAAATGCTCGGTTAGTGGCGCAAGTGGTAAATGCTGTGCTTGGGTTGGATGAACCCACATAATTTCGGCAAGCTCGGCACATGCTTGAGGTGTTTGCAGCAATTTCACTTCAAAAATGTAAGCATGCAATGCTGTATCGGCCTCATTTGCCGCCATGGTTTTCACAAGTCCAAGGTCTTGAATAATTTCTGCAGCAACCCCAAGTTCTTCTTGAATTTCTCTTAACATACACACATCGGCAGACTCATTTTTCTCAAGCTTGCCACCCACTTGCATAAAAAATTGAGTTCCTTGTTTACGTGCCAAAAGTACTTCTTCTTTTTCATTCATAATCAGTGCGGCAGCAACGGTAATCACCTGCATCAAAACATCTTCTATTTAACTATATGAACAACAAGTATAAAACAATTGCAGCGCGTTCGAAGCATTGCTCTGAAATCATGAAAAAGGATGCAATGTCTATAGGCGATTAAGACGGCTTCGGCTATCATAAAAGCTCGCATACCATCTTTCTAAAATCAATGAAAATTCTTATTATTGAAGATGATCGAGATATTTTGCAGAACATTGCAGAATATTTAGAATTACAAGGTTATATTGTCGATATCGCGACAGACGGGCTACAAGGTCAATACTTAGCGGAACAGCATAAGTATGATTTGATTGTTATGGATATTAATTTGCCCCGTGTAAATGGATTTCATATCTGTCAAAACTTAAAAACAAATTCGCCACGTCAACCAATTATTATGATGACAGCACGTGACCAATTGCATGATAAATTGCAAGGTTTCTCTGTCGGTGCAGATGATTATTTAATTAAACCTTTTGCCTTAGCAGAACTACATGCACGTATTTTAGCACTATGGAACCGTTGTTATAATTTGGCAGGACAGCAACTGTTAACTGTAGGTGATTTACAACTTAATCGTCAAACTTATCAACTCAGTCGACAAGGCAAATTTTTAAAGCTTGCGCCTATTCCTTTAATGTTGCTTGAAACACTCATGCTGGCAAGCCCAAATGTCGTCACGCGAGCCAAATTAGAAGAACACTTATGGAAAGATTCTCCTCCTTCTAGCGATAGCTTACGTACCCATATTCATCAAATTCGACATATTATTGATAAACCTTTTTCACATGCACTCTTACATACCATTCATGGCATTGGTTATAAGGTCTGCATATAATGTTGTCACAATTTGGACAACTCAAAAAGCATATTATTTTACGTTTTTTTATTGTCACACTGTGCTTTAGTGGCATGATTAGCCTTGGTTTTGTTTTACTCTCGAAACAACATGAACATCGTTTACAAAGTATTGATATGGGGTTAGCAATTGAACGTATTCGGCATCAATATTTAAAAGGCGAAGATGTCGGTCGCGTAAATCGTTTTTTTCACGGTCAAAAATTTTCATCACAATTTCCAGATTGGCTGCGTAAATTACCCACTGGCTTTCATAAAGTTACACGTGATCATTTAATTTGGCATGTAATGGTGGTCGATTATCCTGACCAACGCTATATTTTACTCAGAGACTATACGAATTTTGAGGAGCAAAAGCGTTCACCTTGGTTATTTTCGGGATTCATTTTAACGGCAAGCGGGTTACTCAGTTTAATTTTGCTCTATATTACCAATTATTATATTATTCAACCAATTGAAAAATTAGAAAAAAACATCAGAAAAGATTTAAATCCAAACAAGAAGAATCAACTGGCACCCGACTTCCCTCACAATGAAATTGGGCAACTGGCGCAAGCGTTTGATGAAGTTTATGATCAACTTAACCATGCCTTACAACGTGAGCGACTGTTCACCGCAGACGTCAGCCATGAACTGCGTACCCCCCTCATGGTCATCTTAACCAGTTGTGAGTTACTCCAAGCAACCAGCTTACATTTGCCCGAAAAATCACAGCAACGCTTAGCCACAATCCAACAATCGGCACAGCGAATTTTACAACAGCTTCAAATTTATCTTGCATTGGCACGCCAAGACCGAACCTCAATTGCTTTAACTGAACAACAGTCACTTACCGAAATTGCAACGCATGTTATTCAAGAAAATAAAGCCTTTGCAGAACGCTATCAAGTGCACTTAAGCCTTGACCAGAACAATACATCCTCACAACGCTATCCTGCTGACTTATGTGCAACTATTATGTCAAATTTAGTTCGTAATGCGATTGAGTATGCAGGTTCAAATTGCCGTATTTTAATTCAGCTGCATGCGCATGGTTTTAGTGTGAGTGATAATGGACTTGGAATTGCACCAGAATTACAACCGCAACTCTTTGAAGCTTTCACGGGTTCTTACCAATCGGCACAACATCTAGGTTTAGGCTTGTCTTTGGTTCAGCGAATTTGTCATTATTTAAATTGGGAAATCGAATTTTATTCATCTGCCGAACAAGGAACACATTTTTTTATTCATACCCAATCCAAACAATCTTAGCTTTACGCGAAGTGTAAGGATATTAGATAGGTAATATCCATTCATTGAATGAAATTCATATATCACACTTTATTTCAACTAACTCGATAAAAAAGCAGATGCCAAAATAAATGCATCTGCCCAAAACCAATTTTATTTTTTATCTTTATGCATATCAGACATATCCATCTGCTGCATTTCAGATGCCGACATATCTGCATGATTCATATGTGACATGTCCATTGGCATAGAGGCTTCTTTATCACCTGTCGAACGCCACTGCTTTGCATAACCATCAATTTCATTATTGTCTGAACTTACGCAATAAAACAAAAGACCTAAAAATAAGATTCCTGCAACAATGGCAATGCCAACCCACATCCAACTTCTATTTGGATTTGGCTTTTGCTTGGTACTCATAAGATACTCCTATTTTTCAACTGAACAATATGGCAAAAATAAACTGATATGCCAAAAAAGATGCATAAGCATACAGGGTATTGGCGGTGCTGAAAATGATCGTGTGTATAATCGAATCTTCATTTTTACAACTACGCCTAATAAAATAGTGTGAATAAAAAGAGCTAATAAACGAGGATTCTTTATAAGTATTTAAAATAAAGCATATTATTTTTTGTGAAAAGAGATATTTTACAGACTCGCTTCAAGAACTCTACGTTCTAAATTTAATAATTTTATTTTTTGTTCAAGACCACCCGCATAACCAACTAGTTTGCCATTTGCACCAATCACACGGTGACACGGTACGATAATCGACAATGGATTTCGCCCATTGGCTGTACCCACTGCCCTAACCGCTTTTGGGTTACCAATTTGTTTTGCAATATCTGAATAACAACAGGTTTCACCAAACGGAATTTTTTGTAATGCCTGCCATACTTGCCGCTGAAAAACCGTACCACCATAAGGGTCAGATTTTAATTCAAAGTGTTGACGTTGTCCTAAAAAGTATTCTTCAAGCTGCGTTTTGGCTTGCATTAAAATTGGATGCTGTGCATCTACAACTAAACTTTGCTGTGCAAAAACACGCTGATATTCGTGCTCCCACAGTACTGCGCGCAAAGCCTGTTCATCGGCAACCAAATATAAAAGCCCTACAGGACTGGGGATAGTGTTCAAAGTAAGTTTCATACTGCTTAACCCACATCGTTTTATGTATATTCTAGCCGATTTAAACCGCATAAAAAATGCACTGAGAAAATCAGTGCATTTTGCAGCTTCAAAACAGCTTAAAAATTAAGCTTGAATCCGCCCCCATAAATCCAACCTGTTTCAGAAGGCGTTGCTATTTGCTCTCTTGTCTGCTGCTGACCATTTTCATGTCGATAGGCAACTTCAACAAAAGGCATGATTTTTTTATTAAGTTCATAACGACTTTGTATGCCAATTTCAGCATGGGCGAGTCCTGTTTTTTGGGCAGATTTCGTTTCATCTTGCACTAGCCACAAAGCTTTAACAAAAGGTGTCATAATCCATTTTTGAGTTAGCAAAACATCGCGTGTGCTTTCTAAATACAAGGCACTATATTGATGTTCGCCCACATACACATAAGCATCCGTTTCAAAAAAATATGGGGCTAGACCATGCACACCCAATACCAAATCTATCGCTTGCTTATTTTGTGTCAAATTTAAGTTTTGCCGATAACGCAGTCCCGTTTGCACGTCCCAAAATGGGCTGACATTACGGCTATATAAGGCTTTCACCTCCGTTTCAGTGTTTTTCGACTCAGCTTTATCAAACTCTGCTTTAATGTAAAGTTTATTTATATCTGAACCCACCCAACTGTTTAATTCAGACTGCAACTGCCCATGCCCTGTTTTATCCACGCGCCATTTATTGTCCAAACTTGTCGCACTATAAATTTCAGAACCATGTTGATGCATTGCCATATCATCGTTAGAAGCTGTTTGCTTTACAGCAATTGCCTGATGAATTGGCATATTAGACATAGACATGTTATGTGGCATATCAGCCATCGGCATGCTTGTCTCTGCCCATGCTGATGAAATCCAAAAGAGTCCGCTACAAATGCCAAAGCTAAAAAATTTAGTGATGTGCATGTGATGACTCCTGCTGTTGTGGCATCGCTGTAGTTTGCACTTCACCTACCACCAGTTTGTTCATCATGCCCGAAGTCATGTGATACAACAAATGGCAATGAATAGCCCATTCCCCGAGCTCATCTGCCGTTAATAACACACTCACCGTTTTGGCAGGTGGCACAATAATGGTGTGCTTATTGGGTAAATTTTCAAGGCTTTGTCCATTTTCTAATTGCACAAACATGCCATGTAAATGCATAGGATGCGCCATCATGGTGTTATTGGTGAATCTTAAACGAACCCGTTCCCCAAATTTGACCTGCAACGGCGTGGCATGGGCAAAGCTTTGCCCATTCATCGTCCAAATATAGCGTTCCATATTACCATCTAAGGAAATATCAATCGTTCTTGTAGGCTCACGCGTATCGGCTTGTGGTGTTCTAGCTTTTAAAGCTTGATATTGCAACGCTTTTTCGCCCACAGGCGTTGAAGCATTTGCCCAACCTTCAACGTCTTTTGCCTGTTTAGATTCAGCGCTTGGAATTGGCATATCATGCTTCGTATTCGACATCGGCATGTCATGTTTCATATCTGACATTGGCATATCGTGCTTCATATCTGACATTGGCATGTCTTGCATACTTAATAAAGCACGTGGGCGATGTGATGGCATCGCAAATTTCTGCTCGGTTTTCCCAATTTGATGCAATTGCCCCAAAGCAAAACCACTGCGATCAATCGATTCTGCTTGGAGTTGATAATTGGTCAATTTCGGTTCAACCATCACATCATAGGTTTCGCCTGCACCAAAACGAAATTCATCGACCGACACAGGTTGCACAGGCTGACCATCTGCCGCAACCACCGTCATTTTTAAATTGGGAATCCGAACATCAAAAAAAGACATCGCTGAGGCATTAATAAAACGCAAACGCATTTTTTCACCTTGCTTAAAGTCTGCCGTCCAATTTTGTGTGGGTGTTTTTCCATTTAATAAAAAGGTATAGCCCGTGACATCACTCAAATCGGTTTTGAGCATGCGCATTTGGTTCCACATTTTGCGGTCTTGCCATGTATTTTTTATCCCTTCAGTTTTCGCTTGTTGCCAAACATCTGCCAAAGTTTCGCGTTGATTTTGATAATAATCGGCCGATTTCTTCAGATTTTTCATAATTTCATTGCTTGAAGATGAATGAAAATCTGACAACATCACCACCTCATCACGATCTGCTTGATCTATCGGATCGATATATTGATGACCTTTTGGATACACAATAAACGCGCCATATAAACCATCTTGCTCTTGCCCAACACTATGGGCGTGATACCAATATGTGCCTGTTTGGCGAAGCTTAAAACGGTAGGTAAAATCGGCATTCGGCTTTATCCCTTTAAAGCCATTAAAACCCGGTACGCCATCCATCAACGCAGGCAATAAAATGCCATGCCAATGCAAAGCCGTTTCTTGATTTTTTAATTGATTATGCACATGAATAACGGCTTCATCACCTTCTTCAAATGCTAAAGTGGGGGCAGGAAATTGCCCATTTACAGTAATTTTTTTAACTGGCTTTCCTGTTACATTCACCGTTTGTTCGGCAATATTTAAATGATATTCACGAATTGCCGCCAAAGTGAATGGAGACAACAATACACACAAACTTAGGGTCGCCATACGGCGCAATAATATAGACATCGCTTAATTCTCTTAAAAATAAAATGAATTTTTTTAAATCGAATTAAGCTTTTGGTGGACGTAAGATTTGTTGCCAATAGCCTGCAATAACTTGTGTATGCAGTTCAGGTAAAGGCGAGCGTTGCTTTTCTTTTAAGATTGGTTGCAACACCAGCGCCAATGGTTCAGCTACAGCATAATTTAAACTTTGGCAATGAATGAGTTGGCAGTCACTACAATTTGACTGATGGATTGGAGGCAAACTTGATGTTTTTGCATCATCCATCTGCATTTTGGTACAGTGCCCCATTCCATTCATCAGTTGTGATGTATGTTGGATTGGCATATCCATTGCAGACATGTCCATATGCTTCGACTGTGCCAAAACATTCGACACACTTAAACAACTGAGCGCAAAAGCGACCAGAAAACATAAATAGCGTTGAAAAAATGACTGCACAGACAAAAATGAATCCAATCAATGACTCAGTCAATAAAATATCGGATTCTTTGTTAAAATACAAATCGAGCTTGCATAAACAAGTTAGGAAAATTAAAAATAACATGATGAACTAAAAATAATGTCTCAATGCTTTGCTGGAATAAACTGGGAGTTTAAACCTGACTGCAAAATTGGATTGTTTCTCAGCATCAACTCATTCGACTTGAGTAGCAATCAAAATGCTCAATAATTTAAATTGATCAGAATGGCAATACAGCCAAAATTTACGACCATATAATACGCCAGAATTTTAATATGCGAATCATTTAGTCGATTTGACGTTTGATATTCAATTGCAATAAAAAAAGAGCCTAATCGGCTCTTTTTTATTGGCTAAATTAAGCTTGAATCTGACCGACTTTAGCAAGTTCAGCACGCATTTCATCAATCACAGCTTTATAGTCAGGCTTACTAAAAATAGCCGACCCCGCTACAAACATGTCTGCACCTGCTTCGGCAATTTCACGAATGTTGGCAGGACCAACACCACCATCGACTTCTAAACGAATATCTAAACCACTTGCGTCAATTATTTTGCGTGCTTGACGGAGTTTGTCTAATGTCATTGGAATAAATTTTTGTCCACCAAAGCCTGGGTTTACGCTCATTAACAAAATTTGATCCACTTTATCAAGCACATAATCTAAATAATGTAATGGCGTTGCAGGGTTAAAGACCAAACCTGCTTTTGCACCGCCAGCTTTAATAAGTTGTAATGAGCGGTCGATATGTTCGCTGGCTTCGGGGTGGAACGTAATAATGTCTGCACCTGCATCCAAAAAATCACCAATCATACGATCTACAGGTGACACCATTAAATGAACATCAATCGGTGCTTTAATACCGTAATTTTTCAGTGCTTTACATACACCTGCACCAAAAGTTAAATTCGGTACATAATGGTTATCCATCACATCAAAATGCACAACGTCTGCGCCTGCCGCCAATACTTTTTCGACATCTTCCCCTAAACGTGCAAAATCTGCGGATAAAATAGATGGAGCAATCAAATATGGCTTAGACATGGGCACAACCTAGCTAAAAAACGAAAGTCGCCAGTATAACAAATTCTAAACAACACAAACGCAGAGCACTACTTTTATGTTGCAAAAAGATAACGGTTTGTCCTAAAAACAATGGTTTTTCTATTACTCTTTTTTGCTAGGCTTATGCGATCAATACAGGAATTAAATATGAAAAGTCAAACATCTTTAATCACATCAGACAGCAAACGTATTGCAAAACGCTTAGTCAATCATTGGAAACATAAATTTGAAGTGGCAGAATCGGAGACCGAATTTCGTATTTTTATGCCTACAGCCACTGTTATTTTAACCCCTTTAGCTGAAAGTCTCACAGCAGAAATTGACAGCAACTTAGATGATCACAGTCATTTAGAAAACGTGGTGCTTGATCATCTAAACCGCATGGCACAACAAGAGTTTGAGGTGGTGTGGTCTCACATCTAATCTCAAAAAAAAGCAAAGCACTTAGGCTTTGCTTTTTTATTGCCGAATTTAAGCGAGTTTCTTGGCATGAAACTGTAAGTGCTCATCGATAAAGCTTTGAATGAAGTAATAGCCATGATCATAATTTTCATGTTGTCTTAAGTTCAGTTTTTGTCCCACTGTTTGACAAACTTGCTCAAATAAATGCGGATTAAGTTGCGCATAAAATTGATCTGCTAAACCTTGGTCAATCAGAACCTCATCAAATAATGCACCTTTAGTTTGCACCAATGCAGTTGCATCATGTGCTTGCCACAAATTGCGATCATTTCCTAAATAATGGCTAAAGGCTTTTTCACCCCATGCACATTGGCTTGGTGCACAAATTGGTGCAAATGCCGACACACTGCTAAATTTTTCAGGATATTTCCACGCAAGGGTTAAAGCACCATGCCCTCCCATACTGTGGCCCATAATCCCAACGCAATCTTTTAGAATTGGAAACTCAGCAAGTACAGCTGGATATAGCTCATCTACCAAATAACTTTCCATACGATAGTGCTGTGCCCATGGTGCTTGAGTGGCATTTACATAAAAACCTGCACCAATGCCTAAGTCCCACGAATCACCTTGTGCGACATCATCTCCTCGTGGCGATGTATCTGGAGTAATTAAAATTAAGTTTAACGCTGCGGCAACGCGCTGTGCATGTGCCTTAATCGCAAAGGTTTCCTCATTACAAGTTAAACCCGCCAAAAAAAAGACCGCCGCACATTCCTGACCTTGTAATGCTTTGGGTGGTAAATAAATCCCAAATTTCGCTGTGCCTTGTAATTGCTGTGAATTCCAACGGTAAATGCGTTGCTCACCTGCAAAACAACTATTTTTTTGAATTAAATCCATCATAGTACCTCTATTTTCGTGGATGTACTGCAATAGGTGCAACGATCGCACCTGTACTTAGCTCATTTGATGCAGGAAATAAATGCTTCTCAAGCTGTGGCAGCATCAACTCCATATTCTTACCCAAAGACCACTGTGGCTCTGATGGTTCAAAACCTTGTGCATTTTCCCATTTCCCAACAGTGGCTTGTGCTTCAATAAAGGCATCGTGCAAGGTTGATTTTTCACGCATTGCCTGATCAAAAAAAGCACGCCCAAAGTAGGTATAATCTTGTTCGTTATTACAACCAAACGATGAACGATCTGCTGCTGCCGCAGTAATCACCAAGGTATTGTCTGACTGTAACGCAGGCACAAAACTGCCTGAATAGCATGCAGAAATAACAATTACACGCCAACGAATTCCTGCTTTATCAAGTGCCTCACGCAGCCATTTCGGATCAATCTGTTTTAAGTCAATCGGTGCATTTTCAAGTTCAAAATGATTTGGTTCGCCATGTGAAGTCATATATAAAAACAACACATCGGTTTCTTTATTCATTTGCTGTGCAATACGATTTAGTGACATTTGAATACTGGTTTTAGAAGCGACTGGCAAGCTTGTACGGGTATCGGGATTATTCACTAAAGCAATTGAACGTCCAAGTGTGCCAAATCGGGTATCAAACTGCGATTTAATCCGTTGTACTTCCGAACTAAAAACTGAATCGTAGCTGTCGCCTGCTACACCTAAAAAATACCAATGCGTTTCAGAAAAATCACCAAATTGAACTTGTTCTAAAGCTTTATTGAGTAAATTAGGCTGTGCATAAAATGCTTCTTCGGCAATCGAAGGCGGGACATCTTCAACCTTCCAAATCGGCTCATTTTTAACAGACATTTGCCACACCACTAAAGTACAAATCGTGGCAAACATAATCAGTGCCCGCTCCCACCACGGCCATTTTAACTCACGCGAAAAAACCCAAATCACGGCCAAACTTTGCCAAACAAATAGCATCATAAAAATATTTGGCAGCAAGTTGTAAAGGCTATCGGGCAAAAAGTCTAAATAGCCATGATCACCTAAAAATTGTAATGCACATTGAATGAGTAAAATATTGGCATCTAGCACTAACCACAACAATGCAGGTACCAACATCAAACGTGGATTATTGGTACGCTGTGACAGAAAAATTCCGACAATTAAGGCAATAAAAGGCCATAGTGCATAACTGACCAAACCTTGTGAGTTGAAACTCCCCACTTGCCCTGCAACCAACCAACTAAATAGTGTGTTGATCCCCGCAGCAATTATCCCCCAAAAAATCAACTGAAAAATTGAAGGATGAACAATTTGTAATGAGCGTCTTGAACCAAGAAACAACCATAAACCTGCGTTTTGGTTACTTTTCAAATCGTGCCAAAAGTTAATGGAAGGCTTTAGGTCTATCATAAAAATTTCTGCTTATTTACGCTGTGGCTCACGGCGACTGTTAGTGTAGGCATCGAGTGTTTTTCACAATCTGATTTTACCCATCAAGCAAAGAACTGCATTTATTTTTAATCTAACACAGATCCTTTTCGGCTTGATGATTAAAATAACCATCAAAACGGCAAGCATCACCTAACCATTGATGCTGTGGTGCTACTTGGTTTAAAAAAACCGCATGTCTTGGACGCTTCACTATCACTTTTTTAGCAATTGCTTTGGCTAAATCAAGTAAATGATCGCCTAAGTCCATTTCACCATGTTCTGGCAATAACATATGCAGAAGTTGCATTTGTTTTTTGACCTGAGCTTGTTTTTTGATTGCATTTTGATTTTGATCGCGCTGAGGAAACATCGGATCTAGATACACCACATCAAAGCTTTGCTGAGTGTTTTGCAACTGTTGTAAATATTCAGTTGAATCTGCATAAACTAAGCAAATATTGGCAACAATCGGCGCTAAGTATGAGTCTTGTAGCGCCATGCGATAACTGTCTTCAAGCAAAGCAAATAAAATAGGATGACGCTCGACCAAGGTTACTTGTGCGCCAAAGCGTGCCATCAGCAAACTGTCATGCCCCAAGCCTGCGGTGGCATCTAATAATTTTGGTTTTTCATTGCATTGGCATGCGCGTGCCAGCATTTCTGTTTTAAGTCCTGCACGCTTTAAACGTGGTACTTCGGCTAACCAATTCGGCTGCATTTTCATACCTTCGGCACTTAAACTTAAACCATCTTCATCAAAAACCAATGCCATGTCAGGATGTTGACGTAAAAATTTGGCATTAATTTTTTCAGTTTCGGCTAAATTTAAATGCACATTTAATTCGGCCAAACGTGCTTGAAGGCGTGTTACATCTGCTACATATTCAGGCAGATACCAACATTGAAACTGCATTACCACTGCACCCAACCTGTGTACCATGTTAATAAAATTAAAAGCCCAAAAACAATCCGATAATAGGCAAACGCACTGAAGTCGTGGCGAGAAACATAACGAATTAAGGCACGAATCACCAAAAGTGCTGAAACAAAAGCCACTACAATTCCAACACCTAGCACCTGCATGTCTTGGCTATGTAATTCATGGCGCATTTTAAACAGATCTAAAAATCCTGCGCCCATCAATACAGGAATCCCTAAAAAGAAGGAAAATTCGGCGGCAGCTTTACGTGAAATACCTAAAAACAGCGAACCAATAATGGTTGAACCTGAACGTGATGTTCCTGGAATTAAAGCAAAACATTGAATTAAGCCAATTAAAGTGGCTTGTTTAAAGCTTAAATCTTCAACTTCATTACAGGTTAAGCGGTGCTGACGGCGCTCTGCCCATAAAATAATCACACCACCAACAATTAGTGCAACAGCAACCGTCACGGCATTAAATAAATAAGCTTTAACAGTTTCGCCAATGGTGAGGCCAATAATCATAATTGGGATGGTTGCCACAATTAAGTTTAGGCTTAAACGGCGACCTTGTGCATCCCCTGTAAGTGCGCCAATCAGCGCACCCCAAAGCTTGCCCCAATATTCATAAATCACAGCAGCAATTGCACCAATTTGTACCGCAACTGCAAACATATCGCGTTTTTCAGGCGTCCAAAAGTCGAGTAACTGACCCGCCAAAATTAAATGCCCTGTACTCGAAATAGGTAAAAATTCGGTAATACCTTCTACAAGGCCCATAATGGCCGCTTTTAACAGCAAAATGAAATCCATGATTTATCCTGACTAAGGTTTGCCCTGCTCGGGAATTTTTTTCCACGCGTTATCGCGTAAATAAACAGGTAAAGCGTGTGCCGCATCAACCCATTGTTGTTTTTGTGCCAAGGAGATGGCAATCGTTGCAATATCTTGCGCATTTGGCGTAACTGTACCAAAACGCGTATCTTGTTGTAATAAATGTGCGCCTGAACCTACAACTTCATATTGAATTTCAGCTTGGGCTTTGGCATAGCTCAGCATTTTTTCTTCGCTTACCGCCTGCATAATCCCCTGTTCATCCAGCACAAAATTGGCAATATAAACTTCTTGCATACGGGCATCAAAAACAGCCGTAACCTGTTTAAGTTGATGTTCCCGATAGGCCGCTTGCGCAAGTGCTTGCAATGTAGACACTGCAATTACAGGAAGATCATTCGCCCATGCCAACGCTTGTGTAACCGCGGCATTAATCCGCACACCACTAAATGACCCTGGCCCACGGCTAAATGCAATCACATCTAAGCCATCTGTCGCCCACGCATTTTGCTGTAAGCCTTGTTCAATCATTGGCAAAATGGTTTTGGTTTGCGCCCGTGGTTGATCATTTAACGCAAAAAAAACCGTGTTGGTGTCATTTACCAAGCAAACTGAACACTGCTCATTTGCCGTTTCAAGTGCCAACAACTTCATGGGTGACCTATCTTCTCAAAATCTCAAAAACTCGCCTATGATACTCTAGTTCTCGCGCACATCGGCACTTTTTCCAAGCCAAACAATAAAAAAGCGTCAGCCATTTTTAACTTAACGATCGTGCGGAAACCAATATGGTTCAAGGCTTAAATAACGCTGAAAATGTGCTGCATAATGTAAGGCACATTGTTTTAGTTGCTCTTCAGCTTCTGCATCAACGCTGCGAACAATTTTACCAGGTGAACCCATTACCACAGCGTTATCGGGAATAATTTTGCCTTCTGGAATTAAAGTATTCGCGCCAATAATGCAATTTTTACCAATCACTGCCCGATTCAATACCACCACATTCATGCCAATTAAAGTGTTATCGCCAATTTGGCAACCATGTAACATTGCTTTATGCCCAACTGTGACGTATTCACCAATGGTTAAATCTAAACCAGTATCGGTATGTAAAACCGCGTTATCTTGAATATTGCTATAATTGCCAATTCGAATTTGGCTATTGTCGCCACGAACCACCGCACCAAACCAAATACTGACCTTTTCACCGAGTTCAACATGCCCAATGACTGTGGCATTATCGGCAATCCAACCATTCCATGGTTGTAAGGTAGTAGTGGGAGCATAACCCTCAAATTTATACATCATCATCTTCTTCCTTATTGTTGTTGTGTTTATTCTATATTGCGAGCATTTAGTAAAAAAGGCCAATCTTTTTCATAACTTAAACCATATTTAAACAAACTGACCAAAATTCGAGCAGTAAGTCCCCAAACAATTTCATTTTCAACCCGCATGCTTGGAAAATATAAAGTTTGCTCGGCATATTGCACTGCATAAGGCGTAGCAGGTGAATCTATAAGTTGCTGTAATGATGCAAAAAAGATACGGTCAATCTCATTCGGTTCGGCCACTAAATGAAGTTGACTTGAAATAAGTCCCACTACAGGCTTAACCGTAATGCCACTGGTGACTTGCTGCATCGGCAAATCACCAATTAATTCGATGTCTCTTGCCAATAAGCCCGTTTCTTCTTCGGCTTCACGTAAGGCAACTGCAATATTACTGGCATCGGTTAAGTCACGTTTCCCCCCTGGGAAAGAAACCTCCCCTGCATGCTTAGACAAATGCAAAGAACGCCGCGTAAGCAGCACTTTAGGCTGTGCTTCACGGGTAATGGCAACTAAAACTGCCGCCTGTGCCGACTCATTTTTTCGGGTAAAACGGAGTTGTTGTTGTAAGTGCTGAACTAAATTTTTTGCTTGTATATCCACCTGAATTGCCCATCCTTTTGACATCGAATAACAAAGGATGCCAAAGTTGCTTTTTTCAGTTATGCTGAATCATCTTTGGCCTTGCTGCACTTATTATGAACTGCTGTATGAAATGTGGACAGCCGACTGCTGAAAAAATTCCGCTTGGTGATACTAAAGTTCGTCAAGTGTGTACACAGTGTGGCACTATTCATTATGAAAACCCAAAAGTGATTTGTGGTGCTTTGGTGACATGGCAAAACCAAGTTTTGTTGTGTAGACGTGCAATTGAACCGCGCTATGGTTTATGGACACTGCCCGCAGGTTACATGGAACTCTTTGAAACCATGGAGCAAGGTGCAGCACGAGAAACTTGGGAAGAAGCTGAAGCTAAAATTGAAATTGAATCGTTATATTGCATGTATAACATTCCCCGTATTGGGCAAATTTATGTGCTGTTTAAAGCCCAATTAATCAATGGTGAATTTGGTGCAGGGCCTGAAACCATTGAATGTCGCTTATTTGATGAAGCTGATATTCCTTGGGCAGATTTAGCTTTTCCAAGTGTTAAACAAACCTTACAACATTATTTTTCTGACCGTAAACAGCAGCATTTTCCAATGCATTTAGAAACCATTGGCACACGCATAGACGAAACAGGCTAAACCACCTGTTTTGTCGATATTTTTACTAAACACAATGGATGCAAACTTAAAAAACATTGCTTCTATTGCCAATTTCATCCACTATTTTGCCCATCGTTGTTCTTGCTGATTGGCACTGCAAAATATGTCTCATCCATTTGTTTTGATTCAAACCCTTCCACAATTACAAAACCGAACTGCAACCGAGATTTTACTCAAATTACGCAGCTTAGATGGATTGATTTATTTACACGATCACGGACATGCAGTCATTGGCTTTTTACCCGAAGCCTACCAAATTCAACAGCAGCAAACCCAGCATTTTATTCGCCAAGTAGACTTCAGCTATCAATCTATCAGCCCTATTCCACGTATAGAGGACTGGGTTCAAACAGCCTCACATTCACATCATGATACAGCAACTGAATTTCATGGTGGATGGATGGGTTTTGTCGGTTATGACTATGCTGCACAGCAACTGGTAAATGCACCACAGCATGCCCAACCAGCCTTATATTTAGGACAATACCTGTCCTTTTTAAAATATGAGCAACAGCAATGGACGTTTTACAGCCAATCACCACAAGCCGAGCAGGTTTTTCAAGCTGTAACCAACTGTTTAAACACCCATGCAGAAAATCACACTCGCTTTAAAGTCACCCAACGCTGTAGTGCACATTGGCAAAAATCTGACTATTTAACTGCATTTGAACAAATTATTGACTATATCCGTGCAGGCGATTGTTACCAAATTAATTTAACCCAACAATTTAAAGGTCAAGCCGAAGGCGACTTAATCGAAACAGCAGCAGCATTTTGGCAACTGACACATGCACCCTATGCAGGCTATTTACGTATTGATGCATTTGAATTGCTCAGTTGCTCCCCCGAATTATTTATCGACTTTCAAAGCCAAAACCGCATTGTGACCCGCCCCATCAAAGGCACTATGCCACGCTATAACGACCCAATATTAGACCAACAATCTAAACAACAACTCACCCAATCTGAAAAAGATCGGGCAGAAAATGTCATGATTGTGGATTTACTGCGTAACGACTTAAGTTTGTATGCCGAAACAGGCTCGGTAAAAACCACCCAACTGTTTGAAATTGAAAGTTTTGAACAAGTACACCATATGGTCAGCGAAGTTAAAGCCACACTTAAAGCTGATGTTGCGCCCATGCAAATGCTGTTGTCTGCCCTACCTGGTGGTTCCATTACGGGTGCGCCCAAAATTCGTGCCATGCAGATTATTGCCGAACTAGAACAACAACCACGCGGCGCATATTGTGGTTCATTGGGTTATTTCAATTTAGATGGCACAGGGCGTTGGAATATTCTAATTCGTTCGATTCAAAAATATCAGCAAGAAATTTCGATGTGGGCAGGCGGTGGAATCACCATTAGCTCAAATGCCGAAGCAGAATATCAAGAATGTTTTGATAAAATTAATGCCATGCTCAGCTTACTCAATACATGGTTCGAGGCGAAATAACGCCTCTTTTTAATGGCATGTCTCAATACGACTAAAGTTTGAGATGTTACTTGATAAAGCACTGCTGAAAATACACCCAAACAGCTTCAAGTTTTTAAATAATGTCTTTGATTACAGCAAGTTTTCGAGTCTCCCTTAAATGCAAAATAAACATCTGATTTAATTGGAAATTCCAATCACAACAAGCATATTAAAACACCTTTAAAAACAACCAAATAAATAAAATTAGGCTAATTTTATTCAAGCAATTCACTTTCGTCCCTATCAAAATTTCGTTATCAAATCTACAATAGACGCAATATTTAAAACATATATATTCCACAATCTTTATGTTTTTTCATTAAACATTCATGTGGAATCATAATTATTGAGGAAACAGTATGTCTATCCTTAGTTGGGACGATTTAGAAGATGATTCGCAAAAACCGGCTACACCAGAGTCCAAGTCTGCGCCCATCCAACCGCAAGAAAAGACTGAGTCGCAAGTGGTACTTGATTCGCAACCATCGCCGCAAACTGTGGCAGCTGCTCAACCCGTTAGAGCCGTTACCAGCCAACCAACAGATTCAACCGATCCGTTGGCTCGAGCATCTGAATCATTAAAAAATTTAGATATTAGCGCAGGTGTAGAAGAGCTTGAAACAGGTGCAGCACGTGTACAAGTTGATGACAAAGCCATGATCAACTGTCGTGCTGACTTGAACCAACTTGTGCCATTCAAGTATGAATGGGCGTGGCAAAAGTACCTTGACGGCTGTGCCAACCATTGGATGCCGCAAGAAGTTAACATGAACCACGACATTGCGTTGTGGAAATCTGAAGATGGTTTAACCGAAGATGAACGTGTAATTGTAAAACGTAATCTTGGTTTCTTCTCAACAGCCGACTCTTTGGTCGCAAACAATTTGGTTTTGGCGATTTATCGTTTAATTACCAACCCTGAATGCCGCCAATATATTTTGCGTCAAGCGTTTGAAGAAGCAATTCATACCCATGCTTATCAGTACTGTATTGAATCTTTGGGCATGGATGAAGGCGAAATCTTCAATATGTATCACGAGATTCCAAGTGTTGCACGTAAAGCAGCATGGGGCTTGAAATATACGCAATCGCTAAGCGATCCAAAATTTGAAACAGGTACACCAGAAACTGATCAGCAATTACTACGCAACTTAATTGCCTTCTACTGCGTACTTGAAGGGATTTTCTTCTATTGTGGCTTTACCCAAATTTTGAGTATGGGCCGCCGTAATAAAATGAATGGTGTATCTGAACAATTCCAATATATTTTACGTGACGAGTCGATGCACGTGAACTTTGGTATTGATATGATTAACCAAATTAAGATTGAGAACCCGCATTTGTGGACAGCTGAGTTCCAACAAGAAGCGACACAAATGATTTTAGAAGGCACGATGCTAGAAATCGAATATGCACGTGACACCATGCCACGTGGCGTATTGGGCATGAATGCTGCGATGATGGAAGAATATTTAAAATTCATCTGTAACCGCCGTTTAGCACAACTTGGTTTAGCCGAGCAATATCCGGGTGTGAACAATCCATTCCAGTGGATGTCTGAAATGATGGACTTGCGTAAAGAGAAAAATTTCTTTGAAACGCGTGTGACAGACTATCAAACAGGTGGTGCGTTGAGCTGGTAATTTACCAACGTCCGTAAAACGACACATCCATTGTCATTTGCGACACATGCATGTCACTGAGTATGCATAGATATTAATATTTACATCTTCATAAGAAACTTAGGTTTCTTATGAAGAAAATCAATAATACTTTATTTCTTACTTATAAAATTCAATTAACAATCGATAGTTAGTTAATACTGACTAGATAGGCTCTTTGCCCAAAAAAGAGAAAAAACTTTACCAAAACTTCAATACTTGATTAAAAACATAGGTAACGATATGGGTTTACAGAATAAGTTTTTGACATTCAATAGCAGTATTTATATAACTCGCCAAAGTGATGAGTATAAAAATGCACGTCAAAAAGACGATAGCATTACGGAAGACATTCGTAAAAAATTTAAGGAAAATGGCTACCCTGTCCAAGATGATTTTATCCAAGGGTCTTTAGCAACGAGTACAGCGATCAAGGAGAAAGGGAAAGACTTCGATATTGATAGAGCGATTGTCATTAAAGAAGAAGACGCTCCTACTGATCCAACTATACTTAAGAAAGTTGTTTTAGAAATTCTAGAGAACAGAGGTTTCAATAATGCCAAAATTAAAAAACCTTGTGTAACTGCTGACTATAAAAATGAGGATTTACATATTGATATTCCTATTTATAGCAAATCAGAGAGTAGTTATTACAAATTAGCTGTGGGCAAGAAAAATTCAGATGAAAATAATAGAGAATGGTCTGATTCAGATCCCAAAGGATTAATTGATTGGATTAATGATAAAGACGGTTCAGGTATTTATGAGTCACAGAAACTGCAACAATTTAAACGATTAACTAGATATATAAAGAGATGGAGAAATATCAAGTTCCATGAAAATACTTGTAGAAAAGTTTTTTCAATCGGTCTTACTGTGATGCTCAAAGAAAATTTTCAAAGTTCAATTAATGATGAAGGTCTTGAAAATGACCTACAAGCTTTGAAAAATACTATCGATAAAATACTAGATCAATCGAATTATTTTTTATACCAAAATGAGAACCAATGGAAAGTAAGTGTCTACTTACCAGTATCTCCATACAGAGATATTTTCTCTGGCAGTAGTATAGATACAGGTACTCAATTGAAAAATAAGCTTTCTACATTGAGAAATAACTTAAAGAAAGTCCTTGATGAGTCAGATGAATCCAAACAATGCGATCTATTAAGAGAAATATTTGGCGAAGATTTCCCTGAAGGTACTAAAAATAACTCAAAAAATGAAGCAGCTAAGGTTGTATTTCCTTCAGCTGGATCTGTAGGAACATCTCAAGGCGCATGAATTATCAATTAATAATTCAGCATCTACAAAGCTGTGGATACTCAGTATCTACAGCCAATGTACTTGCTCGGGATACGATAGAAGTTAATGTGACTATTGGTAGTTATACCATTACACTTATTCATTTTGAAGTTGATGAAATAACTTCAATGCCTTCATTTTATTTAAAAGATCCTCAGCAATTTCCAAGACTTGCTCATACCTTGTCTTTCAATGATTATAACTTAGCAAGTATATGTGTGAATGTCACAGACTCTGTATCAGTAAATTATGAAGTTCCAACCCTTGCATTTGAGGATTCATTAAAAAAGCATATTGAATTGCTTACAAAATGTTTAACTGATCCAGTTGAAAACAAAAAAGAGCTTCTAAGAGAGTTCTTAGCCAGTTGGTATAGCTTAAATAATACAAAATTTAATGATGTTCTTTGTCTAGTAGATTCACCTGAATTTTGTAAATTAAAAGTTTATGCGCCTGAAGGGAAATACGGATTAAAAAGTAGTGTATTAGTTCACCCTGAAAATTATGATCTTGCAACAAAAGAACCTTTTTTTAAAATTCAAATAGCTCAAAGAAAAAATAGTCCTGATTTAGGTTGTATTCTCCCATTACCTTGTATTACCTCTATTCCATGGACTGCCTCAGATCTACCTCAGTGGTTTTTGGAACATTTCGAATTATTAGATGCTGATACTAAAAAAAAATTCGTAACAACCTTCGCTCAAACTAGGAAGAATATATTCTGGGTAATCTTTAACATTGATACATCCTCAGGAAAATCTTGGTTTGGACTAAAATTTCAATATAAAAAATCTAAAGTAAATAAAACTTTTCCACTCAAATTAGAAAGCTTCACTGAATGGAATATAGAGGCATGCTCGATTAAATTATTTGATAAATCAAGCTTAATACCTCGTGGCGGTGCTTTTTGTGATTTTCAAGACAAACACGTTTTATTAGTAGGCTGTGGGTCTGTAGGTGGTTATATAGCAGATCAGCTAGCATCATGTGGATTAGGGAATCTAACTCTTGTCGATTCCGACACCCTTTCCATAGAAAATATATACAGACACTATCTACCAATAGAATATTTACATCAATACAAAACTATAGGACTACAATTTAGAATAACAACTAAATATCCTTGGGTTAACGTAATCCCAGCTGATGGATGTTTGCTCGAGCTGAGAAACGATTCTATTATCAATAGATATGATCTGATTATCATTGCTATAGGCTCTCCGACAAAAGAACGGATATTTCATGATTACTGCATAAAAAATGAAGCAGAAACGGCCATAATTAATACATGGACAGAAGGCTATGGTGTTGGGGGGCATGCAGTTTTAGATATTGCTGAGCAAAAAGGTTGTTTAAGATGTGCTTATGTTGATAATGAAAATTTATGCCGGGGCTTAGTTTCTAATCTTAACTTTTTAAAACCAAACCAAGATTTGACTAGGAATCTTTCAGGATGTGGAAATGCCTTTCTACCCTATTCAAACTTATCAGCCATTCAGACCGCCAACATCTCTACAGATTTAGCTTTAAAATTTTTACAAGGGAAAGTAAAAAATTCTTCAAAGGTAAGCTGGAAAGGTTCTGATGTAGACGCTTTAAATGAAAATTTAGAGTTAACTGATCGTTATTATAGCTTTTCAAAATCATTGCTAATCATACCACTATTGAATCCAGAATGTGATATTTGTAATGAATGATCAATTAACTGTTCATGTTTCTGATTCTACTGTTCATATCAATAAAGATATCATTGAAATATGGGAACAGTATCGTCAAATCTCATCAGAATCTAAAGAAGCTTGCGGAATATTGATAGGACATCAAATTCAAGGTACTCAAGTCTTTCAACTAGAATTTGTTACTACCCCACAAGAACTAGACATTAGAACTAGATATAACTTTGTGATGAAAGATCCATTTCACCAGAAGTTTCTCGATAAAAAGTATAAAGAATCTAATGGTACATCTATTTATTTGGGTACATGGCATAGCCATCCTGAAAACTACCCTACGCCCTCTGCAATCGATAAAAAGGATTGGATGAGGTGTCTAGCTAGAAATACTAATAGAAAACTCTTTTTCGTTATTGTGGGAATCAAAGAAATTAATATCTACATTATGAAAAAAAATTCTTTATCCGTAACTTCAATTATAAGGTTATAGAACTCTCATGAATACAGGTAATACAGAAGCATCTTTCGATATTATACAAACCCGCTATTTACCTTTAGACAATATCCAATTAGCTCAAGCATACATAGCTGCAATTAAAAATATTATTAGTTGGAACAAAGTAAGTATTTTAAGAGATAAAAGTGACATTGATGGAAGAAAAAATTTACTATTTTTATTGATGCTTGATGATGAAATACTTTCAGTCTTACGTGTCAATTTACCTAAAAATGATCTTCTGTCATTTATAGAACTTACAGCAGGTAGTCGCAAAAGTATTGAAGTCAGATCACTTCCTGATAGAGCAGTACTGGCTGAAGAAATTACTGATCTTAATGCGATTCAGAATATTTGGCATGAATATGCATTCACATCACATATTCTGAATGATAAACGTGTGAAATCTAAATTTATTAGTGATTTTCTTAGCCACGAGAAGAAAGTCGGTAGAGGTAATCCTTTTACAAAAAGCACTTTAAATCAAGTTATGTTAGATAGCTTTGGCAGATGCATGTTTATTGGTTGTGGAGAAAGATTGGATATCGATAAACTCACAGGAAGAAAGGGAAACTATGCCTATAATGCTCACAATATAGCTTCTTCAGATAATGGTGAACGTGGTCTACCTTTCTTATCAAGCGCTTTATCTAATGATCCTGAAAATGTACTGTTACTCTGTGACAAACATCATCGCTTAATAGATAAGGTAGCACCAAGTGATTATGATTCACTGACACTCAATAAGATGCGTAATGAGCATAAAGAAATGGCTCAACAGCTTTTAGATGCTCTAGCCTTTGAACCAATTCCCGTATATTCAGTTCTATGGCCTGTACATGGACAAGCTGTATCAAATCCTGACTTAAAAGAAATTGCCTCAAGCCTCCACCCATTAAAATATAAAATAAATGGCTGTCTTAATACCTTATGTAATAGCAATATCGATCCAGAGCTATTCAAAGAACAGATGATTCGACACATAGAAATAGAAGCTAGAAAAATTATCAATCAAACTCAAAATGAGAATTATAAAGCAGCAATATTTGCTTTTGGTCCTATGCCAGCTTTAATTGGTTTAGGGGCATTACTTGGTAACAAGGCAGAATTTATCCCTATGTTAAAATTTAGAGATAGTCAAAAATGGGAATGGCCAAGTCCTACAATGGTAGATCCTTTTAATGAAATAATTGGGCTAGATAGACTAAAAAACAATAATGAAGTTGTTCTCTGCATTCATGCTACAGCTAAAGTAGATAAGGTACTTGAAAAGGCTCAACAGCTAGCAGAAAATATTGATAATCAAGTCGTGGAAATATCGACTTTACCTGAGTATATGGGTAGTAAAAGTATACCCCACCCATTAAACGTTAAAGCTCTTACTGCTCAAATACAAAAGCTATTACATCAATTCAAAAGTGAGTATGGTATTACCTTAGTACATTTATTCATAACAGCACCAAATGCTGCATGTGTTGCCATAGGACAAGGAATTGATAAAAATCACCCTGATGTCATCGTATATGACTATAAGCAATCAGGATTAGAGTCCGTACTAAGGATTAATAGTACAGATGATGGTAATAAGCTAGTACTACCTCAATAATATGAGCATTAAGCAGGACTCAGTTTTTAAAATCTGAGTCTTAGGCTTTAAATAACTTAAATTCACAAAAAACAAACAAAATAAACAGTGAACAAAAGATTATTTTGTGATATATTCATTTAATTATAAAACAACAACTTAAGTAAAAATTTTTTGAAAAATCTCTCTTTTCTTCCTAAATCTTGTGATTTTCCACTTTTGGGGTATATTGCAGTAACCTCTGTTCCAACAAATAATGGCTTCTCAGCAATATTCACAGAGTCATTCAGATGGAATACCTCGAAAATACAGCCATCTATTCTTCTCAAATTCATGTAGATGTAACGAAGCAAATTATTGAAGCATTCGAACAGAATGCAGACCTCTCCAGAAAAATTGCTGGTAAAAGAAAGATTGAACAAGGCAGCATTGGAAAACGCACCTCTCTCTTTCCAAGCGTAAAAAATCAAGCCATGATACCGCTTGAAAGTAAACTAGAGTTGGCTTATGCATTATCTTTAGAACAAAACCAAAATGTAGAGGCCTATCGTACTCAGGCTGTTAAAATTCCATATGGCAAAAATCGCTTTCTTTTCCCCGACTTCGTCATCAAATATAAAGATGGTACATATGCAATCCATGAGATAAAGCCATCTATTCAAGCACTGAATGAAAAAAATCTATTAAAAATTCAAGCTATAGAAAATATCTTAAAAGCTATGAATATTGAATTTCGTGTGATAGATAAAAACGTCTTAGCCGATGATGAATTATTGCAAAAAATTTTATTTTTTTATTCTAGAGGTAATGCCAAAGTATGGCCTATTGAACTACTCTTGAGCACTCAAGAAAAGCTTAATAAAAAATATAAGACATTGGACGACTTATACAATGCTCTTACGCTCCGTAATATTTCAATCCATTTAGGTGATTACTTCATTTTCCATAAAATTATCTCTATTCAGGGGTTTTCATGGTAATGGAAAATCAAAAGTATCCTAAAGAAGGCTATAGATTTGAACTCTATGAAAATCAATATGATATTACTGCTATCATAGGTAACAATATACGTTTTTCATCTGTTATAGGAGGCAAAATACACAATATATCTGTACAAGAGTTTTTAAGTAAAATAGAGAATCAGGATCTCAAATATATTGAAACTCCACACTATCCCCTGTTAGACAAAGATAATTACGCTTTAGTAAATAGAAAAAAAAGATATCTCGAAGCTACATTACTATTAAAAAATAAATTTTCAAATCATGCTGTCCAACAGGTTATCAAAGATATAGCCACTACTATTAATGATCCAAAACCACCTTGCTCAAGAACAGTAATACGTTGGATGAAAAAATTTAGTAAGGACGAAAGCTTTTTTAATGATTTCAAGCCTAATAAAGGTAACTGCTCACTCAGATTTTCTCCTGAAGTAGAAAACTTGATCACCCATGGCATCAATGAATATTTTCTAAAACCCAGAGAAATGAGGTCAGCTAAGGATGTCATAGCATATATTGAAAATGAAGCTCTTAATATGAGGCTTTATGAGCACTTACCTACCCTCAGAACGCTACAACGCAGAATTCAAGAGTTAGATCCATATCAAGTATATCGACATAAAAAGGGGGTTAGGACTGCAAATCAGCATTTCCAAGCTGCTGGCAAACAGCTTAATAGTCCTTTTATCATGAACAAAGTTGAAATAGATTGTAAGCCTCCGCTGAACCCCCACTACTAAAATCAACCATAGACGCTTATTTTCGTACCCACTTATTTATTAGTGGGTACTTGCTTATGAGTCAAGAATTGACTGTCGTTGATGTTGGATTGGTAAAAAGAAAACGTCGTATCTATAGCGATGACTTCAAACCTGAGCTTGTTCAAAAGTGTCGTCATCCACATATTTC
>NZ_VTDK01000007.1:0-83365 GCF_035615575.1 Acinetobacter sp. MD2
CTTTAATGATCTTCTTAATGATTCGTCATCATCAAGCTAGGTCGGCCATATTACTCTCTTTAAAAAGAAAGTCAACTAGTAATTCGAAATATTTTTAACTTATTTAATAATCATTCAATTCAGCACTTCGTGCTAACTGCCTGTTTATCAACAAGTTTTATTTCTCATCACCGCCGATGGATGTGCATTCTACAGCATTCCCAACCTAACACAACCCTTTTTTAAATTATTTTTTATCAACCGTATAAACTTTAAACTCAAAACCCACAAATTATTGTTTTTTATCAATTATTATTTTAGTTTATTTTCACTTTTTATCTGGTGTTTTTTTGATTAAAATATAATTTCATTATTTTTTAACTTTATTATTTAAAATGCATCATAAGAAAATTAAAAGATGTAGTGTTCTACTTTTCAGTTTTTGGCTGAGTTTTTCAGCTTATGCCACATCAACTCAAAATTTTTTAGAAATAACACTCTCTATTCTTAGCTATGCTAAATGGAATACAAATGTTAATACACCCAATCTATGTATTGTAAATAATCCAAATCTTGTAGGACAATTTAAACTACTTGTTCAACAACAGCACGCCAATTACAACATCATACCAATTGACCTTAAACTGCTTGATCAAAGCACATGCCAAGCAATTTATTTTTCAACTCTATCTGCAAAAGAGGAGCAAGCTGCGTTAAATCATCATATTCACTCTCCAACCCTATCTTTTAGCAGCAATAATACCGAATGCGACATTGGAAGTGCTTTTTGTCTTTATAAAAGAAATGGATTGACATCTTTTAAAGTCAATCTCGACAGCTTAAGCCAATCTAAAATAAGAGTTGATCCACGAGTTTTACTGCTCGCCAAGCCTTTGGAGCAATCATTATGATTCGTTTCAATAAAGTGTCGTCTTTAAAAGATTTATTCAAACGTGCTCAAGTTTCTCTTTTTATTTTAACAATTAGTATTTGTACGTTTATTTTTGTGGTGATTTCGGCAATTACACTCAATACCTATGCAAAACAAACTTTAAATATTTTAAGCAAAGCGCTAAATGAACGTATTCAACCCGCAGTCGTCTTTAATGATAAAGCCACAATGAATCAAATTTTATTGGAATATATGCAAGAGTATCCGATTCGCACGATTGTCATCCAGAATCCAGAGCATCAAATCTTAGCATCTACGAGCGACTATCCAAAGAAACAAGTTTTCATTCAAAATATATTGGATCAATTATTTTTCCACACCCCAATAACAACCACGATTCAGCATGAAAATAGACAGTTTGGAACAATCATTATTTATGGTAGTTCAAGCAATCTAATTCAATTCTTTTTTACTAGTTTTATAGGCCTTGGACTAGGCATTTCCCTCATTCTCATCACGCTACTTTACTCAATGCGTGCAAACTATCAATTTATTTTTAAGCAAATTTCACCCATACTCACCGCAGCACAAAACATGAGTAATGAAAACACCTATTACCAACGGTTACCAGAATCACAAATCAAAGAATTCCAATCTCTAAATACAATTTTTAATCATTTTTTAGCGAAAATCCATGCTTCAACCTTAGAATTAAAACAAGAAAATTCTCAATTGACGCATCAAGCAAATCATGACCAACTCACACAACTCCCAAATCGTCATTATTTCTACCATGAACTTTTTGCTTTTTTCGAGAGCCAAAATCGCAAAAATGCAGCATTACTCTTTATTGATAATAATAATTTTAAAGCGATTAATGACCAATACGGTCATTTGGCCGGAGATACCGTTTTACAAGAAATGGCGTTACGTTTAAAAAATAGTATCCGAAAAGATGACTTAATTGCACGATTAGGTGGAGATGAATTTGCCATTTTCATTCAGGATATTGAAAATACAGAACAAGTAATTACGATTTGCAATAAACTACTCAGCAGTAGTGAAACACCAATTTTCTTTAATAAAAATAAAATTAAATTCAGTTTTAGTATCGGAATTGCATTCACGATACAAGCAAGCTCACCAGAACATTTAATTACCGATGCAGACAATGCCATGTATGTTGCTAAAACCATTGAACAAGGTTGGTATATTGCATCAAACCACAGCTACAAGGACCCTTCACATGTTTAAAAGACCAATTAAATTCGGATTCATTCTACTGTTAAGCAGTATTTTATCTGCTTGTGCAGGCTTAGGTCATTTAAGCTATAAACAAGCACATATGCTTAAAAAAGAAGGTTTTATCCTTACAGATGAAGGCTGGAATCTCGCACTACCTGAACGCTTATTATTTAACTTTAATGACTACACCATCGCTCAACAACAAACGCAGGACTTAACCTTACTTTCCAATCAACTATACAAATACAAGTTAAACAAAATTAAAGTGGTTGGCCATACTGATGACATTGGAGGCATTCAATATAATCAAGAGTTATCGCTTAAACGCGCTAATAGCGTTGCCGAAATATTCTTAACACACGGCTTTAATACATCAAATGTTCAAATCATTGGTAAAGGCTCAAGCCAACCTATGGTTGAAAATGATAATGATGAAAATCGCGCAAAGAATCGACGCGTAAATATCATTATTATTCCTTAAATGTCATATCGCCTTTTCGGGGGCGATTTCATATCCTTAATTTTTAGACATAAAAAAACCGCAATTAAGCGGATTCTTTAATATCACTTCTTATTGTAAGAAGTGGTCGGAGCAGTAGGATTCGAACCTACGACCCCCTGGTCCCAAACCAGGTGCACTACCAGGCTGTGCTATGCTCCGTTTGTGGGGTGAATGACGGGATTCGAACCCGCGACAACCGGAATCACAATCCGGGGCTCTACCAACTGAGCTACATCCACCATAACGGTACTTTAAGTTCTAAATATCAGACCACCATAAATGGCGCGCCTGACAGGATTCGAACCTGTGACCATCCGCTTAGAAGGCGGATGCTCTATCCAACTGAGCTACAGGCGCATGACCGATGATAAAACTTATCACACGATACTTTTGCCGAACTTAAACTTTGGTAAATTTAAGTGGTCGGAGCAGTAGGATTCGAACCTACGACCCCCTGGTCCCAAACCAGGTGCACTACCAGGCTGTGCTATGCTCCGATTGTCTCAGCGTTTTATGTATCACACATCGTGCGGTACGGTGTGCATTCTAGGCGCGACAATGACTTTGGTCAATACCCTAAGTTAAAAAAAAGTGCTTTTTGCTTACCAAAAGACTATTTATTCAGCGTTTTAGCTCAAATCTCTTTAAAAGAGCTATTTTTTAGACATTGTTCTTTATTATCAACACGATATTTTCTATGTAATAAAATAGCCGCACAAAAATGTGCGGCTGTTTTTCATACTTACTCAAATTTAAGAGCGATAGTCTGCATTAATTTTGACGTAATCATAAGAAAGATCACAGGTATAAACTGTATCTTTCGCATCACCACGACCTAAATTCACACGAATCGTCATTTCTGTTTGCTGCATCACCCGTGCACCAGCTTCTTCCGTATAATCCGCTGCTGCACCACCATCTTTACAAATTTGCACTTCATCCAACCAAACTTGAACTTTTTCAACATCTAAGTTTTGGATTTTGGCATAACCAATGGCACACAAAATACGCCCCCAGTTCGGGTCAGATGCAAAAATAGCAGTTTTAACCAAAGGTGAATGTGCAATGCTATACGCGACTTCACAACACTCGTCAGTATTTAGTCCACCTTCTACCGTTACGCTAATAAATTTAGTTGCACCTTCTCCATCACGCACAATCAACTGTGCTAAACGTTTCATCACACGAATCAATACATCTAAAATAATGCCATAACGTGAATCAGCTTCTGATTCAATTGGTGTACCACCCGCCTGCCCTGTGGCAGCAAAAATACAAGAATCGTTGGTTGATGTATCGCCATCAATGGTAATGCGGTTAAAAGATTGATTCACAGCGATCGTTAACAATTGTTGTACCAATGGTTTTGCAATCGGCGCATCGGTTGCCACGAAAGAGAGCATAGTCGCCATATTCGGACGAATCATGCCTGCGCCTTTACTGATCCCTGTCATGGTGTAGGTTATACCACCAAGTTCAAATTGCTCAGAAGCACCTTTAGGTGTGGTATCTGTGGTCATAATGCCTTTGGCTGCCGCATCCCAATGGGTTTCATTTAAGTTTGCGACAGCAGGTGCCAAACCTGCTAACAAACGTGGCATTGGTAATTGCTCACCAATCACACCGGTTGAAAATGGTAAAATATGAGCTGTGCTCACACCTGTGATTTCAGCCAAAGCTTGACAGCTTTGTTTGGCATTACTTAAACCCAATGCACCTGTCCCTGCATTTGCATTGCCCGTATTAATTAATAAATAACGTGGATCTGTTTCTAAAAGATGCGCTTTAGACACTTGCACAGGTGCTGCGCAAAAAGCATTTTGGGTAAAAACACCAGCAACCTTGGTTTCTGCTGAAAACTCAAACACGACTAAGTCGCGTCGATTCGGATAGCGGATATGCGCTTCTGTTGAACCAATTTTTACACCTTTGACCACATGCATATGCGGCATTGACACATCACCAACAGCCATCTTGAACGATCCACTTTAATGAAAAATAAACAAGCTTTAGCTTATTAGATATCAGCTCAAAAATCGAGATCAGTAGAAATTTTAGTGGTGAAATAAAAAACTGGTCAAATGACCAGTTTTTCTCTTTTTTGCTTATTGCGCTTCAGGTGCTGAAGGCATCGCCAATAAGGCTTTTTCGGCTAATTGCTGGCTTTCATCTGAAAGTGCTGGATTTTTAGCAACAATCCGCTGCACGTTTGCGCTTGTTGCAGCAGTAATCGCTGCCGTTTGCACTGTAATTGGACGACCATTGGTATCGCCTAGTGTATAACGAATACCTGTACGTGGACTAATAATCGCTGTCTCGCCACCTTTAACAACAGCCGTAGCAGTCGTTGTACCTTTGGCAACCAATACGTTCTCAACACTGGTTGTAAATGGTTTCGTTTCATTGGCAAACGCCAAACTTGGCAAAAGAATAAGCGAACATAAAATCGGTTTTATTGTATTCATCATCATTTTAACTAAAATCCATAGTGAACGATTACATGAATTGAGTGTACTTGAATTTCACACTAAAACCCACGTATGCAAAAATAAAAAAGCAGAACTCTTGTTCTGCTTTTGTAATATCAAGATTTAGATTTTGCCGTGACATTGCTTGTATTTTAAACCTGAACCACATGGGCAAGCGGCATTACGACTTGCAGGTGCTTCGAAGTTTTGTACAGTCTGTGCAGCTTGCTCTTCATTTAACATCACAGTTGAAACATTACCTGTTAAACCATCGACTTCATCGTGTTCAAAACTTAAACGCATTGACTCAGCTTGTTGCTGCTGTTGTGCTTCAAGTGCGGCAACTTCTTCTGGCGATGGAATATGTACCAAAGATAAATCATTTACAACGTCTGATTTAATGATTGATAGCATGTTCACAAACAAGTTGAAGGCTTCTTTTTTATATTCTTGCTCTGGGTTCTTTTGTGCATAACCACGCAAATGAATCCCTTGACGTAAATAATCCATCGCCGCCAAATGCTCTTTCCAATGGCGATCAAGCGAATTGAGCATGAAATGACGTTCAAGCATTGGTGCGGATTCATCACCCATTTGCTCACGGCGTGAACGGTAACGTGTAACCACCTCATCAGTAATTCGTGCGACTAAACCTTCTTCATCTAGGCGACGATCTTCATCTAGCCATTGCTGCACAGGCAGTTGAATATTTAATTCAGTGGCTAAAGCCGCTTCTAAGCCTGCAACATCCCACTGGTCATGAATCGATTCAGGTGGAACGAAGTTAGCAATAAAGCCTTGCATGACAGATTGATGCATTTCTTCGATATAGTCTTGTAAACTATTTTCAACCAAGACTTCATCGCGCTGACGATAAATAATTTTACGTTGTTCGTTGTTAACATCATCGTATTTCAACAAATTCTTACGAATATCAAAGTTACGGGCTTCAACTTTACGCTGCGCATTTTCAATTGAACGGCTCACCATTTTATGTTCAATGGCTTCATCTTCTTTTAAGCCCATCGCACGCATCATACCCACAACACGGTCGCCTGCGAAAATACGCATTAAGTCATCTTCTAGCGATAAGTAGAAGCGCGACACGCCCGGGTCACCTTGACGGCCTGCACGACCACGCAATTGGTTGTCGATACGACGTGATTCATGACGTTCGGTACCAATAATATGTAAACCACCAGCATTTAACACAGCTTCATGGTCACGTTGCCACTCAGCTTTTAAACGTGCTTCGTCTTCAGGTGTTGGATTTTCAATTTTGGCCAGTTTAACTTTCCAGTTACCACCTAACAAAATATCTGTACCACGACCTGCCATGTTGGTGGCAATGGTGACTGAACCCGGACTACCCGCTTGGGCAATAATATCGGCTTCACGCTCATGTTGTTTTGCATTTAAAACTTCATGGGCAATCCCTGCTAACGATAATTGTTGTGACACAATTTCACTAGCTTCAATGGTCGCAGTTCCTACCAAAATTGGCGCTTGAGTAGCCTGAATGCGTTTAATCTCAGCCACAATTGCACTGTATTTTCCATCACGGTTTAAATAAATTAAATCGTTATGATCTTGGCGCACCATTGGACGATGAGTCGGAATAAGAACGACATCTAAGCCATAAATTTCTTTCATTTCCGCAGCTTCGGTATCGGCAGTACCAGTCATTCCGGAAAGCTTTTTATAAAGGCGGAAATAGTTTTGGAAAGTTGTTGTTGCAAGGGTTTGGTTTTCAGGCTGAATTTCTAAGCCTTCTTTGGCTTCAACAGCTTGATGCAAACCTTCAGACCAACGACGCCCCGGCATTGTACGACCTGTGTGCTCATCGACAATCACCACTTCGCCATTATGAATAATATAATGCACATCACGTTGGAATAAGAAATGTGCACGAATGGCTGCTGAAACATGATGCACCAAGTTTAAATTGGTTGCCGAATACAAGCTTTCGCCTTCTTGCAATAAGCCCATTTGGATTAAAGCAGACTCAACCGCCTCATAACCCACCTCGGTCATTTCAACTGAACGCTGTTTTTCATCAATCCAGAAATGCCCGCCATCTGCCACTTTTTCTTCTTTTTGTGGATGTAATTGCGGTGCAATCATATTAATTGCGGCATAAAGTTGCGATGAATCTTCGCTTTGCCCAGAAATAATTAATGGCGTACGTGCCTCATCAATTAAAATTGAGTCGACTTCATCAATAATGGCATAACTTAAACCACGTTGTTTTTTCTCTGCAAAAGAGAACACCATGTTGTCACGCAAATAATCGAAACCAAACTCATTGTTAGTTCCATAAGTAATATCTGCCTGATAAGCCTGTGCTTTTTCATCTGGCGCTTGCATTGAATAAATCGTGCCCACGCTTAAACCTAAGAATTCAAATAATGGGCGGTTTAATTCTGCGTCACGCTGTGCCAAATAATCATTCACAGTAATGACATGCACGCCTTCTGAACTTAAGGCATTTAAGTAACATGCGAGCGTCGCCATGAGGGTTTTACCTTCACCGGTACGCATTTCGGCAATTTTACCTTCGTGTAATGTAATACCACCAATCAACTGTACATCATAATGGCGCATCCCCATTACCCGCTTACCTGCTTCACGGCAAACAGCAAATGCTTCAGGCATTAAATCATCTAAACTCGCTCCTGCTTGGTAACGAGTTTGAAATTCTTGAGTTTTGGCAGACAATTCTGCATCACTAAGTGCAACGATCGTCGGTTCAAGCGCATTGATCTTTTCGACAATTTTACGCATTCGCTTAAGTTCACGCTCATTTTTTGTACCGAAGATACCTCCGATCAGACTTGCCAACATGAATAAACTCTCTAAATTTTGCTAATTAAAAATAAATTAATCGTTTGACTCTATTATGGAGTTAGATTTTTGAAGTACAAGTTTTTTGCGTAAAAAGCGACACTTTTTTTGCCGATAACTCAGCGACCCTCATTATTTCTGAAATTTTCTCATACCAAGACATACCTATAACAGCACAACAACCTTGAATGGATATAGATCAAAAGCAAAAAATAGATTAAAAAAATAGCGACAAGGCTCTTTTCCTTATCGCTATTCACATATATAAAATTTATTAATATTAGCGCTGATCGAGCGGCACCCAATCAATCACCCATGCTGACTTCATGCCTAAACTTGTATCGGCTTGAATTTTCTTACGAGATACATCTGCACTGTCACGGTCTTTGGCAGGGCCAACCATAATCCTAACCCCTTTTGAGGTTGGACTCGTAACCACTTTATAACCTTTAGCACGTAACTTTGCCACAATTGAGTCAGCATTCGCCTGATTACCCGCTAAAGCAACCTGCACCATCCATTTCTTATGCTCGTCATCATCTAACAGTTTACGTGCATTTTCAGTGTCTGCTTTTTTCTTGTCAGCAGTTTTTTTATCATCTTGGGCTTGCTGCTTTTTGGCTTCAGCCTTTTTCTTTGCTGCTAACTCCGCTTTATGCGCGGCTTCTTCATCTGCTTTGCGCTGTGCTTCTGCCTCAGCTTTCTTCTTAGCAGCCAACTCCGCTTTATGTGCGACCTCTTCATCTGCTTTGCGCTGAGCTTCTGCCTCAGCTTTCTTCTTAGCAGCTAACTCAGCTTTATGTGTTGCTGCTTCACCTGCCTTACGTTGAGCTTCTGCATCTGCCTTCTTTTTGGCAGCAAGGTCTGCTTTGTGCTGTGCGGCTTCATCTGCCTTACGCTGTGCTTCAGCCTCGGCTTTCTTCTTAGCGGCCAATTCAGCTTGATGCTTTGCAGCATCATTGGAAGAAGAGGCGTTTAAAACAGCCGTTTTATCGGTTGTTTGTGCATTCAACTTACTTTTATCCCCGCCCATATCGGGTGGAATATTATCTGAACTTTCTTGCTCTTTATTACGACGCTTATTAATGTCGGCATATTCTTCTGCTGCTTTTTGTGCAGCATTGGCTTCAGCTTGCTGTTGTTGTAATAAGTATTGTTGGGTGCGTGCTTCTTGCTCAGCCACAGCACGTTCTCGCGCACGGCGTTGCTCTTCAAGTAATCTTTTTTCTGTTGCAACATCAACTGTCAATGGTTGCAAAGACTGCATTTCACCTGATTTTGCAGATTGTGCTGCTTTTGCAGGCGTGATTGTTGCATCATCTTTATGTTGCAATTCTTGCGAACCTTTAAACAACAATGCAGCCAACAATACACCACCACCTAATAAAACAACGCCTCCCATCCAACGTTGTTTGCTATTCATTGACATGATCAATGTACTCCCAAACCGCTTCTAAAGTATGAAACGATCCACAAACTAAAATAAGCTGATGTGACTGCACTTGCTCTAAGGCATTCTGAAATGCTTCAGCAACACGTTTAAACTGCTGTGTCTGTGTACCTTGCAATGCGGTCTGTATTTGTTCAATCTTCGCAGCACGAGGGACATCTAGCTCAGCAATTTTCCATTCGGAAATCACAGATTTCAACAATTCAACCACGGCATCAATATCTTTATCTGCCAACATGGAAAAAACTGCAACAATATTTGTGTACTGTTTATTGCATTGCAAGAATCTTTGCAATTGCTTTAACAAAAATTCAACACCATGTGGATTGTGGCCCGCATCAAAAATGACGGTTTTCGCTTGAATTTTGCGAACTTCAAACCGCCCTGCAATATGCGCAGTCGCCACACCGCGTTGAATGGCCTGATCAGAAACATTCAAACCACTCAGTAAAACAGCAGCAACCGCAGTCGATAAATTTTCTAAGGCCAAATGTCCACGTGGAAGCTTTAAGGTAGTTGCGGGCGATGCAAATGTCCACATCGCGTCATCATGTTCAGTATAAAAATAATCTCGATTCACTACATAAAGTGGTGCTTGTTCTTGTTCTGCTTTGTCTTGAATGGCTTGTGGAAGGGTTTGCTGCCCTGCAAAAACAACTGGAATATTTTTACGAATAATACCTGCTTTCTCAAAGGCAATTTTTTCGATGGTATCCCCTAACCAATCGACATGGTCTAGGCCAATATTGGTAATCACCGCTAAGTCGGGTTCAATCACATTCACCACATCTAAACGGCCACCAAGACCAACTTCTAAGACCCAAACATCACATTGTTGTTGTTCAAAAATTTGGAAGGCTGCTAAGGTCGTCGCTTCAAAAAAAGACAGGCTCAAACCGCATTCGCGTCGAGCCTGATCTACTTGAACAAACGCATCAATCAGAGTTTGATCATCCGCTTCTTTGCCCGATATTTTGACTCGTTCATTAAAATGGTAAATATGTGGCGACTGATATAAACCCACTTTATAACCCGCTTGCTGCAAAATTGCTGCAATGGTGGTGGTGGTCGAACCTTTACCATTTGTACCTGCAACCGTAATCACCTTTGCAGTTGGACGAGTCACTTTTAATTTTTCTGCAACAGGAATCACCCGCTCTAGGCCAAGGTCAATTCCTGTAACATGCACTTGGCCCCAATAATTGAGCCAAGTGAGTAAATCATCAGAATGTAACGGAGGTGTGATATTCAATTTAGATGTTCATCAGCTTACTTACAATTCTACATACAGTATCACGTAATGCATGACGATGAACAATTTGATCGACCACACCATGATCAAGCAAGTATTCAGCACGTTGGAACGGTTCTTCCAATTTTTCACGCACAGTTTGCTCAATGACACGTTTACCCGCAAAACCAATCATAGCTTTCGGTTCAGCAATGTGTACATCGCCCAACATGGCTAAAGATGCAGTTACACCACCATAAACAGGATGTGTTAATACCACGATATACGGTAGGCCCGCGGCTTTAACTTTTTCAATCGCTGCTGCTGTACGCGCCATTTGCATTAAAGACAACATGCCTTCTTGCATACGTGCGCCGCCTGAAGCTGCAAAGCAAATTAACGCTTGTTTTTTCGCAATGGCACTTTCAGCTGCTTGTACAAAACGATCACCAACAACCGTACCCATTGAGCCACCCATAAAGTCGAACTCAAAGGCACATGCCGTCATAGGTACATTTTTAAGTACACCTTGCATCACCACCAAGGCTTCGGTTTCACCGGTTTTCTTTTGTGCTTCTTGCATACGCACTGGGTACGGTTTGCTATCCACAAAATGTAGCGGATCTTTGGCAACAAATTCTTGACCCAATTCGGTAGTCACATTGTCAAAAAACCACGTTAAGCGATCACGTGCTTTCATGCGCAAATGTTCGTCACACTGTGGGCAAACATGGGCATTAAAAGACATGGCGGTTACTGTAGTTAATGAATGACATTCAGGACATTCAACCGTTGGTTCGCTAAAAGAAGCTTTGAAGGTTTCTTGTGCGTCAGGCACACGAATTCCCGGTACAGTACGTTCAGTCCACGGCGTCGATGGGTTTAGCACTTTGCTTGCTTTAACTTCTTGATTCATATTCACTCATCGAGCGCAGCTCGAAGCTCCTTGATTTTATTAACCGTTTGATCTGCGGCTTGTTCTGGTGGCAAGGTTGCAAAAGGCTTAACCAAAGCACTTCCAACAATCACAGCATCAGCAACAGCACCCATGGCTTTGGCTGATTGGGCATCGCTAATACCAAAGCCCGCCCCCACAGGAATCGTGGTGTGCGCTTTAATTTTAGCAATACGGGCTGCGGCTTCTGCTGTATCTAAGGTCGCTGCACCAGTGACCCCTTTCAGTGAAACGTAGTAAATAAAACCACTTGCTTGCTGAATAACATGTTGAATACGTTCATCAGTTGATGTTGGTGCGAGCAGGAAAATTTGGTCTAAACCGTGTTGTTTCAGCACTTGGTTTAATGTGTCTGCCTCTTCAGGCGGCAAATCAACCAATAAAATACCATCTACACCACTTTGTGCCGCGCGCTCAACAAATTTTTCATAACCAATCACTTCAACAGGATTTAAATAGCCCATGAGTACCACAGGCGTTTCCTGATCGTTTTGGCGAAAACTTTTAACCATATCGAGCGCATCAAAAGTATTGGTTCCACCTGCCAAAGCACGTTCTGCTGCCAGTGCAATGACTGGACCATCGGCCATTGGGTCTGAAAAAGGCAAGCCTAATTCAATCACATCTACGCCTGCTTCAACCATACGGTGCAACAAAGGTACGGTAACGTAAGGATGAGGGTCTCCCGCCATAACATAAGAAACCAAAGCTTTTCGCTGTTGAGATTGAAGCTGATGAAAACGTGTGGCGAGACGTGACATGGGTTTACTTTCCTTTTATACAAAAATAAAGTGGTGCTGTGTGAAGACACGACACCGCATTGTAACGCTATTTTTTGTGCATTGCACAGCGCCAAAATCAACCCGATTGTATTCAACTTTTTAGGAACAATCCGCAAGCTACATTAATCAATATTTAGCAGTTTTTCTCAATGATCAAAGATACCTAATTTCGGGAAATTCTCAAAAGCATAGCACTGGGTGTTTTATGGGCTTTTTTAGCAGAAAAAAATTTAAAAACAAAGATTTAAAAAATTAAAACAGCATTTTGATTAATAGCAAAAGCTATACGTAACGAAAATTTTGCAGCGATATTACAATCGTACAAGATCAATCTCACTGAATATCGACAACAACCGCAAGTGGTCAGTTAAACGCAAAATAGCCATTGTGCTCGGCATCTAACTATCATAAAAATTTGGATTTATGGCTGCTCGCAAATATTTTTTACTTTCATCTGATGTATGCAGAATACAAACCAGCTTCAGTAATCCGACAAACAGCCAAATCCAATAAACGCTTACATATCCACCATTTCAATGCCATCTAAGCGCGCAACAGTCATTAAGTCTTTATCACCACGCCCTGAAACAGTCGCAATAATGATTTGATCTTTAGACAGGGTTGGAGCAAGTTTTGTGACATATGCCATAGCATGCGCACTTTCAAGCGCAGGAATAATGCCTTCAATTTGGGTTAAATCACGGAAACCTTGTAAGGCTTCATCGTCATTAATTGGCACATAATTGACACGATTCATATCTTTTAAGAAGCTGTGTTCAGGCCCAACACCCGGATAATCTAGCCCCGCAGAAATACTGTGTGTGTCAATAATTTGACCTTGTTCATCGCTCATTAAATAAGTACGGTTACCATGTAAAACACCAACATGCCCCGCAGTTAATGGTGCAGAGTGTTTACCTGTTTCAATGCCATAACCTGCCGCTTCAACACCATACATTTTGACATCTTGATCATTCAAGAACGGGTAAAATAGCCCAATCGCGTTAGAACCACCACCGACACATGCCACCAATGCATCTGGTAAGCGCCCGGCCTGAGTTAAAATTTGTTGGCGTGCTTCACGACCAATAATTGATTGGAAATCACGTACTAATTGTGGGTATGGGTGCGGCCCTGCTACAGTACCAATCACGTAATAGGTGGTGTCGACATTACTTACCCAATCACGCATCGCTTCATTCAATGCATCTTTTAGAGTTTTTGAACCACTTTCAACAGGCACAACAGTCGCACCAAGCAAACGCATACGGTAGACGTTCATAGCCTGACGTTTGACATCGTCTGCGCCCATATAAACCACGCATTCAAGCCCTAAACGTGCAGCAATCGTTGCCGTTGCAACGCCATGCTGCCCCGCACCAGTTTCGGCAATAATACGTTTTTTACCAGAAAGTTTGGCAAGCAAAGCCTGACCAATGGTGTTATTGACCTTATGCGAACCTGTATGATTCAAGTCTTCTCGTTTTAAATAAATTTGCGCACCACCAAGGTGCTTAGACCATCGTTCAGCATGATAAAGTGGACTAGGACGGCCAACGTAATAGGCCAAATCACGGTCAAATTCTGCCAGAAATTGTGCGTCATTCTTCATTCTGCCATACAAGTTTTCTAAATCTTGTAAGGCAGCCATCAAGGTTTCTGACACAAAACGTCCGCCATGAATACCAAAGTGTCCTTTGGCATCTGGATATTGTGTGTAGTCAATCACTTCATTTTGCTGATCCACAATGGACTCCTTGCATAAATCTTTCAATAAGCTGCTGGTCTTTAATACCTTTTGCAGACTCCACGCCACCACTAACATCTACTGCATAGGCTTGTGTGGTTGCAATGGCATCTTGAATATTGTCAGGGTTTAAGCCACCTGCCAAGATTAAAGGAATAGCGAGTTTTGGAAACTCAGACCAATCGAACTGTTCACCCGTCCCCCCTTTTAAATTGGGGTGCCAAGCGTCTAGTAAGATAGCACTTGCGCCTGCCTGTTGGTAGCGTTGAATTTCATTAATTAAATCTAAATCTGGTTTCACTTGAATGGCTTTATACCAACGGCGTTTGGTCTGCTTCGCAATCGCTTGGCATTGTTCAGGGCTTTCATCCCCATGAAATTGTAAAATATCCAGCGGAATATCATTCAAAACATGTTCAATCTCTTGCACCGTTGCATTCACAAACAAACCGACCACTTGCACATAAGCAGGAATATGCGCCACTAATGTTTGTGCTTGCATACTATTTACCGCACGTGGGCTTGGCGGGTAAAAAACCAAGCCAATTGCATCTGCACCTGCTTGAACAACAGCTTGAACATCTTCAACTCGGGTAATTCCACAAATTTTGGCTCTGGTTCTCATGGTAACTTCTTTCATGTATTGGTTTAATTCATGCTTGGCATTAAAACGTGTTTTTAAATCAAAAAGCGAGTGGATTTGCAATTCACAGGTAAAACCTTGTGATTAATTGTTTCAATCTTTAAAAAAACGTATACTCATCAACATTCAATGCTTCAAGTTCAGGGAAGTTGGTGCAAGTCCAACACTGCCCCCGCAACGGTCATCAATACGCACAACATATTTAGCTTGGTTGCTAACGTCACTGTTTTTTTAAAATGGGAAGACGCTATATGTTGCTGTTTTAAGTTGAAAGTCCGGATACCTGCTTGTTGCTAAAGTCTATTAAGCATGCGCGGGGCGCGGATGTATGGAATGAATTCTCTATGTCTATTTTCAAACCAACTACATTGGTCAGTACTATTACGTTCGCGATGAGCGTAAGTTCAGTTTCACATGCAAATTTATCCTCTACCGAACTTGACCCAATTGTTGTGACTGCCTCGAAAATCGAGGAAAAAAGCAGCCAAGTGCCTGCACACATTACCATTATTTCTAAAGATGAGATTGAAAAAAATCCTACCCTTAACTTGTCTGATGTTTTACAAAAAGATGCGTCCATTTATATCAAACAAAATGGTGGATTAGGGCAAGTAACTGATCTATCACTACGTGGTGGTCGAACAGGGGCAACATTATTACTAAAAAATGGTGCACGTTTAAATACACAAAATAGCTTCGGGCCTGTTGCACCAGAATTTATAGATTTAACCGATATCAATCAGATTGAAATTTTAAAAGGCCCTGCATCGGTACAATATGGATCTGATGCGATTAGTGGTGTTATCAATTTAATCTCAAAAACACCAGCTAAATCGGATATCAATTTAACAGGCATTTATGGTGAGAACAGTACTTATAAGTCGATTATAAATGCAAACTATGTTGATGCGTCAGGCTTCTATGCACAAGTCGGCGGACAACGTTTAGAATCGGATGGAACACGAATATTAAGCAGCCAAAAGAAAAATGATAAAGCCGGCTTTGATCAAAAAGGCTATCATGCTAAGTTCGGTTATAAAAACAATGCCTTAGATACCAGCCTTGCAATTGATGAAAACCAAGGTATCAACAATTATTTAGATTACAATGCAGGCACCAATACCGCTAAACGTGATTTTAAAAATCAATTGATTAATTGGCTAGCTTCATACCAATTCAACCCTGATGTTAAAATCAATGTACGTTATTCAAATATAAAGAACATCAGTGAATCAACAGATACCGATTGGAACTCTCAACTCTCAACGAGCCATTACAATACTGAAACAAATGAAGGCGATTTAAATGCTGTTTGGAAGTTTACAGCGCATCAAAACATTTTAGTGGGTATCACAGATAGCAAATCAAAGTACGATGCATCATCCTCGCCCGAAGCTGTACGTACCATCAACACGACAGGTTACTATTTACAACATCAATATCAAAATAATGGCTTTAACACTCAAGCCGGCATTCGCTTAGAAGATAATGATTGGTTTGGTCAGCATACCGTCGGGCAGCTTGCAGCACGCTATCAGCTCCTACCGCTAACCAGTGTCTATGCCAATATTGGTACGGCGTTTAAAGCACCAACACTTGAAAACCTATACGGTTCTTATGGCAATACTTTTTACAGTAATCCAAATCTAAAACCAGAAGAAAGTACCGCCTATGAAATTGGTCTAGATCAAAAACTAGATTACGGCTTATCGGCTTATATTTCTGCATATTCTACCTATGTTAAGAACATGATTAGCTTAGGTAAAATAGATGGAAAAACAACCTATATCAATATCAACAAGGCAACGATTCAAGGTGCTGAAGTTGGTTTTAAATGGTCACATGACTCTTTATTTGCAAATGCTGAATATGCTTATACCAAAGCAGAAAATAAAGCGACTCAATTAGATGCTGCATATCGCCCCCGCCAAACCTACACCTTAACAGCAGGCTACGATGATGGTATTTATGGGGTCAATGCCGCACTAATTTCTCGCTCAAAGGCGAATACAAGTGCTGCAAATATTAAAATTTCAGGTTATGCCACAATTGATCTAAATGCCTTTTGGAATGTGAGTCAAAATGTAAAAATTTTCACGAATATTCAAAATATTGGTGATATACAAAATATCGTTGTTAACGACTATGGCTCTGAATATATTAACGGTGGACGCCAAGCCTCTATCGGAATCACACTGCACTACTAAATTCGCATCAAATTTAAAATAGCTGAAACAGCGCTTTTTGAGGATAATGGTCTCCAAAACATTATCCTCTTTTTTATGGGCAATTTATGGGTCATCGTTTAAGTAAAATCTACACTCGCACAGGCGATTCAGGGACAACGGGATTAGGCGATGGTACGCGTATTTCTAAAGATGATTTACGGATTCAAGCCTTAGGTGATATTGATGAACTCAATGCACTGATTGGGGTACTACGCGCACAAATTCAAAGCACGTCAATCACACATTCACGTGATTGGGACAAACCTTTAAGTCTGATCCAACATTGGTTATTCGACTTAGGCGGTGAGGTTTGTATTCCAAATTACAACTTATTACAGCAAGCCAGTATTCTGTTTTTAGAGCACGATATAGACCACATGAATGCAGCGCTTCCAATGCTTAAAGAATTTATTCTACCTTCAGGCATCCTTACCTGTAGTTATGCGCATCAAGCCCGTGCAGTCTGCCGCCGTGCCGAACGCAGTTTATGTGCCGTGCAACAACGCGACCAGAACATTCAAAATATTGCACTGCAACTGCTCAATCGTTTATCCGACTGGCTGTTTGTCGCCTCGCGTATGTTGCAACGTGAAGCAAGTGGTAGCGAAGTTCTATGGCAAAAAAATATCAATGACACAATTTAAGCGTATACTTTTGCCCAAGATATTTATTTACAGATAAGTAGCATGCAAATTATTGGTCATCGCGGTGCGCGAGGCGAAGCGCCTGAAAATACTTTAGGTGGCTTCCAATACTTACGTCAATTGGGTATTCGTGCTGTTGAATTCGATGTTCGACAACTTAAAGAGCTTTCGCTGGTAGTGATGCATGATGATAATTTTCAACGTACTACAGGCTTAAAAAAGAAGATTGATGATTTTCACATCAGTGAACTACAACACTTCGACCATCGGATTGAATGGCCAAGTTGGTCACAACCTGAATACACACCGCTATTGTCACAAGTTTTAACCGAAATTCAGACATTTTCACACATTGAAGTCGAGATCAAAGCCGTAGCTAGTCAACAAGCGGCAGAGCAATTGATCGAAACATTACTCCCGCATTTAATCAACTTTAAGAACCAAGCCATCATTACCAGTTTTGACCACAAAATTTTAACAGCATTACAACAAACTCATCAGCCCTTTAAACGTGGATTATTGGTTGAATCGAAGCCCGATCAAGCGATTGACACCGCGCTTGCACTCGGTTGCAGTCGGATTGGCTGGATGAATAAATTAGCAACCAAGCAACGTATTTTTGCAACACATACAGCACAACTAAAAACCAGTGTTTGGACAGTCAATAAAATCGATAGAGCCAAAGAATTACGTGACTTAGGCGTCGATGGATTAATTACAGATCTTCCTAAAATAATGCTTCAAGAATTAACATAATCGCGTAAAATAAAAGCAGAACATAAACGGATGTATTTTTTATTTCCCTTTTAAAATACAACTGTATAATATTGTTAAAAGTCTGCCTGCAATATCAAGGCTAGATTTTTAAATATGACCTTGTTCTGGTTATAAAAGGTTCTCTTATTCACATTTAAGGAGTGTCGTGAAACATGACTCCCCTGCCCAAAGCTCCAATAAACTGGACGGCTGCAATTACCCTATTAGGCACGCCAATTGCGGCCCTCATTGCAATTCCCCTTTATGCCTATTCACATGACTTTAGTTTAGGCGCATGGCTCAGTTTATTTTTCTTGTTGGCTGTTAGTAGCTTAAGTATTACTGCGGGCTATCATCGCTTATGGGCACACCGTGCTTATGAAGCAGCGTTACCGCTTAAGATCCTTTTGATGTTAGGCGGCACATTTGCCGTTCAAAACAGTATTTTATATTGGGCATCGGGGCACCGTACCCATCACCGTCATGTCGATGATGTAGAACAAGACCCATACTCAATTAACAAAGGGTTTTGGTATGCACATTTAGGTTGGATGATTCGCGATTATCCAACTGCAACGGCAAACTATAAAAATGCGCCAGACTTACTCAATGATAAAGTGGTCATGTTCCAAGACAAATATTATGTCCCTCTCGTCATTGCTGTACATGTGGTAATTTTAGGGACAATTGGTTGGGCTGTTGGCGATTTTTGGGGTGTGGTATTGCTTGGTGGCTTACTTCGCTTAATCATTAGCCATCATGTTACTTTCTTTATTAACTCTTTATGCCACATGTTTGGTAAACGACCTTATACCGATGAAAATACCGCACGGGATAACTTTTGGTTAGCCATTGCGACATGGGGTGAGGGTTATCACAACTATCACCACATTTTCCAATACGATTACCGTAATGGCGTTAAATGGTGGCAATATGACCCAACCAAATGGCTAATTTGGAGCTGTTCTAAACTTGGGCTTGCCAAAAACTTACGCCGTATTCCAAGCTTTAATATCAAAAAAGCCGAATTGGCGATGAAGTTTAAATATGCAGAACAAGACCTTGCAATTTATGGCTTAGACATCAGCGAAGATATTGCAGCATTAAAACTCAAGATTTCTCAAGAATCAGAGGCTTTTGCCCATACTTTAAATGATTGGAGTAAATTGAAAGAACAAGAAATTCAAGCAAAAAAAGCGGCAATGACAGAAAAATTACACCAAATGGATCATCGTTTAAAGCTTGAGTTTCAGTTAATTGAACAGCGTTTACAGCACCATCGCGACCGCTTAGAAGTGATGATTGAAAATGTGAAAAAACTTCCTTCACGCTAAATCCAAATCACCATACCTCATTTTATTTGCCCATTTCTAAATGGGCTTTTTTATGTGTAAAACTTTCATTGGACTGATTTTAAATTTATCTACCACCTCTAAACTGGCATAAATTTAAACATTTCACCTTCTTATTTGGCGCATTTTAGGTAGACCGAACAATTCTTTTGTCTGATCAATCTATGACTTAAGACCTAACATCTTAAACTTCATTCAATTGAAAGCCTTATCTAGTTTTTAAACATTCAATGCTACCATATGAAAACGGTTAACTCTGTATACACGTAAAAATTCTAAAGCCTCTATCTATAATGGCTGATGATTTATGACTGTATCCTCTTTATAACGGTTTTACTATATCTTTAAAGTTATACATTTAAAATCGGATGCTACTCTAACAATAAACCTGTAATTGTTTAAAAGGTATCAAACAAGCAATAAAAAATCAGCCTTTAAGGCTGATTTTTTATTGCGAAAACAAAGAACTTACTTTTAGTTTTCACTTACAAATGCAATATCATTTAGTCCTGCACCACTTGCGCGTGACATTACTTGCGCAACAACATCATAACGAGACTCTTTGTCTGCGCGTAGTTGAATACTTGGTTTTTGTGCAGCCTGAGCTTCAGTTTGGAAACGATTATTCAGTTCATCTAAACTCACAATCTGATCATTCCAAGCAACTTCACCCTTTGCGTTAATGCTCACGGTAATGGCTTTTGGTGGCGGTGTGGTCATTTCCGCTGTGGTCTTGGGTAAAGTCAGCGGAATGGATGGATTCGCAACAGTTGCCGTCACTAAAAAGATAATCATTAAAACTAACATGATATCAATCAATGGAATGAGGTTCATCTCATTCATACCAGCATCGTGATCTTCACCCAATTGAAAACCCATTAGGCTTGACCTCCAACAAAGCGCTGCTCAGTCGATTGATGCTGCGCTGATGTCGTTGTGGTTTCTTGCTGTAACATCGTATCAATTAATAAGCTATGTGCTTTATCTTGTAAGGCATGTGCTAAAGCACGATTGGCACGCACACAAATGTTATATGCAAGTACAGCTGGAATCGCAACTGAAAGACCTAAGCCCGTCATAATTAACGCTTCACCAACAGGGGTTGCAACTTGTGCAAGTCCTGCTTGACCGCTTTTTCCCACAGCAACAAGGGCATGGAAAATACCCCAAACTGTACCAAATAAACCAACAAACGGTGCAATAGATGCAATCGTTCCAAGTACCGATACGCCTTTTTCAGCTGCACTCTTTTCTTCAGAGATTTGACGCAGTAAAGCTTGTTCTGCAACTGCTTTACGTTGCTCAAACGATAACGGCTGTAATTTCGCTTTAAGCTGACCCAAGGCCTGTTCTAATTGAGCATACGCTTGTTGCTTCAACTGCCGCGTACCCATTAAACGTAAAATGAAAATTGTCCATGTCGCAATCGACATGACAATTAATACAAAATACAGGGTCTTGCTGACGGCATCTGCATTCTGCCAATAGACTGAAAAGTTCATATACTCGAACTCCTAATTGAGTTAGCCGTTAGATCGATTAATTTAAATCAAATGGTTGGTTTGCACGAATCGGATACGCCACACCATTCTCTTTATAAGGTTTAAATTTCGCACTGCGAACTGCTTTCATCACTTTTTCATCCAATGCAGGCAGTCCACTACTTTTTACAATACGTACTGAAGTCACTACGCCTTTTTCATTCGCCTCAATTGCAACCACAATTGAACGCGGCGCATCTTTTAAATCTGAAGGTGAAACTTGTACACTTGGACTACGACTCCACTGCACTCCAGAACCGCCAATTGAAACACTTTTCGGTGATTTATCCGCAGGTGGCGCAGCAGGTTCAACCGGTTTAACCACTGGTGCAGGTTCAACAGGTTTGACGACGGTTTTTGTTTCTGAAACCGTGGTACTAACTACTGGCGTTGGTTTAGTTACAGGCGGTTGAATAACTTGTTTTGGTGCTTCAGCCTTCACCTGTTGTACTTTTTCCACTTTTTTAGGTGGTGGAGGTAATTGTTGTTTAACAATTTTTACCTCTTTAACAGGCTTTGGTTTTTCTTTTGGTTTCTCTTTTGGCTTAGGTGGCGCAGGAGGCGGTTGAATTTTAACAAAGCGCACTTTAACTGGATCTTTATGAACCGGTTTGAGTGTTTGGACTTTCATTTGGCTTAACAGCCCAAGCACTGCAATATGTCCAACAACCACTGTGGCAACAGCAATCATTGCTTTTTTTTTCATCCCATTATTGGGCTGATTTTGATTAAATACGCTAGCGTGACTCATAACACCATAATGACCTGTGGCATAAACTGGACAAATAAATCAATCCTCAAGATCGGTTTAAGTCAGTTTATCAATGTGAGTTGGACAATAAAGTGGCATTATAATAAATGAGAAGTGTTTTCATTTGCAACTTATTTTTTGTTTTTATCTGTGCTGATTCAAAATTAATCCTAGAATATTCTCCTTAAAAATTTAATTGTCTCAGACAAGCCACATCAGTTATCTTTATTAAAGATATGATAGATTTCATTTCATCCATCATATCTAGCGTAAATTACCAACTTATTTTTGTGATTCTAAAATCTGAATCGGAATATCCTCAGTACGCGTATAGCGATCTACCACAACACTGACCATCATATCACCCTGCACATTCACCACCGTACGGACAGTATCTAAAATACGGTCAATCGGTAATAAAATGGCAATGGCTTCAGCAGGTAACCCCACCGATTGTAAAACCATAATCATGGTCACCATACCGGCACTTGGAATACCCGGTGCGCCAAGTGAAGCAATCATGGCGGTTAAACAGACAATAATTTGCTGTCCTAAATGTAAATCTAGTCCCATTAAATTTGCAACAAATAACGCAGCTGCGGCTTCATATAGTGCTGTTCCATCCATATTTAGATGTGAACCGAGTGGAATCACAAAACCTGTAATTTGCGGACGAACTCCCAAGTTTTCTTGGGCACACTTCATACTTAAAGGCATAGTTGCCGAACTTGAACTGGTCGCGAACGCTGTGATTAATGCCAAACGCGTGCCTTTAAAAAAGGTCAACGGCGACATTTTTCCAAAAATCCACAGTAATAAAGGCAAGACCACCACACCATGAAAAATCGTTGTTCCTGTTACTACGGCTGCAAATTCAGCGACACGACTTAAAATTGATAAATCTTCAGTGGCAATCAATTTGGCTAACAATGCTAAAATTCCAAGCGGAGCAAGTTTCATCACCCAACTGACTAACAGCATGACCAAATCAAAAAACTCTTGGCTCACTTGCCGAATGCTTTGGAAGCGTTTACCGCCATAAACCAACGCCAAGCCAATCAACATCGCAAAAATCACCACAGACAAGACATTGCCATCACTAAAGGCTTTAAATGGATTGATCAGGGTATTTTGGACAAAATTCATGAGAAATGAAGATGCATCTAATGACTGCACCGTAGGTTGATGCTGTTGCATGGCACTTTGAAACATGGCCACATCTAAACCCTTACCGACTTCAAAAATATGGGCACACATTAAGCCTAGAAACAATGACAAGCTCATGGTCACAAAACTACACAGTAAGGTCATTTTCCAAACCTTACCCAGTTGCTGACCCGACTCAAGACTCGCTACCCCAATCACAATGGATGAAAACACCAGTGGTACGAGCAACATTTTTAGAAAACCAATAAAAATGCCACTTATCAAACTTAATACATAAATGCTCTGGCTAAAAAAAGCCGCTTCAGGATAGAAGCGGAGTAGTAATCCAAAAAAGATTCCGATCAATGCGGCAATAAAAATTTGCGTGTTTAAGCTCATGCCAATCCATATAATTTTATCATGCTCGTAATATGGCATGAGCAACTGTTCAAATCGAGCCTTTCTTTAGCACTTTATTGACTTTCTATTTCACGTAAACGCATTAAGCCCTCTTGTACCGTACTACAAACTAATTCACCATTTTGCCACATACGACCAAAATTCAAGCCACGAGAATTAGCACTAATCGTGGCATTCATATCATAAAGCATCCACGCATCTGCCTTTAAAGCCCGATGAAAATAAATCGTATGGTCAATACTCGCACACTGTAAACTTGGCGATAAATAATTCAAACCATGTGGACGTAATGCCGTTGTCATTAAGGTAAAGTCAGAATAAAAGGCCACAATCGCTTGATGTAATGCTGTTTGGTTTTGATCTTCAGGTATCGCATCATGCGTGCGCACATAATGTGCATATTCTGGCGACTCTGGTTGTGGTCTAAAAAAATTATTCACACTGTGAATCGGACGCAGTTCAACATGGCGTTCTCGCATAAAGCTAGCACGCACATTTTCAGGCACAAATTCAAGTAAACTTTGCTTTAATTCTTGTTCATTCTTTAAATCTTCAGGTGCAGGATAGTCAGGCACATGTTGCTGATATTCTAAACCCTCTTCGGGTGGTGCAAACGAAATCATCGCAGTAAAAATTAGGCGACCATGTTGAATTGCACGAACTTGACGACTTACAAAGCTTTTACCTTCACGTAAACGCTCAACTTCATAAATAATCGGTGCATTAATATCACCACCAAATAGAAAATAAGCATGCATCGAATGCGCAGGGCGATCAGTCGTATAAGAAGCAGCACGCAATGCTTGCCCAAGTACTTGCCCGCCAAAAACCCGTTTACCAACCAAATTACGGCTTTGACCACGATAAATATTTTCCTCAATTTTTTCTAAACTGAGTAATGCAATTAATTCTTCGGTTAAGTTGCTCATTTTGTTCCTCATATCATCTCATCCGAGATTTTCAATCAACTCAGATTAAAGTGCCACATCACGATACACCCAAGTCAGTCACAGCACTTAATTTTATCTACTCAAAATCGATATTAGGTACAATAAAACGCAAGTAAAGTTGCAGTACTTGGCAAAGTTAGTAGATAAAAACACCTTTTTTAACCAAATTTATGCGCAATCTAGCAGATTTTAGTTAAAATGATCCGCTAAACGAATTTTACACCATGAATCGTATCATGCGATTCATCGGTCATGATTCATCATGACTTTACCTTGAGTTGAAGTAGGAGTTTTTATGTCCAAGAATAGCATTGGTCAAATCTATCGCAGAGTATCAAGCAAAATTCTTGATCTTGTGGTCAGCCCTCGCCTTCTTGGAGATGCTCCTACGGCTTCAACCGAACCTGCTGCAACAAATGATGCATCCAAGACACAAGCGCTTACCTGTTATGTCTTACAAAATTATTCGCGTAGTAATGCTTTGGTACTCGACAGCGAAACCCGCCGTTTAAATTTGCCTGCCGCACTCGAACCTTTAGCAATTTTAGGACAACAAGAAAAATCATCGGTCTTTTTCTTACAAAAATCTGACTTTACTGTTTTTACCGCCAATAGTCCGACTTTACCGCCCCGTTTATTACGTTTAATTGATCTGATTGATCAAAACCCTGAACTTGAAATTCAGTTGGTGCCTGTAACCATTTTATGGGGACGTTCACCAGACAAAGAAGATTCATTATTTAAACTGTTATTTACCGATACGTGGGCAACACCCAGCACACTCAAACAACTCATGAATATTGGGGTACATGGTCGTCAATCGTTCTTAGAGTTTCATCCTGCACAGTCGCTGCGTGACTTAGTCAAAATTGCCCATACCGAGCATCCGAATCTGTCGCCTGCAACTTATATTGTCAACCAATTGAATCAATATTTAGATCGTCAGCGTGAAGCGGTTTTGGGCCCCGATTTATCGGATCGCCGTAACGTCATGCAGTCTTTGGTGAAATCTAAAGATGTCCAAGAAGCCATTCGCCGTGAAAGTATTCGTGGTAAAGTCAGCCTATTTGAAGCCGAACGCCGTGCTATTGGCTATGTCAATGAAATTGTTTCGGACTATTCATATTCAACCATTCGCTTTGGCGATATGGTGCTGACGCGCCTATGGACACAACTCTATGACGGCGTTGAAGTCCATAACTTTAATGTGGTGCGTGAATTGGCAAAAGATTATGAAATTATCTATACCCCATGCCATCGCAGCCATATCGACTATTTATTATTATCTTATATTATTCATCGCCGTGGATTAATGGTGCCGTATATTGCCGCAGGCGATAATTTAAACTTGCCGTTTGTTGGGCAAATTTTACGTGGTGGCGGTGCCTTCTTTATTCGCCGTTCATTCCGTGGCAATGGGCTTTACACTTCTGTTTTCAAAGAATATTTATATAGCATTTTGTCACGCAATACGCCTTTAGAATACTTCATTGAAGGTGGACGCTCACGTACAGGACGTTTGTTACCACCAAAAACAGGCATGTTAGCCATGACGGTGCATAGCCATTTACGCAGCCGCAGCAATAAACCGATTGTGTTTATTCCCACCTATATTGGCTATGAACGCCTGATGGAAGGCTCAACCTATATTGGTGAAATGCAAGGTAAACCGAAAGAAACCGAATCCTTATTGGGCATTGCCAAAACGTTGCGCAAAATTGAACGTATTTTCGGGAAAGTTCACTTGAACTTTGGCGAGCCTGTATTTTTAGATGATTTGCTGAAAGCACACAATGCCGACCAAATTCGCATCGAAAAAAATGACGACCCAATTCCTGCGGCAGTCTCGGATGCAGTGAACAGTTCAGCCCATGAAATTTTGAAAAAAATTAACAATGCCGTGGTGATTAACCCTGTCTCATTGTTAGCACTGACCTTACTTTCAACCGACAAACATACTTTAGATGAAGCTGTATTTGTTAAGCAGCTTGAAAATTACCGTCAGTTAATTACACAAGTTCCATACGACCATCGTACCGAAGTTACGCCACTTTCAGGCCAAGAAATGATTCGTTATGGTCTTAAACTGAAACTGATTAAACGCGTTCAACATGCGCTAGGCGATATTATTGCCATTGAAGACAATCAAGCGGTTTTACTGACCTATTTTAGAAACAATATTTTGCATGCTTTTGTGATTCCATCATTAATTGCATCGTTGGTTGAACGTAATGGTAAAATTAAACGTGATAGTTTGAGCAATGTTATTTGCACACTTTACCCATTCTTAAAAGCTGAACTGTTTATGAAATGGGATATCACTGAACTTCATACACCAATTCAGCAATATATCGACAGCCTGATTCAAGCAGAGTTAATCAGCCAAGATAATAATGGCATGTTGCATAGCCCTGCACCAAATAGCGAAGCACATCAGCAATTGGTGTTAATGGCTGCACCTGTTAAACAAAGCTTAGAACGCTACTTTATGACAGTTGCACTGATCACCCAACGTGGTTCAGGCAAAATCTCTGCCAAACAAGTCGAAGATTTGAGTCATTTGCTTGGTCAGCGCTTGTCGGCATTATATGAGTTTAATTCACCCGAATTTTTTGATAAAGCGCTGTTCCAAGGCTTCTTAAAAGTCTTAACGCAACAAAGCTATATTCAAACCAATAGCGATGGTTTCCTTGAATATGACGCGCGCTTTAGTCAAGCTGCTCATCACGCCAACCTTATTTTAGATGATGCGACCTTGCATATGTTGCAGCAAATCACCCAGTTTAGTGATGACGAGCTACAACAAGCGCTTGATGCGGTAGCCACACAAAATGCTAGACGCCGCAATAAGAAAAAAGCCAAATAAGCCAAAAACGACCACGCTACGGCGTGGTTTTTTCTGCCTCATTTAATAAGTGTTGATAGACCTCAAAGCAATTTTGATGCTGCAATACAAAACCACTTTCGTATAAATTCGTGGCATATAAGCGCTTGCCTGTTTGAACATCCGTATTGTCTAAATTCAAAATCGAGTGTTTGGCTTGCACTTGAAACCATTGCAAAATTTCGTGCATCGGCTGTGGTCTTGAATCACTGACGATATAACTCGACGCAAGTGTAGATTGAGGGATTTGGGTTAAATAGGCTAAAAACCCTGCCAAATCATCAATATGAATCCGATTACTCCAATGTATATTTGGATAGGTGCTTGCTTGCGCTAACGTTTGCAGCCGCACAACACTTATGCCATAAATGCCGCTTGGACGAATGATAATGGTTTTTTGCGGATATGCTTGCTGCCATAACTGCTCCATTTTCAATAGCAATTGTCCTTGCACATCTTTAGGATTGGGCGGTGTTTCATCATCAATCGCCTGCCCTGTGTCGTCACCATAAACGCGAGTTGATGACACAACCACTACACGTTGCACAGGATGCGTTTGCAGTGCCTTTACAATTGGTGCAATCGTATCAACATAGGTTTTTTGATACCCGTCGATACTACTCTCGCTCGGACTGAGTAATACATACACCCAATCAATTAAAGGATAAGCACTTAAATCTAAAGCCTGAAGATCTTGAATATCGTGTGTGGCAAAGTGATCTGTTTTTACACTTCGACTCATGGTATAAATTCGGTGACCATCTGCAAATAACTGTTTTGCAACACGTTGCGATGTTTTACCATAACCAATAAATAAGATGTTCATATCAAGATCCAACTGGAGGGACATGCGTTCAATTCAAACGCTGCAAGGCATTGGGCAAGCCACAGCAAGCTTGCTAGAAAAACTACATATTTTCACCACTGAAGATTTAGTATTTCACCTTCCACGTGACTATGAAGATCGTAGCACGATTATTCCCATGTACCAATTAAGCGTGGGACGCAGCTATTTGCTTGAAGGAATCATCCAATCTGTCGATTTCCCGCCAGGAAAACGTCAGTCGATGGCTGCCACATTACAAGATGACAGTGGCAAAGTCACTTTACGGTTTTATCATGTTTATAAAGCCCTGACCGACCGACTTAAAGTCGGCAATCGGATTCGGGTATTTGGCGAAGTTCGTGTAGGCGCACGGGGCTTAGAGTTATATCATCCCGAAATTCAAGCAATCACTTCACAAACAACACTGCCCAAAACGCAGCTTACTGCCATTTATCCAAGTACCGAAGGTTTAACCCAAGCCAAATTACGTGACTATATTCAACAAGCCTTACAAGAACATAGCGAGAATTTAGCAGAACTGATTCCTGCACAATTCCACAATGGCTATGGACTCAAGCAAGCTTTATTGTACCTACACGAACCACCTCTCAGCGCCAACATGCAGCAATTGGCACAAGCCACTCATCCTGCACAACAACGCCTGATTTTTGAAGAATTGGTCGCACATCAACTGAGCTTACTCACCCGCCGTGCCTATATTCGGCAAATTCAAGCACCAACAATCAAGCCAAGCCAAAAGCTCGCAACACAACTTTTGGCACAACTTCCCTTTCAACTCACTCAAGCCCAACAGCGTGTTTCAAAAGAAATTTCGGATGATTTACAACACAATAAAGCCATGCTGCGCTTGGTTCAAGGTGATGTGGGTGCAGGTAAAACCTTGGTTGCAGCAATTGCCGCTTGTCATGCGTTAGAGTCGGGTTGGCAAGTCGGACTCATGGCACCCACCGAAATTTTAGCCGAACAACATTTTTTAAATTTTAGCCGTTGGTTTGAACCCTTAGGTATTTCAGTCGCGTGGCTGTCTGGCAAACAAAAAGGCAAGGCACGTGAAGCTGCGGAACAACAAATTGCTTCGGGTACCGCGCAATTGGTGGTTGGCACGCATGCGCTGTTTCAAGACACCGTACAGTTTTCTAAACTAGGCTTAGTGATTATTGATGAACAACATCGTTTTGGCGTCGACCAACGCTTAGCATTACGCAACAAAGGCGAACAAGGCAACACCCCACATCAATTGGTCATGACTGCAACACCTATTCCTCGTACTCTTGCCATGAGTGCTTATGGCGATTTAGATACTTCAGTCATTGACGAGCTTCCACCAGGGCGTGCACCAATCCAAACAGTTACTATTCCGCTAGAACGACGTGAACAAGTGCTAGAACGGATTGCCAATAACTGCCGTGAAGGTAAACAGGCTTATTGGGTATGTACCTTAGTTGAACAATCCGAAACCTTAGATGCGCAAGCGGCTGAAGCGACTTATTTAGATATTCAACAACGCTTTCCCGACCTCAATGTTGGGTTGGTACACGGCAAAATGAAGGCTTCAGAAAAACAAGCTGTCATGCAATCTTTTAAAGCCAATCAATTACAATTGCTTATTGCAACCACCGTCATTGAAGTTGGGGTGGATGTCCCAAATGCCAGTATTATGGTGATTGAAAATGCCGAGCGTTTAGGACTTTCACAATTACATCAGCTTCGTGGTCGGGTAGGACGTGGTGCATTAGCCAGTTTCTGTGCGCTACTGTATAAAACCCCACTGTCACAAAATGGTTATGAACGCTTGGCAATTTTAAGAGAAAGTAATGATGGTTTTGTGATTGCCGAAAAAGATTTAGAAATTCGGGGTGCAGGCGAACTACTTGGCACCAAACAAACAGGTGATATGGGTTTTCGCGTGGCACGACTTGAACGCGATGCCCATTTATTACCGCATGCACAGCATACAGCCGAGCAAATTCTGCTGCACTACCCAAATTTAGTTGAACCTTTACTTGAGCGATGGTTACCCGAGGCGCCACGCTATGCCTATATTTAAGCTTAAACTAAAATTGCCCTTGCCATGTAAGTTATGTCATTCCACTATCGCTGTTATGCCACAACAACTCTGCCAAGACTGTTGGCAACAATTACCATGGTTTAATCAATCCATTCAGTACGAACATTTTCAGTTATATGTGGCATGTTGGTATCAATATCCCATCAATCGGCTCATCCAACAGTTTAAGTATGAACAGCAATTACATTGGCTGCCCGTATTGTCTGAATTACTGTTAACGCTAAAAATTATCAAAATACAAGCGATTGTCGCTATGCCTGTATCTGAACAACGCTTAACCGACCGTGGCTATAATCAAGCCTTACTTTTGGCACAAGTGTTGTCTAAACAATTACAAGTTCCTATTTGGCAACCTATTTCGCGTAAAAATGAGCATTCACAAAAAGGGCTTTCGGGTGCAGAACGGCGGCAAAATATTGAACAACAATTTTACGTCACACAAAAAACGAAACAACGCTTTAGACGCGTTTTGATGGTGGATGATGTGATTACCACTGGCAGTTCACTTGACGCACTGGCGAAACAATTGAAATTACTCGGTTGCCAAGAAATTTTCGCAGCTTGCATAGCGATTGCAAAATAAGCCATTAAATTTAGTTCAAAAATTAACAAACTATAAAAGTTCAATCACAATACCAATAAAATGAATCAATACAGTTTTGACACTCATTGCATGGCTCTCATCAATTTTTCAGGTTGTACTGCCATTCAAATCAATAATACAGAACATTTTAATGCCAAACAGTTAACTCAAATCTGCATCATTCAAAACCCGAAAGTCACAATTTAAGGTTTCACCAATTTGCTTGAACGCAGTTTTGCACGCCACCTTTTCAACTACGCAAAAAGGTGGCTTAGCTTTAAACAAATGGCGCAGTGTAGATACCAACATTGATGAATTGGTCGATCAATTACTCGAAAAACCACCTCAACATGGATAAAAATTAAGGTACAACATCAGCCGCACCCCATTTCGGTTCAGGTGAAGTATAGGCTTCAAAACGCTCAACCAGTGTTTCTATGCTGTCTGACACTTGCAACGCATCAGCAAAACGTGATTGAGTAAATCCTGTTTCTACAGTGCGTTGTACCATTGCCAAAAGTGGATCATAAAAACCCTGAATATTTAAAAATCCACAAGGCTTGGCATGAATACCCAACTGCGCCCATGTCCATTGTTCAAAAATTTCTTCTAAAGTGCCTGCCCCACCTGGTAGTGCAATAAAACCTTGGGCCAGTTCCGACATTTTGGTTTTACGTTCATGCATGTCTTTAACAACATGTAACTCGGTCAAATTTGGATGTGCCAACTCTTTATCAACCAAAGCTGTTGGAATCACACCAATGACCCGCCCACCTGCTTGTAATGCGCTATCAGCCACCGTACCCATAAGCCCTGAACGCCCACCGCCATACACCAAAGTCACACCCTGTTGCGCCAAGTACTCACCCACACGTTGTGCAGTTTGCACAAAAATAGGCAAATTCCCCGCCTTAGACCCGCAAAAAATGGCAACTGACTTCATAAAAACACCTTTTCTTAAATAAATATGAATTAAAAACAAACTAAAGTAGGTTTTTTTTAACAAAATAACAAACGGAACAGTGTTTTTAATTGATTCCTTGTCTAAAATACACCCATCGTTTCACCCCCCATTTTAAAGGGAGAAAGACACCGATGCTTGAAGCTTTTTATGCCACAGAGCGTGGTAGTCTCGAAGATGCAGCCATCAATGGTGGATTTGATTTACATCCAGAATTAGTTTGGCTTGACCTCATTGCCCCTTCACAAGAAGAACAGCAATGGGTCATTGATGCTTATGAACAGAACTTACCAACCCTAAAATCTTTAGAAGATATTTCGTCTTCTGCTCGCTTTTATCGTGATGATGATGGTGTCTTGCACATCAGTACTTATTTTTTAACAAAAAATAAGAATTATCAAGTTGATGATGACACCGATGAAGCAGGAAAAATGCTTGCAACCGTACAAACGGTGGCTTTTATTTTAACCAAAGAACGCTTAATTACCTTACGTGGTGAAAAGCTTGTGGCTTTTCGTGCCTTTCGTGCCCGTGCGCGCCGCAATGACTATGAAATTGATTATCAGGATCCAATCTGGATTTTGCTTGGATTACTCGAAGCCAAGCTAGATGAACTTGCAGACATTTTAGAAGACATCCATAAAGATTTAGAGAAATATTCAACTGAAGTACTCAACAATCATCATCGTGAACAAGTCCTTGATTTAGACGACATGATTACTCGCCTTGCACAACAAGAAGATATGTTGGGGAAGGCACAGCTCTGCTTAATTGACTTACGCCGCGTGCTGACATTCTTGTCTCGTCCGCGCGCATTAGGCAGTCATATTTATGATGGTGAAATTCGAGAAATGAGTGAAGATGTCCGCTCATTGGTCGAACATGATGCGTTCTTATTCCAAAAAGTACGTTTCTTACTCGACACCACATCAGGCTTTATTAACACCGAACAGAACGATACCATCCGTCGCTTCTCGATTTTACCAAGTATGCTTGCTCCACCTATGCTCATTGCCAGTATGTACGGCATGAACATTGATGAGTTACCTTTTGCACATGGCAAACTCAGCCTTGCTATTGTGAGCGCGGTACTTCTCGCCACATTCTTTGGCCCAATGCTGTATTTCCGTTGGAAAAAATGGATCTAATTTCTTAGGCTTGCAACCTTCGTGGTTTAATCCATCTTGCAATAAAAAACCGCACATCAATAATGATATGCGGTTTTTTATGCTGCTAAAAATCGTTTTCTTTGATGTTAACTTGTAGCTTAAGCAATTAATTGCAAATCATCTTGCAAATGGCAGGCCTGAATAATTTTTAACATTTTTTCAGGTACCGCTTTAAACTGCAAACCTTTGGCTTGTGGTGTATGGCGCAACCACTGCACCAAAACGGCCAATGCCAAGGTATTACCATGCACTAGACCTGACAAGTCAACCACCAGTGGAAACTGGGTTTGCTTGGCAATAATGTCTTTGCCTTGTGCATATAATGCTTCAGCATTTTTAAAATCAACTTGCCCTGAAAGCGACAATTGTTGTGATTTAAACTCGATCACGTTTCACCTACACTTTAATTGACAACTTGCTGCTTATTGATATGCACTTGTAACAAGCCGAAGATTATTTCGTTGCATTATTTGCATCAGGTTTAAAGCTAGCAATCGCTTTATCTAAGTTACCACCATTACGTTTTACCGTATCTGCAAACTGATTACGGAACTGTAAACCTAAATCAATTCCGGCAACATTAATGTTACGCACTTTCCACTGGCTACCCGCATCGGTTAACTGAAATGATACAGGGGTTTTCTGACCTTGGTTATTAAAGTCAAGCGTTACTACAGGGAATGCACTTGCAGTTTGTTTATATGGACGAATGCTATAGCTTTGATTACTGTATTTAGCAAAAGCAGTACCATAATTTTGGATTAAACTTTGACGTAAATTACGCTCAAAGGTTGCACGTTGCTGTGGCGAACTGCTTTGTGCAGAGGCGTAAGTTCCCATCACAATACGAGTAAAAGCTTGTGCGTCGACATTTGGCTCAAGGTTTTGCTGTACGATCGCAGTTACCGCAGCAGGGTTATTTTGCAATTTAGCATGGTCTACCTTTAAACGGCTAATTAAGCTATCTGCAATACGTTTTACAAATGCAGGGGGTGCTTCGGCAGGTGCAGCCATTGCCGTACTTGCAATCATTGTTGATAAGATACTAGCTGTAAGTGTTTGTTTCATTAAGGTATTCAAATCTACTCTCCTCTATTGTTATTCAGCAAATGATGTTTGTGGATCGGCTGTTTTTGCGCTCTCTGACGCAGTTTTATCACCTGAGCTGTCTGATGATTTACCGGACATGCCTGTAATAAATTTACCAATCAAATCTTCTAAATCCATAGTGCCTTGGGTATTACTAATGACACCACCACGTTTGATATAGTTCAAACCACCACCTGGAACAACTTTTAAATATTTTTCACCAAGTAAACCATTGGTTGCCACCATAATATAAGCATCTTCATCAATGTTGGTGATGGAGTTCATGTTATTTAATAGTTGCTGTTCCATTGCTTTTTGTTGAGTCGCGTTGGCTTGTTGATAAGCATCGCTATAACGTAGCTCATCCAAAGCATTTTTTTGTACAGTTTTAAGCTGATCTGCACTGAATGTGGTTAATTTACTGTCTAAATCAAAAGTAACTTTGGCAAGTCGCGAGACAGGGTCAAGTGTGATGGATTCAACACGCCCAATCGTCACCCCACTCATCGTTACTTTGGCGCGGGTTTTTAAGCCATTCACATTATCAAACTGTGCGCTCATTTCATAACTATTGCCCATATTATTGCCAGTTAAACCACTGACTTTCATGGCCAAGAAAAATAAAGCTAAACCAAAAATAACAACAAAAATACCAACGGCCAGTTCACTTGCACGTGATTTCATTACAATCCTCCAAACATGACCGCAGTCAACACAAAGTCACAACCTAAAACACATAAAGACGAATAGACAACTGTTCTTGTGGTTGCAGTTGCAATTCCTTCCGATGTTGGCTCGCAGAAATAGCCTTGATACACCGCAATCCATGTACAAATTATCGCAAAAATAATACTTTTGATGATGCCATTTACAACATCGTGATGAAACTGTACTGAACTTTGCATGCCGCTCCAAAACGAGCCTTCATCCACGCCTAAAAAGTCTACACCTACTAGTTTGCCGCCAAAAATACCAATCGCCGCAAAAATAACTGTCAACATAGGCAGACTGATTATCCCCGCCCAAAGCCGTGGTGAAACAATCCGCTTTAATGGATCAACCCCAATCATCTCCATGCTCGACAATTGCTCGGTAGCTTTCATTAATCCAATTTCGGCAGTTAAGGCAGAACCAGCACGACCTGCAAAAAGTAAGGCTGCAACGACAGGAGCAAGTTCGCGCAATAGCGTGAGTGCCACCATCGTACCTAGCATCGACTCACTGCCAACATTGACTAAAATGCTATAGCCTTGTAAGCCAATCACTAATCCAATAAACAAACCAGACACGGCAATAATCAATAATGACATCACCCCAACGCGGTACATTTGGTAAATAAATAAACGTACACCTAGCCAAGATGGAATCGAAAAAATAATTTGCAGCAACATGAGTGCAGCAACACCGATGCCTTGAACACGCTCAATCACACGTCGACCTAAAACGGCAATAGCATTCATGAATCGACCTCTTGGCTTAAATAAGCCTGTTGACTAAATTGGAAATCGACAGGGCCTTCGGCATGTCCATTTAAAAATTGTTGTACAAAAGCAGAGGGATGCGTGCGTAATGCTTCAGGTGAACCTTCTCCCTGAATTTTTCCTTCAGCAACAATATAAATGTAGTCAGCAATCGACATGGTTTCATCGACATCATGCGAAACAATAATCGTGGTTAAATCGAGTGCTTCACGTAATGAACGAATTAAACGGGTTAATACCCCCATCACAATCGGGTCTTGCCCTGCAAAAGGCTCGTCATACATAATTAAATCAGGATCAAGTGCAATCGCACGCGCCAAAGCCACACGCCGATTCATCCCTCCCGAAAGTTCCGCAGGCATTAACTGTTCTGTGCCACGTAAACCAACAGATTCCAACTTTAATGCCACCAATTCAGCAATTAAGTTTTCTGGCAACTGGGTATGTGCACGAATAGGAAATGCTACATTTTCATATACCGTCATATCGGTAAAAAGCGCACCACTTTGAAACAACATCCCCATACGGGCACGTGCTGCAAATAAATCATGACGACTCATTTTAGATAGGTCATGACCATCAAGCAAAACCTGCCCAGAATCAGGGGTTAGTTGCCCACCAATCAGACGCAACAAGGTTGTTTTACCTGTACCTGATGGGCCCATAATGGCAGTAATTTGCCCGCGGCGAATGTTTAAGCTTACATTGTCATAAATGACCCGCGCCCCTCGTTTAAAACTCAAATTTTTTACTTCAATTAAAGTTTTAGCTGACGAAGTCGCTATGTTTGTTATCATAAATAAATCCCTGCTTATGGTTACAGCAGTTTATTGCATTTGCACAGCTTGCCGAAGCACCCAATTTAAATTTATTTTTGAAGCAAAATTGTGTTTACATTTCTAATGTGCATTCAATTTTTTTGATTGAAGAATAAAAATGTCGACCACAGAATTGAATCTATTGTAAATGAAGCGTAGATAAATTTTCTAGCATCAAGCTTACCATTTTCGCCCCATCATCGTGCTGTATTTTCAATCTCACATACATTTTTGTACATAAATTAGCTGTTTTCTTTAGTAAAAGCTTTCTATTACCGATAATCAAGGCCGTAATTTTCAAATTAAAATAAACAGAAACTCAACGTCTATCATTAAGTTTTTCACAAATCTTAGATATAAAAAAACCAGTCACAGGGACTGGTTTTTTATCAAAATTCTTAGACCAACTTAGTCTGAGAATTTACGACGACGGTCGCCACCTTCACGGTTTGGACGGTCTGATTTATTAAATTCGCGACGTGGACGATCTTCTCCACCAAATGCTGGACGATCACCATTACCACGGAATGAACGAGGCTTGTAATCTGCACGGTTACCGCGGTTATCATCATTTGAATCAAAACGAGGCTTGTCGCCGAATGAACGTTGTGGACGGTCGCCATTGAATTCACGACGTGGACGATCTTCTCCACCAAATGAACGTTGTGGACGGTCGCCATTGAATTCGCGACGTGGACGATCTTCCCCACCGAATGAACGTTGTGGACGGTCGCCATTGAATTCGCGACGTGGACGATCTTCCCCACCGAATGAACGTTGTGGACGGTCGCCATTGAATTCGCGACGTGGACGATCTTCCCCACCAAATGAACGTTGTGGACGGTCGCCATTGAATTCGCGACGTGGACGATCTTCTCCACCGAATGAACGTTGTGGACGGTCGCCATTGAATTCGCGACGTGGACGATCTTCTCCACCGAATGAACGTTGTGGACGGTCGCCATTGAATTCACGACGTGGACGATCTTCCCCACCGAATGAACGTTTAGGACGATCTTCACCGAACGAACGTTGTGGACGGTCTTCACGGCCACCTTCACGACGTTTGAAGTTACCTTCACCTTCGAAACGACGTCCGCCACCACTACGACCACCGCCGTTACGACCACGACCACCGCCGTTACGACCACCACCATCACGACCTGAACGTGCAGGAGGTGGAGATGGCTCAAGGCCTTGAATTTCAGAAACTTCTAAACGTGCTTCTAAGTAGTCTTCTAAAGCACGAATTTTACCACGCTCACGGTAAGTTGCTAAAGTGATTGCTTTACCAGTACGACCCGCACGACCGGTACGACCAATACGGTGTACATAGTCTTCGTGTTTCATTGGTAAACCAAAGTTAATTACGTGTGAAATGGTCGGAACGTCCAAGCCACGTGCAGCAACGTCAGTTGCAACTAAGATTTTTGCTTTACCTTCACGAATGCTACGTAAACGACGGTTACGAACAGTTTGTGGCATTGCACCATGAAGTGCAACAACAGAAAGACCCGCTTCAGCAAGCTCTTCAGCTAACATGTCTGTATCTTCTTGAGTCGATGCAAACACAACTGCTTGATCTAAATCTTCTTCACTTAACCAATGGGTAAGCAATTTTTTCTTATGCTCAAAACCATCAGTCCAATGTAAAGTTTGGCTAATATCGGTATTGGTTGAATGACCTGTTTCAATTGCAATACGTTCTGGATCATTCATCATGCGTTCAGCAAGATTAATAATACGTGGTGCAAATGTTGCAGAGAACATCAATGTTTGCTTACGGTTAGCTGCTAAATCGCTAATTGCTTCTAGGTCTTCAGAGAAACCTAAATCAAGCATACGGTCAGCTTCGTCGACAATTAAAGAATCAACTAAATCAAGTTTGATTTGACGGCGGTTGACCAAGTCAAGTAAACGACCTGGAGTTGCAACAACAACTTGCGCGCCTTTTAATTGTTGAATTTGTTTTGCAAATGGCATACCACCCATAATTGCAGCAACACGAACGCCTTTCATGTGACGTACAAATGCAATTGCGTCTTGGCAAACCTGTTGCGCAAGTTCACGTGTTGGAGAAATCACCAAAATTTTTGGTTGAGTGATCGCTTTCATGCGGTCTTTAAATGGTACAAATGTTTCTTGACCAGCTAAAGCGTTTAATGTTGGAAGTAAAAATGCAGCAGTTTTACCCGAACCTGTTTGGCTTGAAACAAGAAGGTCTTTACCTTCCATTGCAGCAGGAATAGATTGTTCTTGCACAGGTGTTGGCGCAGTAAAGCCAAGTGTGTCAAGTGCTTGTTGTAATGACTCGTCTAAAGAAAAATCAGCAAAAGTTTTGCTCATAGAGGTATTCACCCTAACGTGGGTGCTCCAAATAAATAAAGTCTATTGGACATCGGCAAATAGCGGCACAGCAGTAAACGCTGAAAATATAGAATCAGCGGCGATCCGAGAACGACGATGCGTATAACGCACAGATGATTACAGCCGCAACCTGAAAGAATCGCTTAAGCGATTGGGTGGGGCGCGAAATATTGTCCTCTCTTTGGACCGGACGCGCATACACAATGATAGAAGAGAAATGTTCAGGTAATGAACGGAATTTAAGTGCGTGGGCGAATTATAGCAGCTTTTTATAAGTTGTCACGTTATTTATTTTTTTATCTTAAAAATGCATAAAGATAAATGGCAAACTGACATAATCTTTGTAGCTAAACTTTTTATTCCAATCCTTTTAAAAATCACAATAAGTACCAAACCACCCCATATAAATACAAAAAAGCCAGTCATAGTGACTGGCTTTTCAAATCTCTAAGCTATTATTTAACCGCATCTGCCCATGCAGGTACAACTGCTTGAACAAACGGTTTTAACATTTTCATTGAACTTGCAATCACTTGTCCATTTTCCATAGATTCGTTACCGCCACGAGCATCAATCACTGTACCGCCAGCTTCTTTCACAATAAGCTCACCGGCAGCAATATCCCACGGTTTTAAACCTAATTCAAAGAAACCATCATAACGACCTGCTGCAACATAAGCTAAGTCTAATGCAGCAGAACCACTACGACGGAACTGTGCACCTGCTTCAGTTACAGCTAGCAATGCATCAAAATGTTGTTTGGCATAAGAAGTAATTTGACCATTACGTTTCGCACGGTAAGCATGACCTACTGCAAGGAAGGTATTTTCCAAGCTGTCTGGCGTATTTACACGAATACGACGTTGGTTTAATACCGCACCACGACCACGACTTGCAGAGAATAGTTCATCACGCACAGGATCATAAATTACGCCATGTTGCGTCACGCCTTTATGTTGTACCGCAATTGAAATACAGAAATGTGGAACACCCTGAATAAAGTTTAATGTGCCATCTAAAGGATCAATAATCCAACACCAGTCTGCATCATGGCCTTTGCCTTCTTGCAAACCGAACTCTTCACCAAGGAAGCTGTGATTTTTATAACTTTTACGAAGCGTATCAATTGTGAGTTGTTCGATATAACGATCAACACGGGTAACAGGGCCATCAATGCCTTTTTCTTCAACTTGCAAGTCGAGTTTATGACGATTTTGATGCGCTTTTAAAAGCTCTTGACCAACTGTTTGAGCCGCACGCGCAGCCATCACCACCATAGGTTCCATTGAACACCCACTTAAAACAAATTAAAGATTTTGACAAAGAATAATGCATAAAAGCACAGCTATTCTAACAAATATCTGCGCTTTTTGCTAAAGAAATTTCGATTATTTTTTAGACACTTTGTGTGGTTTTCAACCACGCCTGTTGAATACTAGCTTGAATACCTACAGCATCCAAACCACAATCGCGCAACATTTGGGCATGATCGGCATGATGTAAGAATGTATCAGGCAGCCCTAAATTCACAACCGCTTTCGTCACTTGCATTTTTGCGAGTGCTTCATTGATGGCACTGCCAGCTCCTGCCATCACCGCATGCTCCTCAACCGTCACGAATAATGAAGTTGTCGCAGTTAAATCTGCCAACATTTGTTCATCGAGTGGTTTTACAAAGCGCATATTCACCACACGAATCCCAACATCAAGCTGTTCTGCCAATTGGGTGGCGGCTTGCACAGCAGGATTTACCCGACTACCAAAAGCCAAAATACTAATTTGATCTTCATGTTGTGGGTTAATCTCTGCCACAATTTCAGCTCGACCCAGTTCAAGTTGAGTCAAATGAGTGTCAACATCTACCCCAATTCCTGCACCTCGCGGATAACGTACCGCAGCAGGCCCTTTATATTGATAGGCAGTATGCAACATCTGACGACATTCATTTTCGTCTTTAGGTGCCATAATCACTAAATTAGGGATGGTGCGCATAAATGCATAATCGTATGCACCCGCATGGGTTGGACCATCTTCACCGACTAACCCTGCACGATCAATCGCAAAAGTGACATCTAAATTTTGTAGCGCAACATCATGAATGAGTTGGTCGTAACCACGTTGCAAAAAGGTCGAATAAATTGCAACCACAGGTTTTAAGCCTTCGCAAGCCATACCCGCAGCAAGCGTAACCGCATGTTGTTCGGCAATTGCCACATCAAAATAACGCGAAGGATATTGCTTGGCAAATTGCACCATACCCGAACCTTCACACATAGCAGGCGTAATGGCTAATAAACGTGAATCTTGTGCTGCTTCGTCACACAACCATTGCCCAAAAATATCTGAATATTTAGGCGCAGATTTTTTTGGTGTAGCCTCTATTTGAACTGGTGTAGTTTTTTTAGCAATGGCGTGATAACCAATTGGATCGGCTTCGGCAGGTGCAAAACCTTTGCCTTTTTTGGTATAGATATGGACTAAGCGTGGCCCTTTACGCTGTTTTAGTGCGTTAAATACCTGTGTTAATTGCTGCACATCATGTCCATCAAAAGGGCCAAAATAATCAAAACCAATGGCTTTAAATAAATTGTCCGCTTCTTGGGTTGCGGCTTGATGCAAGCGTGAGGTGTAATCCCATTCAGGATACGGCGCAACAAATGCTGTACCTTCTGCATCAATATGAATTGAATGACCTTTTTCCCAAATTGCAGCCAAATGTTTAGCAAAACCACCGGTGCTTGGTGAAATTGACATATCGTTGTCGTTTAACACCACTAACAAATCAGCTTGATGAGCCACTGCATCGTTCATTGCTTCAAAAGCCATACCCGCAGTCATCGCACCATCACCAACAATTGCAACGACCTCACACGGATCATTTTGGTAACGACGTGCCAAAGCCATCCCTAAGCCTGCTGAAATTGCAGTCGAGGAATGTCCAACCCCAAAATGGTCAAATTCCGACTCTTCCCTTAAAGGAAATGCCGCCAAACCATCTTTAGCACGAATGGTCGTTAACCGATCACGGCGTCCCGTTAATACTTTATGTGGATACGCTTGGTGGCCAACATCCCAAATTAAACGGTCATTTGGCGTATTAAAACAATAATGCAAAGCAACTGTCAGTTCGATGACGCCTAAGTTGGCTCCAAAATGTCCGCCACTTTGTCCAGCAGCATACAAAATGTATTGACGTAGCTCATCGGCCACCTGTTCGAGCTGACTAGAGTCAAATTGACGCAATTGCTGTGGATGATCAATCACATCTAACAAGGGCGTAACAGGGCGTTGAGTTGGAATTTCTGTATACAACATAATGTGGCGAAGCCTTCTAAAGCCTGGCAATTTCCTAAGCTAGGGATTGACGTGAACCGATAATTTTAACTCATCGAGCAGTGTTTTCAATGTGCCACTTTTCTTTTTTAAAATTGCGCATTGCTTTTGTCTAAGACAAGGATGTTGATTATCCTGAAAAATGGCACCAATGTTCAACTATTATTAAGTAGTTTGCATAAAAAAAGAAAATGATTGGCTTAATTTTTGTATATCGAATCTAGGAATCTCTGATCAGTGCGGTATACTTTCAACGATTATCGATGACCAAAGAGCGTAACTGTGGCGATTGCTTTTGTTGCAACATCTAAACTTCCAACTGCATTTGGAGATTTCAATATCAGTGTGTTTCAAGACCCTGAAACAGGTGAAGAACATGTTGCATTATCCAAAGGCCTAGAACAACCACCATCGACACCTGTCTTAGTACGTGTGCATTCAGAATGCTTAACAGGCGATGCCTTCGCTTCATTAAAATGTGATTGTGGCCCACAGCTCAAAGCAACACAAAAACTCATTGATGAGGCAGGTCAAGGCGTGATTTTATATTTACGCCAAGAAGGTCGCGGTATTGGATTAACCAATAAAATTCGCGCTTATGCCCTACAAGACCAAGGGCACGATACCGTCGATGCCAATTTAATGCTGAATTTACCTGCTGATGCGCGCAAATACGATATGTGTAAAATTATGCTCAATCACTTACACGTTAAACAGGTTAAATTAATTACCAATAATCCCCTTAAAATTAATGCATTAAAAGCACTTGGCATTGATGTAGTCGACCGTGTTGCATTAACGGTAGGTCTAAATCCATTTAATGAACAATATTTAAAAACCAAATTAGAACGCATGGCACACATGTATAAAAAAGATGACTTTTAAAATTTCGCTGTAAATTAAAAGTAAAAATCGAGCTACATGGCTCGATTTTTTTGATAATCGTCATTGCATTTTGTACAAGATCAAGCGCTATTCTCTCAAACCACGAAAAAACATGCGTCACTCATCCCAATAAATATTGCAATCAAACCTCTTTTCAGTCGAAATTTGACCGTGCTAGCACAAAGATAGACTATTTTTGCTAAGAAGTGGAGTAAATCGCCCCACTTTTTAACCGACCAATTTAAGCCACAGGTCTATTATCGTTTAAAGCCAACAAGCCTTTAATGGCACGATAAATAATCCAAACCCATGATACAAAAACTACGGCAAGCCAAAAGAAGAATGCAAGTGATGCGATACCCGCAAATAAATTGGCATTATCATTGGTTAAGAATAAAAAGAAAAATGGAACAATCCCAAGAATATTCCAAAGCAAATACCACCAAACGGTGCGAATCTGCCAATTGAAGTGACTTTCAAAAATGCTACCGCGCATGGCATCTTTTTTAAGGTAATTAATCACAAGCGCAACCACAGCCAAAATACCTGCGGAAAAAATGGCAGCGATATAAAGTAGATACAAAACAAGCGTTAGGGTTTTGTCCGATTTAAATTGATCATCATATGTCATTATTATACTCACTGTTTCAACACATCGTTTAAATCATAGGACGGAAAATCAACCATAAGGTCAGTCCAATATTCAATACAATGGTACAGTGATAAATCTGTTGAAACGGTTGTTTTTGTGTTTTATGGCGTAGCTTTTGTTGTGCCAACCATGCCGCAGGCCAGCCACCCAATAACGAAAACAGGTGCAAACTTTGCTCTTGTACTCGCCATTGTTTTTGTTGAGCTGCTTTCTTATCTTTGGCATACAACGCATAAGTAATAATATTGATGAATAGCATCACTACAAAATAAATACTTGGGATGCGGGCAATTCCAAAAGCAGTCAAAACCACCACCAAATACATAATAATGACGATAGGCATAACACCCAATTTGGCATTTTGCTGTTGCCGCACATTTAACGCTTGGGGTGAATGAGGACGACTACCCTGCTTTTTGAGGTACGCAACTTGCGTAGCCCGAAAACGCCCTTTGCTATCTACAATCACCAAATAATCTAAAGCACAACCAACCAAGGGGCGCGGGCCACGTTTAGCAAAATCTTGGATATGCAAAAATACCCGATCTTTTGAAGCATCATTGGGCTGAATAAAACCATAACCCTGCTCATCAAACCACTCAATCAGCCTTCCTTGATCACGCATGAATTATCCAAGCACCGTAACATGTACCAATCGATTTAATAACATATTACGCATTTGTGTCGGATCTTTTTGGAACACGTCGTCGCCACCTCGTCCTTCTAAACGGTTTAAACGTGCCACATTTAAACGTAAGAACCAAAAACGACAAGCGGCCATTGCCAAATAAATTGGCAAACAAGCTTGTTCGTCTTCAGTCAATGCACGAACTTGTTGATAAGCATTTAAATAGGCGTCGACACGGTGTTGGTCCAACGTTACATCGGGATATGCCGTACAAAAATCATTAATAGTAATTGCAATATCAAATAGCAATTCATCAAAATTGAGTTCGTAAAAATCTAAAATCCCAGTTAATTTTTCTTGTTGATACAACGTGTTATCTCTGAATAAATCAGAATGCACCCAGCCTTGTGGACGATTTGGATGCTGCGCACGATAAGCTTCAAAAATGGCGTAAATCTGTTGTTTTAAAGCAGCATCTTCAGCGTTCATTTCATTTTGCAATAAATCGCCAATTTCTGTCCAATACACATGACCACGGCTATGTTCACGTGCTAAAGGAAAGTCCGCTAATGTAACATGTAGTGTGGCTTGTGCTTCTGCAATTGCCGCAACTTGCTGCGCAGTCGTGGTTTCAGGATGTTCACCCCAAACCCGCGGTGCAATTTGTGCAGGTTTACCAACCAAATAATGAATTGCTTTATTGCTATGCACGAGTGGTGCAGCAACAGGCACACCAACTTCTGCCAAACGTTGTAAGGCTGGAATAATCTCTCCTGCACTTTGCTCGGTTTCATTTTCAAATAAGGTCAGAACATACTGCTGCCCATCTGCACAAACAATAAAATAATTGGTATTCTGAATCCCGCCTTGAATGGGCACAAGCGCTTCGACCTGTAAATTATAGGCTGCGGCAAAGGGCTGGACTTGATCTAAATTCAAGGGCGTATAAACAGACATAGAAAACCTGCGTGAAACAAAATAAGTTTGATAGAATACAGTAAGTTGATCAAATTTAAAGCCCTCACGGCAAGTTTCTTTCCATAACCCACCAATCGGATGCCATTATGCTTGCAAAACGAATCATTCCTTGCCTAGATGTCGATAATGGACGCGTTGTAAAAGGCGTGCAATTCCTTGATATTCGTGATGCTGGCGACCCTGTAGAAGTAGCGCGTCGTTATAACGAGCAAGGTGCAGATGAAATTACCTTTTTAGATATCACCGCAACCCATCATGGTCGGGACACCACCTATCGTACCGTAGAGCGCATGGCAGAAAGCGTTTTTGTACCATTAACTGTGGGCGGTGGTGTACGTAAGGTTGAAGATATCCGCCTATTGCTGAATGCAGGCGCAGATAAAGTGAGTATTAACTCAGCTGCGGTATTTCAACCTGAATTTGTACAAGAAGCATCGCAGCGTTTTGGCGCACAATGTATTGTGGTTGCCATTGATGCAAAAAAAACAGGCGAGAATAAATGGGAAATCTTTACCCACGGCGGACGCAAACCAACAGGGATTGATGCGATTGAATGGGCAATTAAAATGGCAGATTTTGGTGCAGGTGAATTATTGATTACCAGTATGGATGCCGATGGCACTAAAGCAGGTTATGACATTGCCCTAATGCGTGCAATTAATGAAAAAGTTAATATTCCAACCATTGCTTCGGGTGGCGTTGGCAATTTACAACATTTAGCCGATGGTATTTTAGAAGGCAAAGCTGATGCTGTACTCGCTGCCAGTATTTTCCACTTTGGGCAACACACCATTCCAGAAGCTAAACAATTTTTAGCAGCGCAAGGTATTGAAATGCGTCTTTAAGAGGCTCATGCTCAAAAATAATCGATGACCTTCATTTAAATGCTTATTTTTTGGCTTGAGTTTTATTCATATTACTGTAGAATTCATGCCACGTTGCCGGCATAGCTCAGTTGGTAGAGCAACTGACTTGTAATCAGTAGGTCCACAGTTCGAATCCGTGTGCCGGCACCAGCAAATTTTTAAAAGCCCCCAAGTAAATTACTTAGGGGCTTTTTTTATTTGCGCTTTTTTCACTTTTTGCTTAAATTAGATTTTCATTTGCAGTTTTTCATATATCAATATTTAGGACAATAAAATGACGGTCAAAGATCTATTCCTTGCCCTGCTAATTATTTTGGCATGGGGATTTAACTTTGTCGTGATTAAATTTGGCGTTGCCGATATCCCGCCACTCCTACTCGCCTGTTTGCGTTTTATTGCAGTCGCCTTTCCTGCCATTTTCTTTGTTAAACGTCCAGCCGTACCATTTAAACTCATTCTTCTTTATGCAATGAGTCTGTTCTTCGCTCAATTTGCTCTGCTTTTTATGTCTATTCATTTGGGTATGCCCGCAGGATTAGCATCCTTACTCTTACAAGCCCAAGCTTTTTTTACCTTAATTTTAGGTGCATTGCTGCTATCTGATAAAATTCAACCACATCATTGGCTCGGCATTCTGATTGCCGCAGGTGGGATTTTCATTTTGGCCGATGCAAAAGCAGCCAACCCACAAAGTAGCATTCCACTGCTTCCATTATTACTGGTCTTAGCGGCAGCGTTGGCTTGGGCGGTTGGAAATATTAGCAACAAGGTCATTTTAAAACACCATCCTGTCGATACATTATCGCTCGTAGTTTGGGGGGCACTGATTCCAATTGCTCCCTTTTTTATCTGTTCATGGGTGTTTGAAGGCAAAGTCGCAATTCTGCAAAGCTTGCAACATTTTCAATTACGTGACTTTTTCGTGATTGGATATCTGGCATATATTGCCACCATTATTGGTACAAGTTTGTGGGGCTATTTGCTCAATAAATATGAAACGTGGCGCATTGCACCACTTACGCTACTGGTGCCCGTGGTGGGTATTGTGACTGCGACTATCGTTCTCAATGAACATTTGTCGCTGCAACAGGGTTTAGGTGCTGTGGTGATTATTTTAGGTTTATGTGTGAATGTGTTTGGAATGAAAATAGTTCATCGCTTACGACATCTTCGATCAAACCGATGATGCCCTTGCCGTAACTTGCACATATTCAATTAAACCGTCTTGTGCCAGTTGCCGACAAAGCTTTGCGGTCATTTTAATTTTAAAACCATCCAAGCCATGCAACTGCTGTGGCGGCATTGTAGTAATGTAGTGCGCAAAACCTGCGCATACACCTTGGGTTAAATCCTCAATTTTAATGTGATGAAAACCGACTTGTGTAAGCTGCTCCCATAAACCCTCTTGATCCTTTAAATGATCTAGCTGAATGTCGGCGGCTTTCAACAAATAACGTATCCGTAACTTTTGCCACGTTGTCGCTTTTTTCCACTTTTTACTAAACGTCAAATAATGAAATGCAATACGACCATGGTTGCCAAGTAATGGCCGAATCACACTTAAAAAATCAGGCAGCGCATGATGATAAAGCGCATCAATACAAACAATCACATCAAAAAATTGCTGAAATTGCGCTGGCTTTAATTTAAGAAAATCACCTTGATGCAGATGCTGCAATCCCAGTAAAGCTTGCTTTTGAATCGGATCAATACATGCTACTTGTAATTCTACCGCTTCAAAATGCGGCAATTTAAAATGATCTTGCCAAAGTTTTAAACTTGCACCTTGCCCACATCCTAAGTCGAGTAAGCGATCTTGCTGAGTTAAATGAATTGCATCGACCAGATGCAACACAAGATTGCGACAAGCCTCAGGATAATTTAAAGCACCCTGCCACAGTCCCAAATTGGTCCATGGTAAGGTCGATGTATCTCCCAACATAGATGCCTGAATGGCATATTTATGTTGGGACAACAGCGTAGATTTCTGTTTTGACATTAAAATTGAAACTTAATAACCAAGCTCAGGCGCAACTTCAACTTTAGGTTTTAAGCCCACAAAAGGTAAAGGCGCACCTAAGTTTTTGGCAATTTGCATAGCTGAAGTCACTGCCGATTCTAAAATTGGCAAACCATCACACGACCACGAACCACAAAAATACACTTTACGCCCAGGAACTTTCTGACGGCGCAAGAGTTCTTGATTAACTTCAACCGTTTGAGCATTGACCACTGCACGGCTTAATTTCACAGTTGAAATCACTTTTTTCGCGTCTATTGGCGTTACAGGTCGCCATGTTTGGAATACTGGATTTTTACCCACCAACGTTGGCTCAATTGCATTCATCCACACCGTAAATTGTTGACGGGTAAATTTACGGTCCATCATATAACTAAGCACCGACCAATCTTTACGTTTTGGCGGCATTACCGTTGGGTCGGTGTGAATAACCAAATCACCTTCTTCAAACTTAAATTGTTTAAGTAGTGCCAAATCTTCGTCGAATTGACCTTGGTGCATAAAACTTTCAATTTTATTGGTTGGTGTTGCAACAATCACACGGTCAAATAATTGCTGAAAACCAGCAGCATTTTCAACTAAAACCTGTTCATTTTTTAGCTCAACATTGGTCACTGCTGCACCACTTTGAATGGTGATCCCATCAATTAATTTGCTCACAAAAGCAGGCGCACCACCTTGTAAACGTAATAATTGCTCGCCTTTGGTCAATTGGCTTAGAAAAACCAATAAAGGTTTAGCTGGCCACTCGCCAATGGTTTCAGGATTACACGTACAAATGGTATATAGCACAGGCATCACTGCACCATTCCAAAAAACTTCTTCAATTTCGTTTTTATTGATAAATTCAGTTAAGGTAATATTTTGGTTTTTCGACTTAAAAAAACGATGGATTGCCGTTTTCAATTGCAACATGCCCTTAACCAAGCGCACACCATATTGCTGTAAACCTTTACGGTTGTTGATAATTGGGAAATTACCAATCGGTGAGCGCGAAGTCGTCAGCCATGTTTCCGTTTTCTCTTCAAATAGCCAACTGCACGACATAAAAGTACGAACAGGAAAGGTTTTAATGCCCAAATGGGTGGCTAGACTTAAGGTGTTTTTCCATAAGTAAGGATTCATCACCCGTAATGGCGCATCAATAATACCACCATCAAATTCAACCGTATGGCTGTCCATTCCACGGCCCGACAATGCCTCAAAAACTGTCACTTGATGCCCTGCATCTTTTAGAATTCTTGCGGCAGCAAGCCCAGCCATGCCACTCCCAATGACTGCTATTTCCACGGTCTTATCCATTTTAAAACATAATTTTTTTATTATGCGTGATCTTTATTCGAAACGCCTTATTAAAAACTACCATAATGCCGCTGTTTTACATTCTTTTACAGACAGGTAATTTGGATGAAATTTAATGCTTATGCCCACAAACTTGATTCGAGTGAATAATGTCACGATGCTCAAGCGCTACCTGCTCAGACTTATCTAATTCACGCAATATGCCACAGCCTGCGGTATTATTTTCACCTTGGCACTGTGCTTGTAAAACATTGAGTTCTTGCTCTAACGCTTGTAATTCTAAAATTCGTTTCTGCACATGCTGTAAATGTACTTCAACCAAGTCATTGACCACTTGGCAATTTTTATTTTCTGCCCGAGCATCAAGAAGTACCCGAATTTCCTCATGAGTCATGCCTAATGATCGACAACGACAAATAAAATGTAAGCGCTCTAAATGGCTCGCATTGTAAAGTCGATAATTATTTTGGATATTTCTCAAAGGCTTATGTAACAACGCTTCTTGTTCATAGTAGCGGATGGTTTCAACTGAACAGCCCACTTGTTTTGCAAGTTCACCTATTTTCATTTCCACACTTGAGCCTATAGTTACTTCAGGGTGTTAAATAAGAGTATATCAGGATATGAGTACAAACAATGAACATGTCAATAAAAGACAACAAGACGAAAAGCTGCGGATGTTCACATTCACCTGAAGATGCATCCATCAATATCAATTTAAGTACAACTCAGCTTGAAGGTGAGGTACAGCGCACTGAAATCCGAATTATGCAAATGGATTGTCCCACCGAAGAAGGCTTAATTCGTAAAAAATTTCAGCACTTTAAAGGCATTCAAAAGCTTGAATTTAATTTAATTCAGCGAGTGCTTACGGTCGAACATCAACCCGAAGTATTGCCACACATTTTACAAGGCATTCGGGAATTGGGCTTTGAACCTGAATTAGCAAATACCGAGGGTACACTTGCCCCTCAAACCGAGCACAAGCAATCTCTCACTCCCCTCATTATTGCTGCTGTTTTAGCCGCAATCGCAGAGGCAACGCATTGGTTTGATGGCTCAACGTGGATAGTACTGGCAGCAAGCCTACTTGCAATTGCATTTTCAGGTTTAAGCACATACAAAAAAGGTTGGATTGCGATTAAAAATGGCAATTTAAATATTAATGCGCTCATGAGTATTGCCGTAACAGGCGCAATGCTGATTGGCTCTTGGTCTGAAGCCGCAATGGTTATGGTGCTATTTAGCTTAGCCGAAATGATTGAAGCAAAATCACTGGGCCGTGCAAGAAATGCCATTGGTGAACTGGTCAATTTAATGCCGACCGAAGTGCTGATGCAGCAAGAAAATGGCGAATGGCAACGTATTGATGCCAAACAAGTTCCGATTGGTGCACAGGTCCGTGTGCAGCCTGGTGAACAAATTGGCTTAGATGGTGTGATTACGCAAGGACATTCAACCATCAACCAAGCACCAATTACAGGTGAAAGCCTGCCAATTGAAAAAAATATCGGCGATGACGTTTTTGCAGGTACCATTAATCAAACAGGTGCTTTTGAATATCAAGTGACTGCGAGTGCAGATAACACAGCATTAGCCAGAATTATTCATGCAGTGGAACAGGCACAAGGGGAAAAAGCGCCAACCCAACGCTTTGTAGATCGTTTTGCACAAATTTATACCCCCATTGTATTTGCCTGTGCTTTAGCAATTGCCATCATCCCACCCCTATTTTTAGCAGGTAGTTGGTTTGAATGGATTTATAAAGCCTTGGTATTACTGGTGATTGCATGCCCATGTGCTTTAGTCATTTCAACACCTGTTACCGTGGTCAGTGGTTTAGCGGCGGCTGCTAAAAAAGGTATTCTAATTAAAGGTGGCGTTTATTTAGAAACAGGGCATCAACTCAAAACCGTTGCACTCGATAAAACAGGCACAATTACCTACGGTCAACCCCAAGTCACAGATTTTGTGCTGTTATCGAACCATCAAACTGAAAACGAAATTCGCACTATTCTTGCAAGCCTTAGCGCTCAATCTGACCATCCTGTATCGCAAGCGATTACTGCCGCACACTCACAAACGGTAAAAATTGATGTCGATCATTTTAATGCTTTACTCGGCCGCGGTACGCAAGCTGAAATACAGAATCAGAAGTATTGGTTGGGTAATCATCGCTTAATTCATGAATTAGAACGCTGCTCAAGCGAACTTGAACAACAAATTGAACAGTTTGAAAAGCAAGGTAAAACCGTGGTTTTGCTGAGCGATGAAACCCATGCTCTTGCACTGGTTGCTGTGGCTGACACCATTAAAGATAGCAGCAAAGAAGCGATTGCAGCATTACATCAACTTGGAATACAGACAGTGATGCTAAGTGGCGATAACCCCCACACAGCACAAGTGATTGCACAACAAGTCGGGATTGATTCGGCTCAAGGTGGCTTGTTGCCTGAGGATAAGCTCGAAGTTATCCACAATTTGGCGCAGCAAGGTCAAGTTGCAATGGTGGGTGATGGCATTAACGATGCACCCGCCCTTGCCCGAGCCGATATTGGTTTTGCAATGGGTGCCATGGGCAGCGACACGGCTATTGAAACTGCAGATGTCGCCTTAATGGATGATGATTTACGAAAGCTGCCAAGTTTTATTCGGTTATCTAAAGCGACACATGCCATTTTAGTTCAAAATATTAGTTTGGCTTTGGGGATTAAATTGCTGTTTATGGGCTTAACCCTTGCCAATATTGGCACGATGTGGATGGCTGTTTTTGCCGATGTTGGGGTAAGTTTATTGGTGGTAGCAAATGGACTACGCTTACTGAAAATGAAGTTTTAAACCCAATAAAAAAGGAGCTGATGATCAGCTCCTTTTTTATCATTTTGGACTACCAATCAAAATGGATATACACACAAATTTAAATTATTTAATTAAAATACAATGATTTAAATCAAAATGTAATGATTTTCGTTAATTTTAATCACAATATTTGTTTTGATGGCCTATACCTATGTATAAGACCAATAAAAATATATTACTGATGCCATTCTTTAATAATTTCATCAAAGGCAATATTAGTCCAGTCTTTCTTCCATAATTGCCAAAAAGGAATATCATTAGATGATGGTTTTGGGGCGCATTCATCTATACATACAATTGAAGGAAGAACAATGGAATCACCAATTACAAGGGCTTCACCTTGTTTTAAATTTGGCAAAGTATCTATTAAAGATCCCAAGGAATCAGGTAATAACTTTTTCACATAATTTTGATCGATAGGATTCGTTAAACGCATTGCAATGAAATTGTTACATTGCGCAAAAATTGTTTCCGAAATTTCGGATGGTCTCTGGCTAGATAACAAAAGAGTTACACCATACTTACGACCTTCTTTTGCTATACGTTCAATTGCTTTTTTAGATGCTCTAAATTTCACCAAGTCACTATTAGGTACATATTTATGCGCTTCTTCATATACAAGTAGAATCGGAGCATCATTATTTACTTGCTCATCATTATTCAAATTATATCTTAATCTTTTATAAATATACCCATACTCAAAAATTAATCTAGAAATTAGTGAGACTGTGATACTTAACACTTCAAAAGGAACATCACTTAAATCAATTATCGTTACATTAGATTCATTGTTATCTTCATAACCTAATAAGGTTTTAAGAATATCTTCAAATGTCGACTCTCTAGCCTGATCTCCAAATAAAAACTCTAAACGGTCTTGTTTTATTTTTTCTAAAAAGCGAATATAAAACTTCTCTAAAGTACCATCAGCATATGTTCCCTTACTTATATTACTATTTTTAGCACCATGAAATTCATATTTATCTTTAAAATAATATTCAATTTTCTCCTGTTCAACCTCAAAATAAAATCCTGAATCGTCTTTAACATTACCATTTGCTTCCAATGAATATTGGCTATCTATAATCATATATCTATTTTGATCTTTATAGTTTTTAGTTTCATTCTTTAAGTTGAAAATAGCATTCTCAACTTCTGAAATCTCAAAACGAATAGGAGAATCATAAAAAACTTTTTTTCTACCATTATTATGTTTCATTTTATTTAATGTTACTAACTTCCTAAAAACTGAAGACTGATTATAGTTATCTCTTTCACCCGTATCTAATAAAATTTCTTCTAATTCTTCACTATTTAACAACCAATATGGTAGTTTAAGTTTATTAATGTCTATAAAGTTTGCATCTGGAAAAGCTGTTTTATATTCAGAATGAATGTCAAATATTATAATGTGCGAATTATTTCTTTTTCCCTCATTTGGAATAATTGACTTTTGAATAATACTAGCAAGAGTGTTAGATTTTCCTGATCCTGTAGAACCTAAAATAGCTACATGTTTATTAAAAAAATTGTCACCATTTACTGGAATTCTTATTTCTTGCCGAGCAGCAAGTTTTGAAAATGAAAATACTTTATTAGAATCAAAATTTTGATAAATAGCTTTCATATCTTCGATTGTAGCTGGTTCGACCTTTCGAGGAGGTATTGCTATAGAGTCACCACCTCTAGTAAACTTTCCGTCATCCAAAATACCCAATGGCAATGCTTCAATTAAATAGATTCTTTCATTATGATTATTAAGAGCAATTGAAAAATTTTCAATTATCGCCATCAAAACTGCTGAGTCATTACTTGTTACTTTTAAGTATGACCCAACTTTTAGAGTTTCACCTGCAACCTCAAAGTTATTCAAGTCATCAACTTGAATAACTATCTTATTCGGTCTTACAGAAACGACCTCAGCAGTATTTTTAGGTTCTTCAATATTATTCATAAGATCATTTCCTTTATAGAATTTAATTTATCAAAATATATATCATGATGCATTACATTTGAACTGGAAAAAAATGGCTCTTTTGCATAAAACTGATAAATAATTTTATATTTTGTATCCTCTTTTAAAATACTTTCCAAATCATTTAATGTATTAATAATTTTTAAATTAACCCTATAATTACATGTATTATGTGTTGGAATTCTTACAAATAACTTTGAGTTAAATTTAGAGTTATTATAGTAGTGCCCATCTTCAATTAGCACACCATATCCCATTAGTAATGATTTAACTTCTACTAAATCTTTATCACAGTAATTATGAAGATAAACTGATGGGCAAAATTTCTCAATAATCCTTTTACCATCTAAATTAGACCATTTTCTCGATAATTCAATTAAAAAATCAACCAAATCCATTTTACCAAACATATTATTCTCGATCATAAATATTCTAAAATAATCCGAATTTCTATTATTTTTAAAAATTTGATTTTTTATATTATTGTTGTAATTTTTAGATCCTCTTTTTTTAAAATACCAAGCATTAAAAATTTTTTTCTCAGATTCAGATATCTTATGAACAAAATCTTTTTTAGTGATTTTTCTTTTATTTATATTTTTATTTACTGCCAAACTCTTAATAATAGCCAAACTATTATTATAATAATAATCTGCCATTATTTTTGAGCAATTAAATTGATTTTCCAACTGGGTTATTACTAAATCTTCCAATTCAGCAAACTCTTTCCCATTAATATTTATTTTAACCAATGAGATAAAATCCAAAATATCTTTATCACTTAATGAAAACTCTTCATGTTTTAAAACAAGTTTATCTAATACTGTTTTCTCTTTCCCATCTATCATTTCTTTCTTATATTTCTTATAAGTGAAAAAATTTTCCTTATAAAATTCAACATCTAATTTACCATCTAAGGAATTATGGCCTGACTTATAATAACCATACAAAGTATATTTTATTTTTTTCTCAGGATTGTTTTTTACTTTTGAATAGTGTTCTGCAAAAAATACTATCGCATCTTTGATAAGTGAGTGTTTATAGGCAGAACCTTCATAATACTTACATTGAATACTTTCTTTTCCATCTAAGCTTGTGATATCAATGTCTTCAATACCCTCTATTTCAATAGAATTTTTTTCATTTGTTTGAGAAAGAATTTGACTAATAGTTAAGTCAAATTGATAGTAATATCCCCTTATTGTATCTATAGCATCTCTTGATTTTGTCATAATATTTTTACATGAAATTCAATAAAATTAGTATAAATAATAACTATTTATTTTCAACAAAAATCGCCACTGAGTAAACCATATATGCATTTCTTGTTTAAGCAAGCTTTGTTAACAAACCTACCTCTGACGATCTATTTTAAATAAATCGGTCTATGCTTTGATTCCCTCTAAAACTAACGTGAAGCTTATAAAGATGTAAGTTTTCGTTTGCTTGAAATGAATGAGTCGTTCTGAGAACAATTAAACGTTTAAGTAATTAGAATTCAAGATAAGGAAAAGAGCCTGTAAATTATTTTGTGTAAGTTCCATTTTTTATAAATGATCTTTTAATCGATCATCGAAATGAATCGTAAACCAATTCATTGCTAAACGCCAATTTTGAATTGGCATTGTCCATTTTTTTGCGGCATTGGTTGTTGCCAAGTAAATAACTTTTTTGACTGAATCATCAGAAGAGAATATCTTTCGCTTCTTGGTTGAATGGCGGATCACACTATTCAATGATTCAATCGCATTCGTTGTATAAATCGCATGACGTATTTCAGCTGGATAGCTAAATATTGTACGGATATTTTCCCAATTGGCTCGCCAAGACTCCCCAATTTTAGGGTACTGATGGTTCCATTGATCACAGAATATATCTAAAGATTTCAAAGCATTTTCTTCTGTACTCGCCTGATAGATTGCCTTTAGACCAGAAGTCACCGCCTTATAGTCCTTCCAGCTGACAAAGCGCAGGCTATTGCGTACAACGTGTACAATGCATAGTTGGATGTCTGTATGAGGATAAACCGAGGCTATCGCATCAGGGAAACCTTTTAAGCCATCTACACAAGCAACTAGAATATCTTGTACTCCTCGATTTTTGAGTTCGGTCATGACAGATAACCAGAATTTCGCCCCTTCTGTTTGGGCAATCCACATGCCTAGCAGCTCTTTCTGCCCATCCATATTGATACCTAAAGCAAGGTAAACAGACTTATTAATCACTGTAGAGTGTGACGCACCTTAACAACAATACAATCTAAATATACAACGGGATATAGGCTATCTAGTGTTCTATTTTGCCATTCAGTCACTTGTTCAATTACAGCATCGGTAACTTTGCTTATGAGAGATGCTGAAACGTCGGCATCGTACATTTCTTTAAAGAATGCGACAATTTCTCTATTTGTCATTCCTTTTGCATACAGTGAGAGGATTTGATCATCTATACTCGTAATGCGTGTTTGATACTTCTTAATAATTTGGGGCTCAAATGAGCTCTCACGATCGCGTGGAATCTCTAAATCAAGTGATCCATCAAGTGTTAAAACTTTCTTAGCACTGAAACCATTACGCGCATTGGAGCCTTTGCGAGTTTCATGTTTTTCATAGCCTAAATGTTCGGAAAGTTCTGTATTGAGTGCTGTCTCAATCATGAATTTTTTAAAAACAGCAGTCATTTGGTTTAAGTCTTCTGGTGTTTTTAGACTTTTAGCCAATTCAGCAGCCATTTTTTTGATTGTTGCTTCATCCATGTGAAGTACCTCTTTTTATTATCCTGTATAGGATAAATGAAAATTAAGTACTTACACAAAATTCAGAACAGTCTCAAGGAAAACTTCACACCCTATTTTGAGTCTTTTAAATTAATAGCAAATACATAAATATAATTTATTAGCCTGAGCTTTTCATACTCAAAGGGTCATTCAATTGATCAATATTCACTCCATATTTATGAGCATTGTATTGCCACACCACAAACTGTTCCAACAACATAGCATTTTCTTTTTCCAATCTGGCATTCTTAGCTTCCAAAGCTTCAATTTTAGTTTGAGCAATTTTCAAACTAGCAGGTAGCTTCCTCACCTGATTGATATTTATATTCAAAGCTTTAGATGGCTTTTTACATTGGTCATAAGCATTCTTAATACGTGCGTATTTCTGCAACGTTTGACGAGTTGGTGCAGGCACAAGTTCTAACTGTAATTCAATAGCCTTACAGAGCCGCTCCCATGTCAATTTCTCATCTAGAGACCAATAATCAAGAAGCTCGACAATATTCTCAATGTCTTTGTCAGTTAAATGCTGTGCCATATCAAATCCATGAATCCATTAGCAATACAGAGTTGAGTGAATGTACATCATCCTCTACCTTTCTACGTTGAGTATTCTCAATTACAGGAATACGTTTACGCCCCGCCTTTTGATAAGCCAAATCAAGATGTGTGACATCTTCAGAAGGGGGGAGACTCAAAGGTGTACCATCAGGAATGTTGGGATCATCCAATAATGCAATCATATGTTCACACCGCTTGATCGTAAGTTCTCTCATTTCCAACCAGACCGTTGCACCAGTAATATTTTTACCAGCAGCCTCTTTATCCTTTTCCCATAAAATTTTTTCTTTCCTAAGCCGACCTTTAAGCCTTTTTTTCTTTTCCTCATCACCTTTAATACAGACATGTTCCGTACAATTTAAACAATTCCGATATTTTAGACAGGGTTCATCAATATAAGAATGTGTACAAAGTCCAAACTCAGTTGTGTGCATGGACAACGTTGTTCTAGTATTTAGCTCCTGTAGAGTTCGAGGTGTAGCGATCTGGAATGTAAATGTACTATCAGTATTTACTGAACCAACCTCATTTTTCTGCATCTCAATTAAGCCATAATTACGATCTTCAACGCTAGTGTGGTCATATACTCGATTTTGCTTCATATCAGCTCGCCCTGACCATTTAGCAAGCAACATACTATCCATTCCATTGGTATTTGCTATCGTATTCAACAGATGCCTGAACTGGTGAGTAGTCATACTATAATCACCATACCCCCACCGTTGAAAAATAGATTGTACATTTGCTAATTCATCTTTTCCTCGTAACTTCTTTTTGGTTGGCGATAAACCTTCATTTAAAGTAGAAAGATGGGGTATCCACAACTCTGAAAAAACAGTTATTTTCTCTGAATGGAATTGATTATGAAAACAAGCAAATAAAGCTTCTGACCATTTAACCTGTACACCATTACCTGTTTTAAAAGGTATATAGGGAAAACCTTTAGGTAGTCTATTTCGCAGAATAATATTTAAATCATTCAGGCAAATAACATTGTCTTCTATAGGAATACCTCTAGTTCTTAAAAAGGTTATTCCGGTATTACTTGCCTTATCCGAGTTTATATCCAACCCCATCGCTAATAGCACCTCAGAGCGATTTAACAACTGATCATCAGGCACTTTAGGACAAAGCTCATGTCTTGGAAACTTATCGCTTGTCTCAAGCAAATATGCTAAATGTCTAGGCTTTTCTGACATCTTAATCAAACGTTCAATAGCCCGTTTGACTGTTGGAATCATGATACTCGGAATGTATTTGATGTCATACCCATAATTTTTCTGTGCATACCACCTGATTCCTAATACTTTCTCAATATTAGAACCATCTGCAACAAGCCCTAAACTACTCTTAGAAACCGTTTGGACTTCTTCCTCATGGATACAAGTCTTCTTTAAGAAAAACAGTTCTGATGCTCTTTCAGGCGCAGCTAAAAGCAGACTCACAGCACTAGTAACAAATATATCTCTATCTGACAACTCTGAATCTTTTCGTGAAAAAATATCAGCTAATGCAAAAATCGCATCCTCATCAGGAAGTTTAGAAGCTCTATATTTCTCTGACTCTGCATCTAACACAATTGATTTATCAGAAGGCTTTTTAATTGGATTTTTCCATTCTGGCAAAGCTAATATTTTTAATTGGCGAAGAAATTCCAATAGAATTTTTAAGTGTCTACCTACATGATAAGCAGAACTCGCTTTATAGTTTACCTTTGCATTTTCACTAGCTAAGTCAAAATCAGCGATAACCAATTTCGTTAAATCAACTTCACCATACCTATCCAAGCATATTTGTTCTATTGCCCGAATTGCTAGAATCGTATCTTTAGTGCTTAATTTACTATTAGTCCTTTGATACTTAACATATGCCTTGGCAAATTCTAGAATTGAATGATGCAAAAGATTTTCAGGTGATCTATCTTTGGATGAAATACCTGTTTTGACAAAATTTACTTCGCCTTTCCAATAATTCTCATCAAATCTAATATCTTCATTTAATTCTGATAATTGTTTAACAAAATCAATAAATCGCTTAATTTCGGAGTAAGGAGACTGAACTTTTTCAGATGAAAAATATATTAAATTATCCATGATTGAACTCCTTACAAGCATCAATCACTTGTTGAACCGCAATAATTGTTCGGTCATTTACGGCAGCGACTTCAAGGCTACACCCCATAGTAATTAAATCATCTCGCTCTTTAATTAATTGCTCTAGAACCAGATGATGTGGTGCATTTGCCCAAGGCATAAACTTACTGCACAGATAACATGCAATTGGCGCATAATCGTTACAATATTGATGCGTACCACATGAACCAACGTCACAATCCTGTTCTACGCAAGAAATTCGATTTGCATCTTTAATTTGTGATTGAGCCTCAAACTCATCACTCATAATTTTCCCTTGAAAAGCATCTGCATATTTACGTAAGCTTTCATCCATAATCAATGAAATTTCTTGTGCAATTTCAGGCACACTTTGCACATAGCAATGTGCATTTTGGGTATCATGATGATCTAACAGCTTTGCAATAACATTCACGCCTGCCTTTTGCCTAGCAGCATTTGTTCCAAGCGTATAACGAAATCGATATGCATTAATATATATTGGTTTACCACTTTCTCTAGAACGAATGCCAAGCTTTCTTACTGCGCTTTTTAATAATTGGGTTAATCCACTGGTGGGCATATGAATAATTTCTTTTGTCAAAATTTCTGAAATTTCATTTTGATTGCTCCAATCTAGATTAGCCAACTTCTCAAAATCATAGAATAAGGGTAACTCTGCAAACTCTTGTTCAGATAACTCTCGCTTTATTTGTTTAGTTAACTTCTTTTTTAAAATTTGAATATGCTCAAATAAAATTTGAGCAATACTTTCACGAATCCCCACTTCACTAAAAGCAAATCGAAAGCCACTAGCACCTCTAACTTTAGCTCTTGGCATATTAAGTATATGAACTTCATTTTTATCATTAAAATTATATTTATCAGATACGTATAGGTCTTTCACCTTTAATCCTGAAATTTGGATTGGTCGTCTACCAGTCGCACAGAAAACACGAATTAAAGCAGCATCGTAATAAGAAATCTTATTTTCTGCTAAATATTCATTCGTTCTGGTAATAATTGCTTCAAATTCAAATGGACTAAATGCCCCTTCATCTGGATCAAGCGAAAGAACTGCTGCTCCTTTATCATTACCACTTAATCTCCATGAACCAATTAAACCATAAATTTCATCATTTATTGAGGAATAACCTAAATCATGCATTTTTTTTAAAAAAACTCTAAATTTCGCCAACTTATATTCGTATTTTTTATCCTTATAATAGTTTTTATATTCTAAAAGACCTTTTAAAGTAATTTCTGACTCTCCTGTCAAATCAGGATATTTTAGAGCATAGCGGATCATTTCTGTAGTATGTGTGCTTGAGCTATATTTAGCAAAATGTATAAAGGTACTTAAAACATCAGACCTAATTTCCTTCGAGAATTTCGAGAGATTCGATATATCTACTTGCTGATTTATATCTAACACCCATATCTCATCACAAATATTAACTTTATAGCCTTTGAATGAGGTAAAGGTATCGTGCGACTTATTTAGACTGTCGATTTGCAGTGATTTATTCATTTTCATCCTCAAATTTTTCTTGAATGCCCAAACCCACTTCCATTGCTCGTTTGTTTTCTGCACGTCTTGAATATCTTCTCGCACTTTGTGAATTTGGTATCCACCCCATCAGATAAGCACGATCATTCTCAACTTGAGATTCTGTGGTTTTACCTTTTGCCACTAAGATTTGCGATTTTTCAGAAAATTTATCATTCCAAGTATGTCTAAAGGCATGTGCATGCACATTGAATAGAACGACCTTAGAAATTTCAGAAAAAATTTTATCTAAAGCATTGATTGAAAGTGGTTGTCCTTTATTTGATAAAATCAAAAAGTCTGTTCGCTCAGCGTTAGGCACTGTTGATCTATGATTTAAAATATAAATGTCTAGTTTTTTCTTTAAATTCTGATTGAGCGCAACTGATCGACTTCTAGTTTTAACTAAGGGCTGATATAGCCTAGAATCACTACCATCATGAGGATTACGTTTAATAGTCAGATACGATGTACCATCTTGTTGCCGAGCTATATCTGTAATTTTTAAGTTCAGTAGCTCGCCTTTACGACATCCAAGATACAGAAACAAATAGATAATCAGTTCATTTCTATAAGCAATGTAATCTGAAATCCAAATTTTATTCTGATTATTAGGATCAACTACCTTTAGAATTCTATTTAATTGATCACCATCAAAAGACTTATATTCAGATTGAATATCCATTGATTTTTGAGGTCTACGAGATTTTAATAGCCTCTTAGTACCTGTTACTGCTGATGAATCAAGATATGCCTCTAACCATGCAATATATTCAGCAAAATTGGTTAAGCGTCTATATATCAAATCTTTGGATACATAGTCCTGAGTAATCACCACCTTTGCTCTAGATAATTCTTTATTTCTAATTTTTGGAAAACTAATAATTTTTTTATTTGAAGCTATTCCATCTAATCTACTACGACTAAAATTGGCTAAATTGGCTAAAGCTTCAATTTCATTTAATTTCAAAAAATCTTTACTTTTTACCCTTTGCTCCAAATCAATTCCCAACTTGTCCAACAATTGAAGAAGCAACTTAATATCTTCCAAAAGAGCTGAAACTGTATTAATAGATTGTCCACGATTTCTTGAATGAATAATCGTATATAAATTTGGGTAAGTCATAGGTACACCATCACTATTCAATAGAACAGCAAATCTCTCACCACTACTCATTACGAATCTTTTAACAGACATCATGGTTATTATTAACAAAATATCTAAGTATTAAATATCATAATATATGAATAAAAAAATTTACAGAACTATTTCTAGTATCTGTAAATATTTTATTTAATCCTTTGTTAAATAATAAAAATATTAAAACTTAACAAAAGATAGTCTCAAGGGTGTACTAAAATGGTAAATCATCATCTAAATCTGCAGGAGGCGTTGCAGGCTGTGCAGGTTTCGGTGCAGCAGCTTGGTTAAAACCACCGCCCTGTGGTGCATTATTGCCATAGCCACCTTGATTCGCACTATTATTAAAGCCACCGCCTTGATAACCTGTGTTTTGTGCATAACCATTGTTGTTATTGCCTGAAAAACCACCTTGGTTATTGTTGTTAAAACGAGGTTGATTAAAACCACCATTTTCGGCTTGGTCGCCCTGATTATTACGATTCGAGTCAAGCATTTGCATTTGCTCGGCACGAACTTCTGTTAAGTAACGTTCTTGACCATTTTGGTCTGTCCATTGGCGAGTCCGCAGTGAACCCTCAATATAAACTTTTGAACCTTTACGCAAATATTGCTGTGCAATTTCACCTAAACGGTTATGCAACACAATACGGTGCCATTCTGTTTGCTCTTTTCTTTCACCACTGTTCTTGTCCGTCCAAGACTCGCTGGTTGCAATTGAAAACTGCGTTAATGAACCACCGTTCGGAAACGTTTTGGTTTCTGGATCTCGACCTAAGGTACCGACTAAAATAACTTTATTTACACCGCGCATCGTCTACTATCTTCCTATATGTCTCTAGGTTTTTACTTTATAAGAGTTATACTTAAATGACTAGCTCTTTGCCTAACAACTGCGTTAAATGTTGTCGCCCATCTTCATTTAATTGCTTTTTGTCGACTTTCACATACGCAATTTGCTGATCAGGCATGACCACCACCTCTTCAATACCATGAATTGCCAAAAGCTGGGTAGTCCATTCGTCAGTTTGTTTTTGTTCGGGTAAACGTAAAATGACTGAAGATAAATAGCGTGGTTGTTTTAAGCTAAAACTCACCAACAACCATACAATCGCAATCGCACTTAAAATGCTCCATCCCAATACAGTGTTATGTAACATGAGGAGTTGACCACCCAAAGTTCCACCAAAGAATGCCCCTAAAAACTGTGCGCTTGCATTGATGCCCATGGCAGTAGCTTTAGACTGAATCGGTGCAGCTTTAGATAACCACGAAGGCAATAAGGCCTCCATGACGTTAAATGCCACAAAGAACAATCCAAGCCCAAGTAAAATCACATATTTAGAGCTATAACCAAAAATTAAGGTGAGTAACCCAAGCACCACGCCTGTAATCGCAAACAAGAAAATACCACGCATTTTGCGGTATTTTTCAGCAACAATAATACTTGGAAAAGACAGCAACACGCCAATTAGCAGCAAGGGTAAATAGACCAAGCCATGTTTGGCTAAAGGAATGCCTGCATATTGAATCAGTTGCGATGGTACATAAATAAACATGGCGGTGAGCAATAAATGGAGCGAAAAAACTGACACATGCAAACGGTTTAAATCGGGCATTTTCAACACGGCTTTTAACTGTGGTAAATAACCCTGTTGAAAATTACGATGATGGCGCGTGGTTTTAGGCACTAACAGCAACATAAAAATGGCACATAAGCCCATAATGGTGGTGACCCAAAACAGTCCTGAAATCCCCACTAAACCCGTGAGCCATGGCCCTAAACTAAATGCCACCACAAAAGATAAGCCAATGCTCATACCCATTGCAGCCATCGCTTTTGAGCGTTGTTCTTCACGGGTGACATCGGCAAGTAAAGCCATGACTACCGCAGAAACAGCACCCGCACCCGCTACAGCACGACCTAAAATCACCCCATAAATGGTATGTGACATTGCCGCAATTGCACCACCTAAAGCAAACAGCAACAAGCCAATCACCACCAAAGGTTTACGACTAAAACGGTCTGCCCATAGGCTAAAGGGAATTTGAAGAATTGACTGGCTTAAACCATAAACACCCACCGCTAAACCCAATAAAGCAGGCGTTGCATATTGATATGATTGCCCTGCTACCGAAAAAACAGGAATAATCATGAACAGCCCTAACATCCGTAATGCAAAAATGCTACTTAAGGCAAAGGTAGAGCGGCGTTCTAAAGCATTCATCATATCAATCTAGTGTCTCTAATATCTTCAAATCGTTAAATAAGCGCGTCATGCTATTTAGCATAAAAATGGGGTACACCCATTGTACCCCAACATTTTATACATTTTTCTGAAATTAGGCTTAATCTGTGGATGCTTGTCGTCGATTATATTGAATAGAAGCTACAATTGCCCACACAATAAAAGTCACACCAATTAAACCTGTAACCACTTCGGGAATATGCAGACCTGTGCCACTGGCAAGCATGATAATTGCCAATGCGCCAATCGCATAATGTGCACCATGCTCTAAATAAACGTACGCATCTAAGGTGCCTTTTTCGACCAAATAAATGGTCATCGAACGGACAAAAAATGCGCCAATCGCAAGTCCAAGCATGATGATAACAACATCTGAGGTAATCGCAAATGCACCAATCACGCCATCAAAACTAAATGATGCATCTAATACTTCTAGATATAAAAAACCACCAAGCCCCGCTTTGACCACACCTGTCGCTGCACCATGAGCATCATGTGAAATCGCTTGGCCGTGTTCGTCAATTTCAGGTTCACCGCCCAACAAATGCCCAATGACTTGCACACCAATATAAATCACAATCCCCCAAATTCCTGAGGTAATCACAGCAAGCTGTGCAGTTTCAACGACGGAATGTGCCATCACCAATAACGCAATTAAGGTTAAGAAAACCGACATTGCAGGGACATTGGCCAAATGAGTTAAACGATTCTCTAACCACTTAAACCAGTGAGTATCTTTTTCGGCATCCAAAAAGAAATTAAGAAAAACTAAACTTAAAAATGCACCGCCAAAAGCTGAAATTTCAGCATGATGTCGAATTAAATGCATGGAATAGGTTTTTGGATCATTCAATGCAAGCTGTACTACATCTAACATGCCCATATTTGCTGTGACGGCCACAATAACAATGGGAAACACTAAACGCATGCCAAAAACGGCAATCAAAATACCCACCGTTAAAAAAATCATTTTCCAAAAATGATCCCATCCACGCAAAATCGAAGCATTCACTACGGCATTATCAAAAGATAATGAGACTTCCATAATGGCTAGAATAGCGGTAATAGACAGCGCTTTGAGCATGGTTGCAATGCCAGCATCTGGCCCGTGGGAATAGCCCCAATAGGCTGAAATGGCTAAGCAAATTAATGAAAAAAAGATGGAAAATCGAAAATGCTGCATCTTTATAGCCGCCTAAATTCAAAATCAGCGCTATTATGCGTCTTTTATCCGCGAAAAAGGATATTTTTTCAATTTTTTAAGCTAATTTTAATGCTGAAAAAGTTGCCATCCATACAACAAAATTGCCGCAGCGAATACCCAAGCCAAAGTTGCCGAACTTAAACATGCTAAAACTGACATTCGTGTTGCTAAAATATAAACCGCAACTAAATAGACAGCATAAGGCAGTAACGACCACAACCCAAAGAGCGCGGTTTTACGTAAAGCATCTGCACCTTGTTGCTGAAATACAATGGCGTGGGCAATTAAGGCAAAGGTCGGAAATAACGGAATCAAGCCCGCAATATAAAAGGCTTTGCTTTTAGATAAAATTGAAATCAATAGCACAACCAATGCACCCAATATGCATTTAAGAAACAATCCCAGCACGCCCTCTTCTCCCTAATCATTCAAGCTTGAATAACATGCCATAATTTTTTGATTTGGCATGAATTATTTTCGCATACGCTTAAACACAACTGCACTTGGTCGATCTTCATAAAAAAGCCATGCAAAAAACTTGATTTTTAGCCTGAAATCGAACATTCTAAAAAGATAATGATAATCTTTAACATTTAGATCATTCAATATTGGTTTAACTTTTGTCAGAGAAATGCGATGCAATATGATACTCAAGCAACTGAAGCCATCCGTGCGATGATGACATTGCGAAAATGTTGGTATGTGAATGAAGAAATTTATATTAATCAAGGCTGCTTACATTGTGGCTCTGCTGCAACTTATTTAATTTATTTTACTAATCGACAAATTCAAGACTTAATGCTTGGTTTTATCGCTCAATATAATTGTAATCATCCCTCACGTATTGATTTATTAGATATTGAACACTTCGCACAAGACTATGAAAACTTTTTGTCACAGCTTGAGCAAGTCGTCATTCATTATGCATTCCAATTGGGACAACAGCCTTGCCAGTTTAAATTTGAGCAAGTCGAATCGATTTTTGAAAATACCTACGCTATCGCCTGCTAAAAATAAAAAATAGCCTAACTTCGGTTACTCCTTAGCACAGCATTACTGCTGTGCTTTTTTTCATGCGCAGCATTTTTGTATCCGCTTGAACATTTTTACAACATCTCCATATAAACTAGCATCTGCTGTTTTTAAACTCATCAAATTACAGGATTGTTTCGCTATGAGCCTAAGTCATATCCGTATTCGAGGCGCACGTACCCATAATCTTAAAAATGTGTCACTCGATATCCCACGCGATAAGTTTGTGGTGATCACAGGGCTTTCAGGTTCAGGCAAGTCATCATTGGCATTTGATACTTTATATGCCGAAGGTCAACGCCGTTATGTCGAATCGCTATCGGCTTATGCACGGCAATTTTTATCGCAAATGGAAAAACCCGATGTCGATGCGATTGAAGGACTTTCTCCAGCCATTGCAATTGAACAAAAATCAACGAGCCATAACCCACGTTCTACCGTTGGTACCATTACCGAAATTTACGATTATTTGCGCCTGCTCTATGCACGAGTCGGCACACCGTATTGCCCTGAACATGACTTGCCGATGGTGGCACAAACCATTTCAGAAATGGTCGATGCGGTAAAAGCCTTACCTGAGGGCACTGCACTGATGCTGCTTGCCCCTGTGGTGCGTGAACGTAAAGGCGAATACACTCAACTGTTTCAACAACTCCAAGGGCAAGGTTTTGTCCGTGCCCGTGTTGATGGAGAAATTATCGAGATTGACACGCCACCTGAACTCGATAAAAAGAAAAAGCATACCATTGAAGTGGTGGTCGATCGCTTTAAAGTCCGTGAAGATTTAGGTAATCGAATTGCTGAATCGTTTGAAACGGCGCTGAAATTAGGTGGTGACCTTGCGATTTTGGCGTGGATGAAACAAGAACAGCCCGAACGCATTTTCTCTGCCAAACACTCATGCCCTGAATGTGACCGCGCGGTGGCTGAACTTGAACCACGTTTGTTTTCGTTTAACAATCCTTTTGGCGCGTGCCCCGTTTGTGATGGTTTGGGCACACGCAGTCATTTTAGCGCGGAAAAATTAATTCCCAATCCGAGTTTATCGCTACAACAAGGTGCAATTCGTGGATGGGATAAGCAGCGTCCGTACTATTTCAGCATGCTGCAAAAAATCACCGAGCATTATCAGTTTGATTTAGATGCACCGTGGAATACGCTTGACCCAAATACGCAAAAGACATATTTATATGGCACAGGCAAAGAAAAAATCGATTTAAGTTATATCGATGAACGTGGGCGGCAGCATAAACGCATTCAAGCGTTTGAAGGTGTGCTCGCACATTTAGAACGGCGTTACCGTGAAACCGAAAGTAATTATATTCGAGATGATTTGGCGCAATATTTATCGAATGCCGCCTGTGATGCCTGTGGTGGCTCACGCTTAAATGCCATTTCTCGTCATGTGCGAGTCAAAGACAAAACCATCAATCAGATTACCCAAATGTCGATTGGCGATGCCGAACAGTATTATCAAGATTTAAACCTCGATGGTGCCAAAGGTGAAATTGCCGACAAAATCTTTAAAGAAATTCGCGAACGCTTACACTTTTTAGTCAGTGTCGGTTTAAATTATTTGAGTTTATCGCGCTCTGCCGAAACCTTGTCAGGCGGTGAAGCACAGCGGATTCGTTTGGCTTCACAAATTGGTGCGGGTTTAATGGGCGTGATGTACGTCTTAGATGAGCCATCCATCGGCTTGCATCAACGCGACAACGACCGTCTATTACAAACCTTAATTCGACTACGCGACTTAGGTAATACGGTTTTAGTGGTTGAACACGATGAAGATGCCATTCGTGCCGCCGATCATATTATTGATATTGGCCCTGGTGCTGGGGTTCACGGTGGGCAAGTGATTGCAGAAGGCACTGCCAAACAACTTGCAAAAAACAAGGCCTCGTTAACAGGGCAATATTTATCGGGCAAACTTAAAATTAAAGTGCCAGAACGCTGTACCCCACCCGACCCAAGCAAACAAATTCAACTTTTAGGTGCATCAGGTCATAATTTAAAAAATGTCAATTTAACTTTACCACTTGGCATTATGACTTGTGTTACAGGCGTTTCAGGTTCAGGAAAATCAACCCTAATTAACAAAACCTTATTGCCAATTGCCCTAACTGAACTTAATGGTGCAACTACGCTAAGTGCAGAGAAATATCAATCGATTGATGGTTTACAACATTTAGATAAAGTCGTAGATATTGACCAAAGCCCAATTGGACGTACGCCACGTTCTAATCCTGCCACTTATACGGGTGTATTTACGCCTATTCGGGAATTGTTTTCACAAACCCCAGAAGCCAAAGCCCGAGGTTATAGCGCAGGACGTTTTTCATTTAATGTCAAAGGTGGGCGCTGCGAAACCTGTGAAGGCGATGGCATGATTAAAGTCGCCATGCACTTTTTGCCCGATATGTACGTGCCTTGCGATGCTTGCAACGGCAAACGTTATAACCGCGAAACATTAGAGGTCGGCTATAAAGGCAAAACAATTTCAGATGTGCTGAATATGACCGTTGAAGATGCCGCAGAATTCTTTAACGCCATTCCAGTCATTTACCGCCGTTTAGATACCTTAATCCAAGTAGGGCTCGGCTACATTCGCCTTGGGCAAGCCGCAACAACACTTTCAGGTGGTGAAGCACAGCGGGTGAAATTGGCACGCGAACTGGCAAAGCGCGACACAGGTAAAACCTTATATATTTTGGATGAGCCAACAACTGGTTTACATTTTCATGATATTGCAAAATTGCTCGATATCCTGCATGAATTACGCAACAAAGGAAATACTATTGTGGTGATTGAGCATAATTTAGATGTGATTAAAACTGCCGATTGGATTATTGATTTAGGCCCAGAAGGTGGCTCTGGCGGTGGACAAATTATTGCCGAAGGTACCCCTGAACACGTCGCTGAAAATAGCCTTTCTCATACAGGACACTTTTTAAAACCATTATTAAACGTATAAACTTAAACAGAAATAGGCAGTACAAATTGAATTGTACTGCCAACACCACGATCAAAATACCAACAACCACATGATAAAAACCAGCTAATTCGTCTATTTCTAACGCAAAAAAATGAGTTTTGTTGACTAAAAATACAATTTATTATTATTTTTTAGGCAGAAATATAGTGAATAGAACAGATTTTCAAGTATCACCCTCAATACTTAATGTTTTTATAATATAAATTATGGATTAAAATCCATTTTTTATAATTGAATATTTTTTATTAAAAATAAATAGTTGTAACTGTTATTTTATTTTTTGTTAAATTTTAGTTAAAAATAACTACAATTTTGAAACATTGTAATGCAATCGAATTGATTGACATAATATTTTGTAACAATACAATGGGCAGCATATCTAAAAGTCAACTTTGGAAACAAAAGATGAAAAAAATCGGTTTAGCTACAGCTGTACTATTCGCCATGACCGGTGCTCATGCATACCAAGTCGAAGTGCAAGGTCAATCAGAATATGTTGATACCACTGAAAATACAAAAAACTTTACTGGTGACCTTCAAGGAACTTACTACTTTAAAGATGTAGATGCATCTAAAGGTCCTTTAGCAGAAGCGGCTTTTTTAAACAAAGCATCAAATGTATCTTTGGCTTATCACTATGGTAAATACAACACTTCAGCTGTTAACTTCCAAGACAATACAGCTGGTGTAAAAGGTGAAGCTTACTTCACAACACCATATACAGCTGCTGTACCCCTTTATACAAGCGTGGCTTATAACCACACTGACCGCGATTATAAAAATGGTACACCTAATGACCGTGGTGACCGTTATGCAGTTGAATTTGGTGCTGAACCAACTCAAAATTTCTTGATTGCAGCAGGTTATACTCGTACAAATCCTTTAGCTTTAGATACTACTGATATCTTAAACAACGGTATTGCTATTGCTTACGGTAAAGCGGCTTACTCTGATCATAAAGATTTCGCAACTGCACGTGCTAAATATGTTGGTGCAATTGACAACACTAACATGGCACTTGGCTTTGAAGTAAAAGGTATTTTCAATAGCGATCGCGGTGCATATAGCTTAAAAACTGATTTGTATTTAAACCCTGCGCTAAGCGTTGGTATTGCCTTTGCTGACACATCTAACCTTCATTCAGGTTTTGACCATGTTTGGGGTGGAAATGTGAACTACTTCATCACACCTGCAGTCTCTGTTGGTGCAACATATGTGAAAGCAAATGCAACTGATGGCAACACGCTTGATACTGATACTGTTGGTTTAAATGCAAAAGTACGTTTCTAATCTCATTTAGAAATTAAGCTTTGAAAAGGATGCATTTTTATGCATCCTTTTTTATTAGGTAAAAATTTTGCAACTTTAAATCGTAAGTGAGAAAATTCGTGTATTGGGTTGCTTACGTTTCAAACGTAAATCAAATGCCATACAGATATTACGAATAAAAGGCTGTCCCTGTTCAGTAATTATTAATTGATGATCCTTAATTTCAACTAAACCATCTTGTTGCATTTCGCTAAGTTGTGATAAAACCTCATGTAATTCAGGGAACTGCATTATTTTATCTAACCATGAAGTTTTCAACTCACACATCAAATTCAAAATATGCTGGCGAATGATTAAATCTTCTTTATTTAAAATATGCCCGTGAAATACTGGAAATTGATTATTCTCTAAACACACATAATAATCAGACAGCTCTTTGACATTTTGACCAAATGCAGACCAACTATCCCCAATTGCCGAAACGCCTAAGCCAATTAAAACTTGGGTTTTAGAGGCGGTATAACCCATAAAGTTGCGGTGTAAATTGCCCTTTTCTAAAGCCTGAAATAAATGGTCATGGCTGAGTGCAAAATGATCCATCCCAATTTCATGATAGCCGTAATTGACTAATTTTTGCTTGCCAACTTCATATAATTGACGTTTCAGCTCATCTTTAGGCACATCATGGTCTTTAAAACCCCGCTGTCCATTGCCTTTAATCCACGGTACATGTGCATAGCTATAAAAGGCCAAACGATCAGGCTTTAATTGCTGAGTCTGCTCAATGGTATGCAGCACATCCTCTAAGGTTTGAAAAGGCAAGCCAAAAACCAGATCATGCGAAATAGAGCGATAACCAATCTCACGTGCCCACGTGGTTACTTGTGCAACACTTTCAAAAGGTTGAATACGATGAATCGCCTGTTGTACTTTTAAATTATAATCTTGTACACCATAACTGACTCGACGAAATCCTACGTCATAAAGGGCTTGCAAATGTTCCCGAGTGGTACTATTCGGGTGTCCTTCAAAACTAAATTCATGCCCTTCGGCAACATCGGCATGTGCCAACATACCTTGTACCAATTGGGTTAAATGTTCTGGTGAGAAAAATGTGGGTGTACCACCACCTAAATGAATTTCTTTAATTTTTGGTCGTGTTTCAAATAAATCACAATACAATTGCCATTCTTTTAACAATGCTTGAATATACGGCTGCTCAACTTCATGACGTTTGGTAACCCGTTTATGGCAGCCACAAAAGGTACATAAACTTTCACAAAATGGCAGATGAATATAAAGACTAATCCCATCTTTTTCATTTGAATCATCAAACGCTTGTTTCAATGTTTGCTGCCATTGCAATACTGAAAATGAATGGTCGTCCCAATAAGGCACGGTTGGATAACTGGTGTAACGTGGGCCAGGCACATTATATTTTTGAATCAAATTACACCGCATGATTTTCTTCACTTTAATTTGCATTAAAACCCATAATAAAAGTATGTGTATAAATTGCAACTCAATTCTTAGCATGTCATCGTAAAATTTAACCTTGAAAAGTCTTAAAATTTGGTCATTTTTGTGTTTTGATGTCTGCTGTTATTTCTATGATTTAGGCATGAAGATGCAAAATCAAATTTCTAATGATATTCAACGTGTTCGTCTGTTTTTATTAGACCTACAAGCACGCATTTGTGAAAAATTTGAACAACAAGAACATGCTGGCGGTGGCACAGCACAGTTTATTACCGATGATTGGGAACGTGCAGAAGGTGGTGGTGGCCGTTCTCGTGTTTTACAAGATGGCGATGTGATTGAAAAAGCAGGTGTGATGTTCTCTCACATCCAAATTAAACAGCTTCCTGCCTCTGCCACGGCGCGTCATCCTGAAATTGCAGGTGCAAAGGCGCAAGCACTGGGCGTATCTTTAGTGATCCACCCTAAAAACCCACATGTACCGACATCACATGCCAATATTCGCTTGTTTGTTGCAGAACCTGAAGGACAAGCACCCATTTGGTGGTTTGGCGGTGGTTTTGATTTAACGCCGTTTTATCCGAATGATGCAGATATTCAAGCATGGCACCAAGCTGCTTTTGATTTGTGCCAACCTTTTGGCGAAAACGTCTATGCTGAACATAAACAATGGTGTGATGACTATTTTTACTTAAAACATCGCGATGAACAACGTGGTGTCGGCGGCTTATTTTTTGATGACTTAAACTGTTGGGATTTTGAAACCTGTTTTCAATATATTCAAGCGGTGGGCAATGGCTATTTAAATACCATTATCCCAATTGTCGAAAAAAATCGTGTAATTCCTTATCGTCCCGAACAGCGTGAATTTCAACTGTATCGCCGTGGCCGCTATGTTGAATTTAACTTGGTTTATGACCGTGGCACCTTATTTGGCTTGCAAACAGGTGGTCGAATTGAGTCGATCTTAGTCAGTTTGCCCAATTTAGTGACGTGGACGTATCGACCTGAATGGGAAAATGATTCACCAGAAAAACGCCTAACAGATTATTATCTTAAACCGCGAAATTGGTTAAAAACCCAGTAATTAAAGTTCATAGCAGCCATCAGGTTGCTATTTATTTTTGCGTATTCACCCGCATACTTAGATCTGTCCCTCATAATGTAAAGGTTTGAAAGCAATAGAAGCCATCATATCTTTATTTAAGGATATCTCGATAAGCTTCAGCTTAATTTTAAATCTAAGACTTCTCTTTATACAATGACACTGTTAAAAGAGATAATGAGAAATTTTGCCAACTTAAACACTTGTATTACATCTTCTTTGTATGTTAATTGGAAGGGTTTGTGGATCCCCCCATGTCTCAATCAACCAAATCGGCCATTGTTTTGACAAGACGATAACTTGTTTTTGTAGTTGCTGCGCAATATTTTCTTTACCTAGCGCATAGATCAAAATAAATAAGCTTAATGGAATGGCTTGATTAAGCAGTGCAATCACTTTATTCTCAGATTGATGATATTCAATTGCAAAGTGTTTTAACATATTGGTCAAAAGTACAGATTCATCTTGAAATAAATAGAATAATCCATGACTTAAATTTGCACTGGTTTCAAGTCGCTCTGGAAACTTATGAAACATCAACAATAAAATAGGATAAAACTGTTCAAGCAAATCAGATTTTTGTCGATCATTTAGCATTACAGGTTGATGATCACAAATAAAAGGCGTGACATTCTTATTTAATAGCCCAATTAGATCATACTTCATCTTTTGCTCCTTTGGTTATTCTCTTAATTCTTATATTTGAAGAAGAAAAGTGAATTACATCACATATTCAATATTATATTCAAACTAAATCATTTATTGTTTGTTTTTTGATACATTTTATAAAAATAACCTATATCTACTTTTAATTTATGCTGATTTTTCACGTATAGTTTACTCATCCGTCATTTTTTAGGATCGTTCCATCACATGCATAAACATTTTGCCGTTGTCGGTCATCCCATTGAACATTCACGCTCGCCAGAACTACACCATGCATTTGCAAAAAAGATGGGACTTGAATTAAGTTATCAACGCCGTTTAGCTCCATTAGATGGATTTCAAGCAAATATTCAGGCCTTTTTTCAAGCAGGAGGACATGGGCTTAATGTCACTGTTCCTTTTAAAGAGCAGGCCTTTGGCTTGTGTGACACGCTCACCACGCGTGCCAAAATTGCTAAAGCAGTCAATACCTTATGGATGGAAAATGGACAGTTATATGGCGACAATACCGATGGACAAGGTTTGGTCGATGCCATCCAAAGTCTAGGTTGGTCATTAACAAAGAGTAAAATTTTAATTTTAGGTGCAGGTGGCGCAACCCGCGGAGTGATTTATCCTTTAGCACAAGCAGGTGCAAGCCAAATTGTGATTGCCAATCGCACGTTAGAACGTGCACAACAACTCGTAGAAGACTTAAGTGAATTTGTGCCAAATACAGGTTTAACTGCAATCAGCCTAGATGCATTACACGGCAACTTTGATCTTATCATCAATGCAACCTCTGCAAGTCTTTCGGGCGATGCCTTAACCTTACCTCATACACTGCAATTTAAATATGCTTACGAAATGGCTTATGGCAAACCTTCAAGTTTTTTACAACAAGCCGAACAACGCCAAGTCCCATATAGTGATGGTTTTGGCATGTTAGTTGGACAAGCAATTGAAGCCTTTTATATTTGGAATGGTGTTAAACCACAATTAAATGAATTTCTCGACTAAGCAGTAAAGATATAAAAAAATTTCCTGTGGTTGTGTGTCATCCACAGGAAATTTTAAAACTCAGGCAAGCTTAGTTCGAATTTCCCTGAAGCATTTTTACATACACCATTTTAAAACTAGAAGTCTCTAAATAATCATATTCTTCTTGACTCAAGCCTTTAAATATCTCCTCACTTTGGATATTTTGACGTGATGCGATATAAAACTTAGCTAATCGTCCCGCCATATGTTTTAAAACTGGATTGCTTCTTTCATTTGGATTTTCAAGTAGATAATAGGCTTCATACGCATGCTCAAAACGCTGTTCAGGCGTACGATATTGCTGCTGAATTTTCTGCCACATTCCATTTTGTTCAACATTTACTTTTGCTTTTTGAGCATATTCCATCGCAGCCTCATATAAAGGTTCAATCTCGTCAAGATGTGGATATTGTTTCTCTAGCTGCTTTAAACGAGTTTGTTCTTGGCGAGTTAGCTTACGGGTTGTATCGACACGCTCGAAATGACGATAAAACATCAACGTTGCGACATCTTGAATGTCCTGTGCCGAATAGTGTTTGACCGCTTGTGGATAATCTCGTGCAAATAAAACGCCATAAATAGTTTGATAGGTTTTTAAATATGAATGATGACGTGCATAACTTTCATCGGCGAGTTTTTGCAATTGTCTATCAAACTTATCATCTTGTTCATCCTTCGAGCCATCTAAATGTGGCAAATAGTCTCTTAAAATACTATTTTTCGCCAAATCTTTTAATGGTTTAGCAGTTTGCATTACCTCTTGATTAATTGCTTTTGGACTGCCAAAATTTTTAAATTCAGTGTTAATCATCAAGTGAATAGCATCATTTGATGCACTACTGTCCAGTAACGTGGCATCATATGCCGTTTTTAATAAACGCCCTTTGCCATCAAGAACTAAATCTACAAGCAAAGTATGACGTTTAGCCGCTGGTACCAAAATTTTGTCTACCTCAGGCTGCTTTTCCTGCCATACGGTTTTAAACTGTGCCGCGCTCATCCGTTGATTTTTCACTTGTGGTGAAAAGGTTTGAGTTAGACGTGAAAATTGCTCTACTTTTTCTTCAATCCCTAAATCATCCTTTCTTGATTTAGACTGAAATAAATCAATGTCATAATTTACAGCACAATACAAATACGTATCTAAACCAAGATTAGCTTTTCCAATACCTGCTTTACATTTAGACCGACTCAGTTCATCTGAAGCTAAACTTGATTGATTTTCAGCTTCATGTGCGTCTTGATTTATAATAGTTTCACGATCTTGATCTTCTACTGCTTCAGCACTGCTCTCTTGCGCATCTGATTGATCTGATATTGCCAACGCTGCGGTTGATAACTCATCTAATTGTGCAGTTGCCCAGTCTGCTTGTTCTTCCGCACTCATTTTCGCAAAATTAGGTTTGTGCTGTTCTACTTGTACTTTTGGTTCTGATGCTGCTAAGGTTGCATTCGGTTGAATTACCTTCTTTGCATCTACTATTGGAACAGTTTGCGTTGCCGCATCAGCCGCATGTTCAGTTTTAAGAGTTGAGGCCGTTTCACTGGCTGCTTCGGTCTTATTTGCAGCTGCATCGCTCTCTACCTGAAACACCGTTTGCGTTAAATAGTCCTGATTAACACGACTATATGCCAACAATTGCGCCGCAATTTCTTCAAATGTGCTCGTTAAACGGATTTTTTCAACGCCACCTAATTTTTTATCTGCATCCGACAAATTTAGACGTTGTAACTGATTGGGTTTTGCTAAAACATAAGGTAAGGCATTGACTTCTTTTATATAGCCCACCAGTTCAGCTAAATTCACCTGATCAATTTTGTCTTTATATTGAGAAAAATCTACATAACTAAACTGATTACGATTTTCTGCACTCACAAAATAAGGCATCAATGCAAAGAAATCGCTATAAAATTTGGCATTTTGCACATCCAAAATCATGGGATAACGTGCTTGTACCAATAAACCCTGCGTGTCGTAACGGGCGGTTAAATTAAGTGCTAATAATTTTTTGCGATAATCAATGCCACCATCATACGATATAGTTAAATCTTGCAAAAAATGACTCGCAATCATACTTGCTTGCTCGCCTTTTTCTGTACCTGATTGACTTATTTGCTGTAAAGCTAGTTCAAAAGCTTTGATTTCTTCTGACTGTAACGTCATGCCTTGTAAGACAATATAATCTTTTAACTTTTGCATGAGTACAGCATCATTTACCACTGGCGAGGCTTTTTGATGTGCTGTTACTGGTGCAATAAATTTAACCTGACCACTATAATCAAAACCCGAAGTGGTATATAACGATTGTACTGCCTCGACTGAACGCTGCTCTAAAGATACATTCTCATTCGGCTTTAAATAATGCTGACTACAACCTGACATACTCAACGCAAATAAACACGACACAAGATAACGTAGTTTCATTCCATCTTCTCACTCTATTTTTATCACATACTGTTTTAATCAAAAAATCACGTTTCCCACGTGTTTTTAACGTATTTATTCTATATGATTTTATCAAACATTATACCGAATCTAGACCTATGTCTTTTAGCCATCTGCGCATAAAACAAGACTAAATAAGCAAACCGATCCACAATATGATTGGTCTTCGATTTGCCCAACTGACACAACACTTTGTGAATTGCATCAATGTTTTTTAATCAAAAGCAATCAATAATCAAATTATAAATGGAACTTAGACTAGGATAGCCACTATGACCGCATATAAAGCACCACTACGGGATATTCGTTTTCTTATCAATGAAGTATTGAATTATCCAGAGCATTATAAAACCCTGAGTAATGGTGAAAATGCCGACCCTGATACCATTAATATGATTTTAGAGAGTGCAGCAGATTATTGTGAAAATGTACTTTCCCCTTTGTATCAATCAGGTGATGCCGAAGGCTGTCATTTTAATGATGGTGAAGTAACCACACCAAAAGGCTTTAAAGAAGCCTATGACCAGTTTGTCATTAATGGTTGGCAAGGGCTGTCTTATCCTGAAGAATTTGGCGGTCAAAATTTACCCATTTCACTTAATATAATAAAATCTGAGATGATGGGTACGGCAAACTGGTCATTTACCATGTATCCAGGTTTAAGCATGGGCTGCATGAACACCATTTTGCAATACGGTACAGAGCAACAAAAAAATCTGTATATGCCACCATTAGTTGCAGGCACATGGAGCGGTACCATGTGTTTGACTGAACCACAATGCGGAACCGACTTAGGTCAAGTCAAAACCAAAGCTGAACTTCAGGAAGATGGTAGTTATGCCATTACAGGAACAAAAATCTTTATTTCGGCAGGCGAACATGACTTAACCGAAAATATTGTGCATATTGTATTGGCACGTCTACCCAATGCCCCACAAGGCACCAAAGGAATTTCTTTATTTATTGTGCCAAAATTCTTAGCACATGAAGATGGTTCATTAAGCGAGCGCAATCAAGTCACTTGCGGTTCAATTGAACATAAAATGGGAATTCGTGCTTCGGCAACCGCTGTACTTAATTTTGATCAAGCGACAGGTTTCTTAATCGGTGAAGCGAATAAAGGCTTACATGCGATGTTCACCTTTATGAATACTGCGCGCTTAGGCACGGCTGTTCAAGGAATTGCCCATGCAGAATTGTCATATCAAGGTGCTTTGCCTTATGCAAAAAGTCGGATGTCAATGCGTGCACTTTCAGGCAAGAAAAATCCTGACCAAGTTGCCGATGCAATTATTCATCACGCCGATGTCCGCCGCATGCTGCTCACTCAAAAAGTAATTGCAGAAGGTGGACGCGCCATGATTTATTATGTCGCACAGTTTGCAGACAAGATGAGTGATGCACTCCAACGTGGCGATCAAGCTGAATACCAAGCGTATGATGATAAACTCGGTTTCTTTACCCCAATTTTAAAAGGATTCTTGACTGAGCTTGGTTTAGAAGCAGCCAACCATGGCATGCAAGTCTTTGGTGGACATGGCTATATTCAAGAATGGGGTATGGAACAAATTGTCCGCGATGCACGTATTTCAACGCTTTATGAAGGTACAACAGGTATTCAAGCCCTCGACTTAATTGGTCGTAAAGTTCTGCTTGCATCCAAAGGTAAAGTTATTCGCGATTACACCGCAGAAATTTTAAAGTTCTGTGGTCGCCACGCACGCAATAAATATTTACGTCGTTTTGTATGGGACTTAACCAAACTTTGTGCGCAGTGGAATGCCATGACCGTACGTATTTTATTGGCTGCTCGTAAAGACCGCGATGTCGTTGCATCAGCATCTTTCGACTTCTTAATGTTCTCGGGCTATGTGGTGATGGCTTATTTCTGGGCACAACAAGCCGTTGTCGCTTCAGAAAAATTGGAACAAGGCAATGGTACTGAAACTGTTGAATTTTATAAGACTAAAATTAAACTGGCCGATTTCTATTTTGACCGTTTATTACCGCGAGCACAAAGTCATGCTGAATCTGCGGTAACACCGTCTAAAGTTGTCACAGGACTTCCGGTCGATCATTTTAGTTTTGATTACTAAACAACTAAAATCATCTATAAAAAAGACTGCTGAGCAGTCTTTTTTATTTCACCACTTGTATTACAAAAAGTTATCCAACACTGAATTTAAATATTGATGCCCCTTTGTGGTACATGCTAGGCGGCTTTCATCTGCAACCAATAGTTTTTGCTGACGCAATTTTTCTAAGATAGCATCTATAGATGCCAAGTTCTGCCCTGTTCGTTGCGTGTAATAATCTGCAGGCACACCATCATTTAAGCGTAATGCATTCATCATAAATTCAAATGGCATATCATCCATCGCAATTTGCTGCCAATTCACCAAGGGTGCAGGAACTTTCGCTAAATAATCTTTTGGCAAACGGGTTTTTTGGAAACGATACACGCCTTCAGGCAAGGTAACTTTGCCGTGTGCACCCGCACCAATTGCCAAATAATCGCCGAATTGCCAATAATTTAAGTTATGCGCCGAAGGCAGTTCTTTACGCCAAGCCGAAACCTCATAATTAACAAAGCCTTGCTCACGTAGATATTGCTCACCTTGTATTTGAATTTGTTCCAAAACGACTTCATCAGGCAAAGTCGGTTGAGTGCGGAAAAATACCGTATTCGGTTCGATGGTGAGTTGATACCACGAAATATGGGTTGCACCATTTTCCACAGCCAAACGTAAATCAAGCAATGCTTGCTCAATACTTTGTTGCGGTAATCCATGCATTAAATCGACATTAACACGCTCAAAGCCCGCCTGTTTTGCTTGAATAATGGCATCTATTGCATTATGAGCACTATGTATGCGTCCTAAACGCTGCAAGTGTGCCTCATCAAAACTTTGCACGCCAAGCGATAAACGATTAATACCTGCGCTGAGGTAATCAGCAAACGGTTGATGTTCTAACGTACCAGGATTCGCTTCAAGCGTAATTTCACAACCATCTTCAAAAGCAACATGCTGTTGTAATTGTGCAAATAACCAATCATAACCTTGTGCAGAAATTAAAGAAGGCGTGCCGCCACCAATAAAAATACTATGAATTTTTCGTCCTTGAACATACAATAATTGCGTTTCAAAATCAGCGACTAAAGCCTGTAAATACTGCTGTTCCAACTCAACCGAAAGCGCTCCATCGGGTACTGCATGCGAATTAAAGTCACAATACGGACATTTACGCACGCACCACGGCATATGAATATATAAAGATAACGGAATAGATTGCAGATTAAATTGGCTCAAGAATAGGGCTCATTAAAACATCAACAGAGTCGTTCATTTTAACATGAGTCAATCGCCGATAGCGCTGCTTCAGCAGCATTCAGTTCATAAATGCTATGCAGATGCGCCGATAAAAACTTATACTGCACAAAGCATTTTGTTCCATTTCAGTTTAGCGCCAACTTGTGGGCTAAATTCCTTCGTATAACAACATCATCGATACAGTTTAAGAAAATATGCCACATTTGACCGCTAAAAAATACGAGCTTAAACGACTACTCGGCCTCATGCTCCCCATACTGATTACCCAATTTTCCCAAGCAGGATTGGGTTTAATTGATACCATTATGGCAGGACATTTATCTGCAACCGATTTAGCAGCAATTGCGGTTGGTGTCGGTATTTGGATGCCGATTATGCTGTTTTTTGTTGGTATCATTTTAGCAACAACACCTCTCGTCGCCGAAGCCATTGGTGCAAAAGATCATATAAAAATCCCACATCTCGTGCGTCAATCTATGTGGATGGCTTTTGGACTTGGTTTGATTGCACTAGTCTTGTTGCAATTTATGCCATTATTATTACCAATTTTTAATGTTCCTATCGATTTACAACCTAAAGCAACACTATTTTTACATGCCATTGGTTTTGGCATGCCTGCGGTGACTTTATATACCAGTTTACGTTGCTATTCCGAAGCAATTGGAAATCCACATCCCGTTACTGCAATTAGTTTATTGTCATTACTTGTACTCATTCCGCTTAATTATTTATTTATGTATGGCTTTGGGCCTTTGCCTGCTTTAGGCAGCGCAGGCTGTGGTTTTGCAACTGCAATTTTACAATGGATCATGCTCATTACATTAAGTCTATACATCCATAAAGCTAAGGTATATCAGCAACATAAAATATTTTCAAATGTAGAAAAACCAAACTGGATGTTGGCAAAACAGGTTTTAAAATTAGGTGTTCCAATTGGCTTGGCTGTATTTTTCGAAGTTAGTATTTTTTCAACTGCTGCCATTATCATTAGTCCACTAGGTGATATTACAGTCGCGGCACATCAAATTGCCATCTCTGTCACCTCACAGCTATTTATGTTTCCAATGTCCTTAGCCATTGCACTCACTATTCGAGTTGGTACTTATTATGGTGAAAAGAATTGGGCTGCTATGCGTCAAGTACAATGGCTTGGATTCATGACCGCAACTGTTATGGCTTGTTTTACCATGTTACTAATTGCCTTTGGTCGTAACGAAATCATTCAACTCTATACACGCGACCCACATGTAGCTGAAATGGCCGTATATTTACTGCATTTTTGTTTAGCTTACCAAATGATGGATGGATGGCAAGTCAGTGCTGCAGGCTGTTTACGTGGTATGCAAGACACCCAAGCCCCTATGTGGATTACCTTAATTGCCTATTGGGGCGTGGCATTACCTTTGAGTATTTATTGGATCCGCTATCAACATATGGGGGCACAAGGGATTTGGATTAGCTTAATTGTCGGTTTATGTATTGCCTGTATTTTATTATTACGACGCTTATATAAAATGAATCAACGCCTGAAGAGTGTCTGATTATACAAAACTGAGATTTGATCTTAGCATATATAATAATTGTCTATGACGCTAAGATCAGATTTAAACGAATACCAACTATAATGTTTCAACCAAGTGAATTAATTTTCGATTCAACTTTTTATCTTTAGTAATTTTTGAATATGCCATTTACTCACTTATTCTAACTAAATTTCTGAATCCAAAACACTAGCATCACAATAAAATGCAATACGAGAAGCTCGCTTATTATCAAGCCTTTCCCAACAATGACACCTCATTCAACCATTTGATTTAAATAGATATTAATCTACTGAATAATAAGTTTATGATGAATAAAAAACGCTTATTTTTTGATGGAAATTCAGAATCAAAAGGAAATTCTCAACATAAATCAGCAGCATCCCACTTCTAGTTTCCTTTATCCCCCACAAAAAAACACCCCCAACTGTTGTTGGGGGTGTTTCGAATAATGAGCTGGCGATGACTTACTCTCACATGGGTAACCCCACACTACCATCAGCGCTAAGAGGTTTCACTTCTGAGTTCGGGAAGGGATCAGGTGGTTCACTCTTGCTATTGTCGCCAGCACAACTTGTATGCTTACTCGTTTGGTCTT
>NZ_VTDK01000008.1:0-72182 GCF_035615575.1 Acinetobacter sp. MD2
GTTCATTGAGAAGTGGGCAACGAGCAGCCAATATCATGACCTTAATTCAGTCGGCAAAATTGAATGGTCTAGATCCGTATGCCTATTTGAGTGATGTGCTCAAAAGATTGCCGACCCATAAAATGAAAGATATTGAGGAATTGTTGCCTCATAAATGGAAACCTGCTTGAGTTCAAGTGGGGTTCAGCGGAGGCTTACAATAGATTCACATATTTTAGATGTTATTGTTCTCGACGATAACACTTTGGAGCAAATTGGCAGACCCATACTAACTTGTGCAATTGATGTATTTTCAAGGTGTATTGTTGGATGGGATCTAAGTGTACTGCCACCTAATATTGATAATACTATTAATTTATTAAAAGATATGTTCACACGACCTAAGAAGAATCTCTCGGGCGGAATTCCCTCCTATATCATTCCTGATAATGGAGTTGAATTTAAAAATAATACCTTAAGCCATATTTGTGAAAATAGGAAAATAACTATTCTTCCATCCCAAAAATATAATCCCAACAATAAACCTCACATTGAAAGATTTTTTAGAACGCTCACATTTAGCTTTTCTCAAAAACTCAAAGGAACCACTTTTTCAAATCCAACCTCACGAGGTGAATACAATTCTAAAAACAATGCCAATTTAACACTTTCTGATTTGAAAGCCCTTTTACATGAATGGATAGAAAGCATTTATCATCAGTCTCCACATAGTGGAATTGATAATCGAATACCAGCAGTTTTTTGGAAGGAGTCTGTAAAACATACTCCTGTACTTTCCATGTCTGAAGATGAAGTTAATATATTACTTAGAATACCTATGGAAAGGACTGTACATAATGGCCGAATCCAATTTAATTACCTGACATATTATTCTCATCTTTTAGTAAGAGATAATCTCAATAAAAAGAAGGTTACTATTTTAATTGACAGAACTAACTTAGCTAAAATTTATGTTAGAGATCCTGATGATAAAAATAGCTTCATCATTGCAGACTCTACTAATCCCTCATACACAGAAAATCTTTCACTTTATGAGCATATATCTACTCAAGAAGAGAAAAAAAATATTTCAAGAAAAGATCTACAAGCTTTAGGCGAAAAAGCAGACATTCTAGCTCGATGGAATCTTTTAGTCAGAATTCAAGAAAGTTATGCTGCCAATAAAAAGTTAAAAAAACTTAAATTAGACACACCTTCAAAAATTAAGAGTCTTATAAATCATTTTTCTAATTCGGTAGTTACACACAATCAAGTCAATGGTTCATCAACTGCTCATCAAGAGAGTGAGATTGTAGATGAATATATTACCCTCTCAACCTTCAATCATAACGAACCTATCACTAATGCTACCCCTAAGTCAGATGATGACGAGGAAAGCACATATGAATCCATGAGCATTTAGTCAATTTTCATATTAATTCGTAATCACCTTAGTTAGCGAAAGAGCCCTGAATGAACAATTTGGAAATATTCGATATTCTCGAAAAAGTAAAAAATATCATTGTGATACCACCAGATATAAAAAGAATACTCAATGAGGTAAATCTCAATATACAAAAAACTCAGGCATTTGGCACTCCTCTCGGGTGCTTTATCCTAGCTGAAGGTGGCATGGGAAAAACTACAATATGTAAGGCAATAATGTCCCAATACAAAAGCAGTTACGAGGAAACTGATGGTGCCGTACGACAAAAAATTCCAGCATTTTATATTGAAGTTCCCTCACCCGTAACAGTTAAATCATTAGCAGCACATATGTTGGCTCAATTTAATGATCCAACCCCAACAATTGGGGACACCCTACAATTAACAAACAGATTATGTCAATCTATAGAGAATTGTCAGACCAAACTAGTGATTTTTGATGAGTTTCATCATTTAGTCGACTTAACTAAGACTTCAAAAAGATTAAATCAGAATGTTGCATCTTGGATTAAAAATTTAGTAAATAGGACAGGAATCACGTTCTGTTTAGTAGGCTTGCCAGAGTTTGAAAGTATTATTAAAGATGATACTCAGCTCGCACGTAGATTCCCTCTTAGTTTTAAATTTAGAAATCTCCAATACTCTCCAAATAAAAATGGAACTATTCAAAAATTTTTAGAACAATATCAAAGAAATATCCTTGAAAATACTCCTATTACATTTGCTCTTCCACTTAATGATCAATTATTAAGTCTACAAATATTTGCCGCAACAAATGGCAATATTGCCTTTATTAACTTACTGATCAAACAGACCATTTTTATTACTCTAAACAACAATAGGACTATTGTGACAACTCAAGATTTCGCGGAAGTCTGGGAAACAGGAATAACTAATTATGTAACACTGACTCCTCACAACCCCTTTAATATGAATATTAATACGTTATCAATTAAGTTAAGGATTCAACAATGAAAAAATTGTTCTATCCACTAACCCCTCTTCCATACAATCAAGAATCGGCAGGAAGTTTCATAACAAGGCTAATACAACTTAACTCATATCAACATCCAGCAGCTATTTATAAGAGTCGAGCAGGAATCAATAGTGTTGAAGAGTTTGTTTCAACAATTAGACATCAAGAAAAATTTAAAATATTTTTATCTAAAATAAATTTAGATCCATCTAATGTCTGTTTAGCCTTAAGTAGAGAATCCAATACTCAACGCTCAAATATTCGATGGAATAATGTAATTTTACCTGATAGTTTTTTTCATAATGATCTACAACATTACTGCCCTTTATGCTTAAAGGACAAAGAATATTGGAGAAAAGATTGGTTGTTTAAACTGAATTATGCCTGTTCCATCCATAACATAAAATTATTAAGTCATTGCCCAAAATGCTTTAAAAAACTCAATATTGTAAGAGCTAGATTGTCATTTTGTGTTAAGTGTCAAACTGATATAAGAATTGCACCTAATATAGCTTGTAGTTCCATGAGAGTTCAAAACTGGTTAGATCAAATTTTTGACCAAGCAGATACACAGCTCGTAGAACATTTTAAAAATTTCTGGAGAAAACTAGAAAAAATTAATTCAATCAATAAACTTGGGATGAGTATCGAAGGCATGGCTACACTAGCATATGATTTTTTTAATCATAGCGCTAAATTTCAAAATTCACTAAGTTCCATTTTATTAAGTAAGATCCCCAACTTACACCCGAGAATTGTTTTACTCCCCTTTCTAACTAGAGATAAATTCATCACTTCGTATAAGTCTTTAATTCAAGATGCTTGTAGTAGCTGGATTTTTCCTAATAATCACGTTGATTTAAATCCACTAGCTTGGAAGGACTGCCTTAAAATCCTTGATAAGAACAAAGATGAATTTGAATCTCTTATTGTACTCGGCTGGCTACCCCCTATTAGAAAAACGGAGCAAATATACTTTTCTACTTCTGATATTACAAATTGTCTAATGCAACCTAGACAATTAGATTTTGCACTTTCTCAAATCAAAACAGATCACTTAAATAACAAGAATGGCTCAGGATTCTATACACTACAACAAGCGGCAAGCTATCTAAACGTCAACACAGAAACTATTAGATTTCTTATAAGGGATCAGTTACTCCCCGTATCTAAAAACTCAAAGGGTGTAACCCATAGTATTTTACCAAAGCCATTGCATGACTTTCATGATTCAAAAATTCTATTGGGGGCTTTAGCTAAGGAATTAAAAGTAAATTCAACAAATTTAACCGAAAAGCTTGCTAGTTTAGGCATTCAACCTGTTCATGGCCCTAACATTGATAAAACTAGAACGAACATTTTTTTGAGGAATTCTATTAAAACGCTAAGCCAAGAAAAACTTAATGATATCAAACAATACGCTACATCCACTGGTAGAAAAAAACTTCAATGTTCCACACAGGCTGTAGATAGTAACTACATAACATTAAATGAAGCCGCCAAGCTCTTGGGTAAATCTCTTTTACAAGTTGCTCAGTTAGCAGCTAAAAGCATTTTGATAAAGAAATTATCGTCTTCTGGAAATATCCTTATTGAGCTAAATTCTCTAAATAAATTATTGGAAAAAATATCATCTCCTAAATATCTCCACTACAAAGATACTCTTCAACTATTAAAGTGCTCACCCAATTGGTTCAATGCATATTGGGTAAAAACAGAAATAATTTCCGTAGAAGACTTAGTATATTGGAAATTAATTTTGGCTTCAGAAGTTGAAAATGCCCTAAAAATTAAAAGTGAATTTTTAACCGGTACAGAGGCTAGTCATTTAATGGGTATGCACAAATCCCATATATCAAATTTAAGCACACAAGGGTTTATCCAACCCATCTCACTTGGTACAAAACATCAAATCAAGCTTTATAAAAAGTCTGAGGTGATCAAACTAATCGAGGATGGTTATGGTTCTAAATTCCACTCAACATAGGTGTTTTTTAGGATCTTGAATTGAATATTCAATAACAGATTAATGATCCAACTACTTTTTTTAAATTTCATTTAAATATTATTTAACGCACTTAGTTAAGTACAAAATATTGTACTTAACCCATCAAATTAGCAATCTAGATAAAATATCTTGTACCTAACGGAAGGTACATCTTTTTATAGAAAGTAGGAGCTAGAAATAAATATACATAGATCCGATCCCATTTAGACACCCTTGATTTCAATCATAAATCAATAAGTTAAATCCCAATTAATCAAAAAGCATATTTTATGATTGTTTTTTAATCAAAAAAAGATGCTTTTTAGGGAATAGTTAACTTCCAGTTCTAGTTATATTTATCTCACCAAGTTAATCAAATCAAAGGAAAAACAATGGGTAAACTAGTAAATGGTCCAAGCACAACAGGTAATCCTTCTGGCGGTGGTCGTGGCAATAATCCACCTAAAGGTAAGTAACCTTTAATGGCAACTCGCTCAACTACTCGGTGGCTGAGCGAGCTTTTGTAAATCTATTGGCCATTGACTAGTTAGTGTATTAGAACCTGTATTTTTATAAAAATCAGAAAAAAACTCCCAAAACTCATAGTAAATCCCATGCATATAAGCCGTGTTTTCAGGTCTAGATTCATAATCATTTTGAAAAAATCTGTAGACAATCCACAATAAGAATAAAGTGTTATTGGGCTTATACTCAGTTTCTCTATTCAGCAAAATATTGATTGTTTCTTGGCTAGTCCTTTTGCAATTATTGACTTCACTTTCATCACGTTCAACAGTGTCTGAAAGCAACCAAAGAAAGTCTGTGTAAGTAATAGAAAAGCCTTCGTTAGCTTTTTTTATAAAATTTTCTTTTCTTTCCGTGTAATTCAATAAATAGTTTGAAAAGTTTAAACCATGGCAAGTAGAGGGCTTTTCATCATCTAGATTTAAAGCAGCAAAAGTAGCCATTAGAGTCAGCAAGCTACGACTAGGATTAGTCCATATAGCCTTATGCTTACTAATCTTAGTAATCTTACCCTCTTGCCACTGAAAAGTTTTTGGATTCAATTTTTTTTGGAAAAACCATCCTAAACATATCGGTTCAATCTCTTTAAAAATAGAGCGATGAATTAATATATCTAAATGAGAAAGAAGCGAATAAAGACTTAAACCAAACACACATTGTGCAAGAATATCTGAATTTTTCAGACTAATAGCTTCGTTCCAAAAAACATCCAAAGTTTGATCTTGAATTTTTAAAGATCCAAATTTAGCCAAAAATATTTGAAGATTATTAAAATTCTTTTTATTTAAATCATTGTTAAGTGCATCAACTAACTGGATGTGATCCCAAAATAACGAAAAACTGTCATCTCTAGGCAAACGAGTTATCTTAAAAAAATCGTTAAAACTTGTACCTTTATTAAAGAGAACATCCAAATCATTATTCAATAATTTATAATTACTATTCAATAGCTTATCAAATGACTTTAATAGTATGTTTTTTTGATTTTGGTTCAAATCATTAAAATTGTTATCTCCTAGAGATATGAGCTTTTTACTTGCTTTTTTTAAGATAGTTAACTGATTTTTATCTATATTAAATAAGATCTGGTTTACAAACTGTTGAGTCAACGTCATCTAACATCTCTATACTTATTAAGCTCATTTACTTTCCTTAAGTTAAAGTAATGTTGACTATATAGCCATATCTTTACCACTATCTACTCGTATCAGTAACACCTACCGTAAGTCTTCTTGTACTCTCGAATTGATGCAATTAGGGTCCAAATCAGAATACCAATGATTAGATAGTTAGATCTCTTTATCAATCGATAAGGTTCTAGTCCTGACAAAAATGTATGTGCTGTCTGAGCATGAAATCTTGCTAATTGGTAATCCATTGTAAACTTAATTAATAAAGATAGTCCCAGACCTGTAATGATGATCCACCATAATTTTTGACTTACTAAAAACGGAAAAAATATTGATTCTAGTAATCCTCTCATGTCTCCCCCATTTTTTAAATTTAAAATAGAAACATTACTCTATACTTAAGTAAAAAAACTATTGAAAACTTATTTCAATTCACTTTCATATGTTTCATAAAAAAAAACTTCCTTTGCTACAGGAAAAAAATGGGACACTCGTGTTTCACTTTCATAAGAAAGTAAATTTTTTGGTATTTTTAATCTTTTCTTATTCTTAAAATCAAAAACCTTTCCAATAAATTTATTGTTTTTAAGATCAACTAGATAGACTTTAGAGAATAAACAATCATTATCCAGTAAATAATTATTAGCAATAACTTTTAATAGATTTAGGAATTTTATATTTTCGAATGATTCACAATGCAATAAAAGAAAAACTTCATCAAAGTTTGATTTATAAGTTTCGTAGAGCTTCAACTTACTATCAAGAGCTGGCTTAACGAAACTAGTATCAGGCTTAATTGTCTGATTGTATCTTGTATAGGGTTGAAGATTTTTAATAGCATGTAGCTCTTTTTTTCTTGCTTTCGTTAGTTTTTGTGCCTCATGAGAACTTATCGCTCTTAATAATTCACTATCATCTAGTGCTACAACTTCTACACCTATTCTTTTATTTTTCCAGATAAAACCGAAATCGGGTTTATCTTTTTGTTCAGGGATTAATTGCGCATTTCCATATCTATGTTTTAGAGCATTGCAAGCAATAGAAAAAGCCTGTTTTTCATTTGGTTTATGTTCTGGGCTACTCATTTTTTCTCCATATTTTCAATTAGCCAAGTTTAATATAATTTAGGTATACTGATAATAGTTAAATTAAATAACGTACGTAAAATGGATAAAAAGAATTGGATTCTTCAACTTCAAGAAACTCGCAGAAATTTTAATAATTCAACTTGGATTCCTCTTAGAGCATCACAGACCAATGAAAAAGGCTCTATTAAAAATATAGGGTTTGAAAGTGAGTTTTTTGGATGTGGATCAGTTGCATTTCCACCGGAGCATGTAGATAGAGCAAATAACTTAAGTTGGGGTGATATAGGTATTAGCTCAATTGGTAAACCATATGCATATGATGATGGTCATTACTCTCCAATTGATCAGTACGAACGCAATGATAGAGAACCTATAGGTGTCCATTTAATTTTCGAATACCCACAACCTGTTATTGGCGGGAGGAAGTGGATACTTAATCCAGATTTGATAGTTGCTCTTGGCTTAATTAAGGAAGGGCAAAGTTGGATAAGACCTGAGGAAAATTTTGTTGAAGTAGCTCGTGAAGTTTTTGATGAAAAAGGTAATCATGTACTAATAGAAATTAAAAGAGAGTTCTTAATTGATTATTTAGCTGCAAGAAATTTAACACTTCGGCTCTCATATTATCGTCAAAGAGTAGAAAACGTTGAATCATTGACAAGTAGTGTTTATGCAGATTTAACAAATCTTAAAGAACAGCGAAACGATGGAAGATTTGAGCTACTTATTCGAAATATAAATGATGTCTTTGGAGGTGGATGGGCATCTTTTAGAGTTTGGAGAACAGATGTCGATGAAAGTGATGATGCACCAGTAATGGGGCCTGAAAGTGATGATAATACAGATTATGAAACTTCCGAAGGTCATAAAGGTGGATATCAAGGTGTACGAGTAGAAGGAGAGTTTTGGAAGGATGAATGGATTAATCATCAAGAAAAAAGTATACGTGTTCGTAGAGATCAAAACGATACATTACCAAACTTTGTTGTAGAAACTGATGGGGCAAGAATGAATGCCACTTCATTAAATAATGAAGATATTGGTCGTTGGCTATGGTTTCGTTCTAGTGTTATTAGTGAATTGCTCAGTTACAGAGGATTTTTTCTTGAATGGTATACGGCAGAAACTGGGGCTATTCATTCGACTTCTGGATATAAAATACACTTTGGAGTGAACTCATCAGATTTCATCACTGTATATGCTTATGATATAGCTCGTTTAGAAGCATGGGAGCAACATGTTTGGGCTGCCCATAACATAGTTCCAGATGGGAAAGTTTCTTCTGAATTACTAATGTCACAGGTTAGGGCACAACCTGCTTCTACACACGCTGCTGAAACTATGCTATTTGAATGTACCAAGTTGTTAGAAGCTGGGTTCCATAATGAATATGGAATTAAGTTATTTTCACAAGATATAAGTGATACAAACTTTTTTAAGGATATCTCTCGTTTTTCGAGTAAGGATCAGACATCATTATTAAGATTAGCAAAGGAAGTTATCCGTTTTTTCTCTGAGCGTTTGAATAAGGAGCAACTCCGTAAGCTTTCAACGCATAAAGATAAAGAGAAGCTTGGTTCAAATAAACTTCTTGAAAGTATCTTAGCTGATAAAGTTGGAAACGATAAAGCTCGTGAGATTTTTGGAGTGATTGCTGGAGTCTATGATATGCGAAATGGTGATGCACATCAGACGAGTTCTAAGATTGGAGATGCTTTGAAGCTAGCTGGAATTGATGAAAATAGGTCTTATCTTAGACAAGGTGAACAACTTATTTCAAATTTTGGCCAGTCTATTTGGTGGATCGGTAAGTTGTTATTTGGGGAATCATAGTATTAATCTATGAAATAGCCGACGATGATTTTTTATGGTCATATTCTTCCCTACTACACATCTGAAATATAGACAATAAAAAAGCCAGACATCCTCTCTGGCTTTCTCGTATGAACTATATAGGTATAGCCCATCTCCCTGTCTTTACTTGCATTCAACTCTCTTATATAAAATTATGGCGCTGTAAGTGATGGAGGATTATTAACTGTTACTTCTGCATCAATATTAAATTGACTTAATAAATTTTTCTGTTTTTCAACTGATAAAAGCTCGCAGTTACAAGGATTATTAATTTTGGTAAAGTTATAATTATATTTTTCGGCATATTTTACAATATTAGCGAATAAAGCCTCAAAAGCATTAAGAGCTGTATCATGCATTTCTGATGATAGAGGTGATTGACTTATATCTACAATAATATCTGTTGGTAATTCTTGTGGCATCCCAGTCCATGCACTAAATTGACCACTATCGGCTTTCTTAATTTCAGTCATAATAGCGAATGGCTGATTTTTGCGGTAGTTAAATAAAAGTGGAATTCTTGTAATGGGATCATATTTTACTCCTTCTTGAAAACACATTTTCAAAAATTGACATAGGTTGTGTCGTGTTATCCCAAAAATGACATAGGTTGCGTCACTGTTTATTGTCATTATATGTCGCAAGAATTTATAAGTGTTTGAATTTATGTATTCGATAATGACAAAGGATGAGTCGTGTGACGGTCACGCGACACATATGTTGTCATCGACAACCAAATAAAAAGGCTGCGATTCGCAGCCTTTTTTTACTTAGAGGTACATTTGAATGAAAATCAAATTATGATCTTTCGTCAGTGAAAAGCTCAAAAGGTGGAAAATTTCTCAAGCCCCCCATTAACAGTTGTTCTTCACTATAAATACGTTCATTCATACGAATCCTGTTTTTAGATTAGCACCTACCAAAATATAAACATATCTATATAGATGGTCGTTATACTAAACACCTCTTTTTCACTTAGACCACCGAACCATGCTTGAATTTTGGTTTGACCCCAACATTACGGTTGCACGGAAACTCTGCATCTTCATTACAGCAATAATACTGAGTCTTGGGCTATACCTAAAAGCACCACTGCCCATTACCTTAGCAGGACTTTTTGCAGGCACAGGTCTTATTTTTTTAATCTGCCGTTTTTGTAAACTCAACCTCACCAATGGCGACTCACGTAATTTACTGTTTCGGGTCTTTACATGGATTCCGCTCGCGCTGTTATGTGCCTTATTATTTTTAAAGACCATGAATCATTTGCTTGAATGGGGCATTCAAGGAATTGCCATTATGGTGGTCAGTATTTGCCTATTTTCACCTCAAACACTGTTTAAGAAATCTGCGCATGTTTAATTGGCTTAATTTTTTTTACACCTTACAGTTTCAGCGCCAATACAAATTTATTGCAAGCATCGCTGCCTGCGTGTGCATTGTCATCTTATCCAAACAAGCGCAAGCCCCTCAAATTGCAATTTTGAGTAGTTTAGCATTAGGCATCTGCTTACATTTTTTTAAAGAAGCACGGCAACGGTTTTTAGATCATCAACCTGCGTGGCTTGGCGATGTTCTACTGTTGCTGCCCTTTATTGGCCTTATGCTAGTGACTTATTTTTATTCAGGAAATAATCGCTTCATTTACTTTGGCCAGTATATTGGCTTTGCTTTTTTAGGTTTCATTTTAGTACTGACGTTGCAGTATCGTAGCAAACGGCATTAATTCAACTACGGACACATAGCGTAAATCTGTTATGATAGCTGCCCCATCGATCCTTGCTTTTGCCTGTAAGATGCGGTTATTTTTGTTCTACATTTAGAGAGTTTTATGCGCACTTATTTAGACCTTCTACAACATATCCTCGACAACGGCGGCGACAAAGGCGACCGCACAGGAACAGGTACACGTTCAGTATTCGGTCATCAAATGCGCTTTGACCTGTCTAAAGGTTTCCCTTTACTCACCACCAAAAAAGTTCATTTCCGTTCAATTGTGATTGAACTGTTATGGTTCTTAAAAGGTGATACCCACGTTCAATATTTAAAAGACCACCAAGTCCGAATTTGGGATGAATGGGCAACCGCCGACCAAACTGCGCGTTTTGGCCGCCCTGAAGGTGAACTTGGACCTATTTATGGTCATCAATGGCGTAATTTTGGCGCGAGTCAAAATGCAGATGGCAGCTATAACCAAGATGGCTTTGACCAAATTGCATGGCTGATCAATGAAATTAAAACCAATCCAAATTCTCGCCGTTTAATCGTGTCGGGTTGGAACCCTAATGAAGCAGGACAAGTAGCCTTACCACCTTGCCATACTTTATTCCAATTTTTTGTGCAAGATGGCAAATTGTCATGCCAATTGTACCAACGCAGCGCCGATGTGTTTTTAGGCGTGCCGTTTAATATTGCCAGTTATGCCCTACTTACTCACATGATTGCACAAGTGTGTGGACTTGGCGTAGGCGACTTTGTTTGGACAGGTGGCGACACGCATTTATATGCCAACCACTTCGAACAAGCGCAATTACAATTAACCCGTGAACCGCTTCCACTGTGTCAGCTTAAACTCAATTCAGACATTCACGACCTGTTCGACTTTAAATTTGAAGATATCGAAATTGTCGACTATCAGTCTCATCCAACCATTAAAGCAGCGGTGGCAGTATGAGTTTTCAAGGTTTAGAAGTGGTTCATGTGGTCGCAATCGATCGCAAACATTGTATTGGTCAAGGTAATGCTTTGCCGTGGCACATCCCTGCCGATTTAAAACACTTTAAAGCGATTACCCAAGGCGGTGTGGTGGTCATGGGTCGAAAAACCTTAGAATCAATGGGTCGAACCTTACCTAAACGGGTCAATTGGGTCATTACCCGTGACTTATCATGGCAGTTTACTACAGCAAAAGTCGCACACAACATTGAAGATGCACTAAACCAAGCTGTTGCAGATGTCAAAGCCAGTGAAAAACCACAGAGCATTTTTATTATTGGTGGTGGTGAAATTTTTAAGCAAACGCTTGATATTACAGACCGTTTAGAAATCACCCATGTCGACTTAGACGTACAAGGTGATGCTTTTTATCCTGAAATTCCGGCTCAGTTTAAAAAGACCACCAGTGAAATGCAGCAAGATGAAAACACGCAAATTCAATTTGAATTTGCACGTTATGAGCGTGTTTAACGTCTCATTGAGTACATTTACTGCAAGGGCATTTTTTCAAATGCCCTTTTTTACGACATAACCTGCTGATATAAAAAATCCAAAAAAAGAGTGCTGAAACACCACAAAAATTGACAAAATCAGATAAAACCTCGCTTTATAGTTGAATTATATTGCCATCGTCACCAACTTACATGGTTATTACTTCATAATCATTCACCGATAAGGATCTCTCTTATGCAACAAGCTCTATTTGGCGGCGGCTGTTTTTGGTGTGTCGAATCGGTTTTTTTAGAATTGCGCGGCGTAAATAAGGTCACAAGTGGTTATGCAGGTGGACTCACCCAAAATCCAACTTACGAAGCTGTTTGTACAGGCAAAACTGAACATGCAGAAGTGGTTTTAATCGACTTTGATGAAACACAAATTTCATATTCAGATTTACTTGGTGTGTTTTTTGCAACACATGACCCAACCACACTCAACCGCCAAGGCAATGACATTGGGACACAATATCGTTCGGTCATTTATTATGACGATGTAACCCAACAGCAACAAGCACAAGCATTTGTTGATGAACTTAAAGCAGATGGCTTAAATATTGTGACTGAATTAAGTCCACGCCCAACCTTCTTCGCCGCCGAGGAATATCATCAAAATTATTATGCCAAGAATCCAACGCAAGGCTTTTGTAATTTTGCCATTCCGCCAAAATTACTCAAGTTGCGCAGTAAGTTCCAAGAGCTCATGAAATAATCATCTACAACACTCATTTCAATCAGTCATTTCGATGGCTGATTTTTATTATGCTCACATTCTAGGTTTAGGATTTAAAGCAAATTTTGTTATAGTGAAATATCCTCCGTATTTGTCGATTGGTATGATCTTAAATTCGCGTTATCCCAAGTTAAATTCCAAGTTATATCATCAGCAGCAGCCTAGCTCATTACACGGCGCAAAGGCGGGACATTTTAATGCCGCTTTGGCAAATACTCTGCAATGGAGTGAGGCAGAAAAAGACAATTGGGTGGCACTGTGCAGTGGACAACAAACCCTTAACGACTTTGAACCGTTAGCGATGGTTTATGCAGGGCATCAATTTGGGCAATGGGCAGGTCAATTGGGCGATGGGCGTGGTTTACTGATTGCCCAAGTCCAAAACCAACACGGACAAATCATCGACTTACACCTAAAAGGTGCAGGCAAAACCCCCTATTCACGGATGGGCGATGGCCGCGCGGTGCTGCGTTCAGTCATTCGTGAATATTTAGCAGGTCACGCCTTAAATGCGTTGGGGATTGCCTCAAGTAATGCCATTGGATTTACCAGTTCCAGCCAAAAAGTACAGCGTGAACGTGCTGAATTTGGTGCAATGTTGCTGCGCACCGCAGACAGCCATATCCGCTTAGGGCATTTCGAGTGGATCAACCAATATGCGCCCGAACAATTGGCAGATTTCACTCAAAAATGTATTGAGTGGCATTTCCCTGAATGCTTAACCGAAGAACAACCGATTTTGGCCTTTGCCCAACAGGTGATTACCCGAACAGCAATCATGATTGCCAACTGGCAACTGGTCGGTTTTGCACATGGGGTGATGAATACCGATAATTTAAATATTACAGGTTCAACCCTCGACTTTGGCCCCTTTGGTTTTATGGAGCGTTTTCGTCCTAATTGGATTAATAACCACTCCGATGCTCAGGGGCGTTATAGCTACCAAAACCAACCAAGCATTGGACATTGGAATTTATGGATGTGGCTCAACAATTTAATGCCTTTAGCTAAAGCTGAAGAAAAAGAACAATTCAAGCAAGATTTAGCCAGCGCACTTGAACAATATGAGCCAACCTTCTTGGCACATTATCAGCAAGGTTTAAATAACAAAATGGGCTTGCCTGACACATCAGAAAGCTTTGATTGTGCGATGCAATTTCTAAGAATTTTACAAAGCGAACAACTTGATTACACGCAAAGTTTTTTACGCTTGCAACAGCAAGACTATCAAAAACTACGTGATGATTGTTTGAATCTACATCAGTTCGACCAATTTTTAGCACAGTACCACGCACTGCGTGAAAATCAAGATTTAGAGCAACTACAAACCACAATGCAACAGCACAACCCACGTTATGTATTGCGTAATCACATGGCACAACGTGCTATTGAAGCTGCCGAGAATGATGATTTTTCTGAAGTCGATCGTTTATTTCAACTGCTTGCCACACCGTTTAGCCAGCATCCACTCGAACGTGCTGAAGACTTAGCACCACTGGCCAGTGATCAAGCTGAAATTGCGGTGAGTTGTTCTTCTTAATGGATAAAAGTAAAGTACTTTTACCCCCATTTTCTGTGGATAAACTTGTTTTTATCCACAGGATAGATTTTTAGCAGGCACAAATATACAAGAAAGCCTCAAAACGATTAAAATTAAATCAATCTTAATTGAGATACTGTGATGAAAACACGTACAACTATTTTGTTCATAACACTGGTTTTATTTGTCGTCCTCATGGCTTGCTATGTTAAATATGGAAAATTCTTACCAACCGCGCGAAGTGCGCTGCATACGCCGCTTTCAGCACAACAAATCCAACACATTAATGCCACAACGCCTATTTCAACCATTAAAGTCTATAAGTCCAAAAGAGAGCTGCAATTATTTCACCATCAAGAAATGATTACGCGTTATCCTATGCGGCTGGGTTTTAATCCGATTGGACACAAAGTTGAAGAAGGTGATGGCAAAACGCCTGAAGGACATTATGAAATTGATTGGCGCAACCCTAAAAGTGCATTTTATAAATCACTACATATTTCTTATCCGAACACAGCCGACACCTTCGCTGCACAGGCGCTTAAGCGTTCGCCCGGTGGAAATATCATGATTCATGGTTCTGCCACAAAGCAACAATTAGCACGTTGGTCTGCACTTTATAGCTATTTGCCCCACGCAGATTGGACATGGGGCTGTATTGCCGTTTCAAATCGGGATATTGATGAAATTTGGCAATTGGTTCGCGATGGCACTGTGATTGAAATTTATCCCTAATCCTAACTAGAGAACACATATGCATGCCGTAGACATTCAAGCTTTGGCGATAAAAGTGGCACTAATGCTACCTGAAACCCATCTATCACAACCCTTTGGCCCACAATGTGATGTGGTTAAAGTGTTCGATAAAATGTTTTTGCTAACCGGCGAAGTGCAGCAACAGAAATTTATCAATTTGAAAATAAACCCAAATCAAAGGGATGAGCTTAAAGAACTCTACCCTTCTATTAAAGCTGGTTATCATATGAATAAAAAACACTGGATCTCAATTTTTGAAGGCCCAAAAATCGATGCGGCACTCATTGAAGATTTGGTCACAGCGTCCTATCAGTTAGTGGTTGATAAGCTGAATAAAGCACAAAAAATGCGTTTGCAGCTAATTACGAGCATTAGCTGCAATACACAGAAACTGCATGAGCAATAGTGAATAAAATGTGATTGTTCAGAACCACTTTTAGCTTTTATTCTTCAGGATATTCAAAACGATAACCCACGCCATACACCGCTTGAATCCATTCATGATGTGCAGAGCCTTCCACCGTTTCGATAATTTTACGGCGCAAATTTTTAATGTGACTGTCAATCACACGGTCGGCAACATCAAAACTGTCAGGATTAATATGGTCTAACAATTGCGTCCGTGAATAAACCTGTCCCAAATGTTCCAAAAATAATTCTAATAAACGAAATTCTGTTGGGGTCAAATTTAAGGCTTTTTGTTTATACCAAATGCGTTGCTGAGATTTATCAATGCGAAATGCCCCCGTTTCTTGCTCAGGATCAGCCTTACGTTCTAAACGGCGTAACACTGCTTGCACACGTGCTACCAACTCTTTGGGACTAAAAGGTTTACAGACGTAATCATCTGCGCCCATATTCAAGCCAAGCACACGGTCAATTTCCTCCGTCCGAGCTGTGACCATAATAATTGGTACATCCGACTGTTCACGAACTTTACGACAAATGGTTAAACCATCCATACGTGGCACCATTAAATCTAAAATCATTAAACTCGGCTTACGCTGCAAAAAGCAGTTATAGGCTTCTTGACCATCATGAAACATACTGACTTCATAGCCTGCCGCTTCTAAATAGTCTTTGACTAAGCCTGCGAGTTCGACTTCATCTTCCACCAAAATAATATGTTTCATTGTTTACTTCCCGACCATTTTTGGAAAAGTTAAAATACAGCGTAAGCCGCCAAGTGGAGAATGCTCAAAATGCAGCGTTCCACCTAAAATTTTGGCAATTTTCACCGAAAGTGCAAGCCCCAAACCTGTGCCGCCTGTACTACGGGTTCTTGAGTTATCCACCCGATAAAAACGCTCACCTAAATGTTGCAGTTGTTCATCGCTTAAGCCCAAAGGACTATCATCAATATAAAGTGTCCATTGCTGTTCATCCTGTAAAGTATGAATATGTACTTTGCCATCGGATTCGGTATAACGAATGCTATTGCCAATTAAATTAACAATAATTTGTTTGAAGCGATCAATATCTAAAGACAAAATCGCCCCTGTACCTGTCACCTGAACTGACAATTGTGCCTGCACAAAGTTAGGATGGAAATTTTCTACTTCCTGTACAACGACTTGCCACGGGTCAACTTCGGTAAAATAAAAGCTCAACTGTTGTGCTTCAACTTGTGCTAAGTCACCCAAATCTTGTGTCAATTTTTTCAAACTACTAATTTGACGCATCATCGCAGCCAAATGCTCAGGACACGCCTTCCGAATTCCATCTTGCATCGCCTCAATTTGTGCTTGCAAGACCGCAAGCGGTGTTTTTAGTTCATGTGAAGTATCAGCCACCCATTGACGACGTGACTGTTCATGTTGATGTAAAATTGTCGCCAATTGATTAATTTGCTTGGCTAAGTCGCCTAACTCATCATTTCGCTTCACTTTCACTTGATATTGATAATTACCTTGGGTGAGTTCCAAACTAGCAAGTAACAAACGATGAATCGGCTTTCTAAACGAATGCGCCAACCACAACGCTAAAATTAAACTCGCCAAAACAGTAACGGCATAAATTAACAGTAACAATCTTTTTTGATTACTAAAGAAATTAATGCTTAAGACATCTTTTTCATCTAAAACAGGTTTTAGACCCAAATAGCCAACCAATTTTTGATTGACTAAAATAGGCCGAAATGAGACCTCGCCATTGGCAGGAACCCCCACTATCAAATGCTTTTCTACATCATAAAGTGCCAACCGATCACTTAAACCGAGCTTATCTGGCACAGGCATAAAACGCTTACCGAGCAGCTCAGAATTCGAATTTTTACTATCCCGTGCCCACATCGCCTGATCACGATTTAATGGAAAGGTAAGCCCTTCAAATGGTTGATATTCTGATGGTAAATCTTGCTGAACTTCTTGAATTTCTTTTTCAGTTAAACCCGTTTTTTTAACATTACGTTTCTGATCTAAACCCGTCGGAACATTCAACATGGTGTTATCTTTAAAATAACGCTGCTGCAAGGCAATATCGTATTGGCGACGTAACCACATATGTGATAAATGATCAAAATCATTAGGATCAGGCGTGCCTTCAATTTGCAACATTTGTGCTTGAATGGCATTCCCCCAATCATGATACAAACTATAAATGCCGGCTAAGTTATCGGCAAGATGATCCAATTTTTGCATTTCAACATCAGCAACATATTTGGAAAAGTTCTCTTTCATCGTCCACTGAAAAACGCCCAAACTAATGGTAATCGTCACCACACTGGTAAACAGCACCGTCAGAAATAGGCGCAAAGCGATAGGAAAACGATGACGATTCAAAATAAGACCTCAGCCTCAACAAGCAATATTTTCATGTTTATTGTAATCAAGATTCAATAAAAAAACTCTCCATTGTTCCTTCATGTTGATTGGTTACAGTTACCGTGCAAATTCCAACCAACACAAGCAAAGAAAATCGATGAATGCACTCAGTAAAATTGCCTTTGTCAGTGCAGTCTTATTGGGTATGGGAACACTTAGGGTATGTCAGTCTGCGACAAGTCGCCCTGAACAACCATCAAAGACTAGAGCATTTTGGGTACGTGTGAATTACGCTTCCACCCCGACCACCAAATGAAAGATCGTCGTCTACCACCGCCACCTGCAACAACTATCGCACCTGCCACAGCATCGTAATTTTAGCTTAAAGCAAAAGTCGCTTTTCCTTAATCAGAGTCAGTTTTTTTCTTTTTCAAAAAATAGAATTGACCCAAACTTTGTTTTGATTATTCAAAATATTGAACATGATTAAAAACTTAAATGTGAACCACTTATTTTTTTTGACTTTACAGTCACACAGAAACAACGTCTTGACCCTTGTTCGCAAGCAGCAGTTGTAGCACGATGTGAAGATAAAAGCGGTGTAATGGATACACATACACCCCATTATTAGGATAGTAAACTGGTGATAAAAACCAGAGCAAGAGGAAGCAAACATGCCACAATATAAAGCACCCTTACGCGATATGCAGTTTGTCTTACATGAATTATTCAATGCTGAACAGCATTATGCTGCACTGCCTGCATTTCAAGACATTGTGAATCGCGAATTAATTGACCAATATTTAGAAGCAGCAGCTGACTTTTGTGAAAATGAATTATCACCCTTAAATGCCATTGGCGACCGTGAAGGTTGTAAATGGGACAATGGTGTTGTAACCACACCCACTGGTTTTAAAGAAGCGTATCAAAAATATATTGAACTTGGCTTTCCTTCTTTAGCAGCCGATGAACAATACGGCGGACAAGCCTTACCCAACTCGTTAGGTGTCGTAATTTCCGAAATGGTTGGCAGTGCTAACTGGGCATGGGGCATGTATCCGGGCTTGTCTCACGGTGCAGTACGTACTATTGAGCATCATGGTTCAGAACAACAAAAAGACGTCTATTTACCCAAATTAGTGTCTGGTGAATGGACGGGTACTATGTGCTTAACTGAATCTCATGCGGGTTCAGACTTAGGCATTATTCGCTCTAAAGCCGAGCCAAATGCCGATGGTAGTTATGCCATTTCGGGCGAGAAAATTTTTATCTCGGCGGGTGAGCACGATATGGCTGAAAACATCATCCACATTGTATTAGCACGCTTGCCAAATGCACCTAAAGGTACCAAAGGGATTTCACTATTTATTGTACCAAAATTTTTAGTCAATGCCGATGGCTCTTTAGGCGAGCGCAATGCGGTTCACTGCGGTTCAATTGAACACAAAATGGGTATTCATGGTAATGCCACCTGCGTACTCAATTTCGATAAAGCACAAGGCTATTTAATTGGGCCTGAAAACCGCGGCTTAAACTGCATGTTCACCTTTATGAACACGGCGCGTATTGGTACAGCAGTACAAGGTTTGGCTGCATCTGAATCATCTTTTCAAGGTGCACTCAGCTATGCCAAAGAGCGCTTAGCAATGCGTTCACTGTCTGGCGTGAAAAATCCAGAAAAAGATGCCGATGCCATTATTGTGCATCCCGCGGTACGCAATATGCTACTTACTCAAAAAGCATTTGCTGAAGGTGGGCGTGCCTTGGTGTATTGGTTATCTTTTTATGCCGACAGCGTTGAGCGCGGTGCAACCGAAGCTGAACAACACAGTGCCGACAACATGTTGTCATTGCTCACGCCAATTGCCAAAGCCTTCTTAACTGAAACAGGCTATGAAGCGGCCAATAAAGGCGTACAAGTGTTTGGTGGACATGGCTTTATTTCAGAGCATGGTATGGAGCAAATTGTGCGTGACACCCGCATTGCTTGCTTATATGAAGGCACCACAGAAATTCAAGCATTAGACTTATTGGGTCGTAAGATTTTGCAAAGCAAGGGCGAGCTGCTTAAAGATTTTAGTAAAGTCATAATGGCATTTATCCAAGAAAATGCAGCGCATCCTGAGTTAAGTTTTTATAGCAACACGTTGGGGCAATACCTCAAACAATGGGGCGACTTAACCAACAAAATTGCCGAGCGTGCACAAAGCAATCCTGATGAAGTCGGTGCGGCTGCTGTCGATTATTTATTCGTTGCAGGTTATGTTACTTTGGCTTATTTATGGGCGCGGATGGCCGAGGTCGCTACACAAAAATTGGCTGAAGGCACAACCGAAACTGCGTTCTACCAAGCGAAACTTAAAACTGCCGAGTTTTATTTCAAAAAAATCTTACCAAGAACCCATTCACATGCAGAGGTTATTGCTGGTGGTTTAGCGCCATTAATGCAACTTGATGCCGAAGACTTTGTATTCTAAAACAAACTTCCCTTAAGTTTGCAAATATAGCAAGCTTAAGGGCGTTATAGCCAACAATAGACTCAAGTCACAACAGTACTTTAAAGCTTCACGGACAGATAATAAAAGGTGACCTTCCATGCCAATCTACAATGCCCCACTCAAAGATATGCGCTTCATTTTAAATGAAGTTTTTAACGCAGAACCCTTTTGGCAAAGCCATCCACAATTGCAGCATATTGATGCAGCAACGGCTGAGGCAATTTTAGAGGAAATGGCAAAATTTGCGAAGAATGTCACGCTTCCAATCAATCGTTCAGGCGATGAAGAAGGCGCACGTTTTGCCGATGGCAAGGTCACAACCCCCGCAGGTTATAAACAAGCATTTAATCAATATGCAGAAGGCGGTTGGATTGGTTTAGGTGCAGATGAGCGTTGGGGCGGACAAAATATGCCGAAAATGCTCACGGTTCTGGCCGATGAAATGATTTTTGCAACCAGTCCTGCATTTATGCTGTACCCCCTGCTTTCGGTGGGTGCAGGTATGGCACTCAACAGCTATGCCTCTGAACAACAAAAACAAACCTATTTACCTAAAATTTATTCGGGTGAATGGACAGGCACCATGTGTTTAACTGAACCTCATGCAGGGACTGACTTAGGCATTATTAAAACCAAGGCAGAACCGAATGATGATGGCAGTTACAACATTACAGGGACTAAAATCTTTATTACCGGTGGCGAACACGATTTATCGGAAAACATCATTCATTTAGTGCTTGCCAAAACACCAAATGCGCCCGCAGGTTCTCGTGGTATTTCACTGTTTATTGTGCCTAAATTTTTAGTGAATGCCGATGGTTCATTGGGCGAGCGAAATCCTGTCAGCGCAGGCTCGATTGAACATAAAATGGGCATTAAAGCCTCTGCAACCTGTGTGCTTAACTTTGATGGCGCAAAAGGCTTCTTGGTGGGGAAAGAAAATGAAGGCCTTGCTGCCATGTTTGTAATGATGAATTACGAGCGTTTATCTATGGGTATTCAAGGACTTGGCGCATCTGAATTTGCCTACCAAAATGCTGCGCAATATGCCACTGACCGCCTACAAGGTCGCAGTGCGGTAGGTGTACAACAGCCCGAAAAACCTGCCGACAGCATTTTAGTGCATGGCGATGTGCGCCGTATGTTACTCAATGCCCGTGCCAACAATGAAGCTTCACGTGCATTTGCGGTTTATGTTGGACAACAGCTCGACATTACCAAATTTGTAGATGATGCCGAAATGGTGAAAAAAGCCAATCACCGTGTCGCGCTCCTCACCCCCGTTGCCAAAGCCTTTTTAACCGATACCGCTTTTAATGCCGTGATTGATGCACAAATGTGCTTTGGTGGACATGGTTATATTGCCGAATGGGGCATGGAACAGTGTGTGCGTGATTTACGCATTGCGCAAATTTACGAAGGCACCAACGGCGTACAATCGCAAGATTTAATTGGCCGGAAAGTCATTAAAGATAAAGGTGTGTCTTTATTTGAATATACTGCCGAAATTCGTAGCTTCGTCCAAGATTTAGGCGTTGAACTTGAGTATTTAAAAGACTGTACCTTAGATGCATGCACCGAAGTCGAAGCCATCACCCAATTTATTTTAGAACAAGCACAAGACAATCCCGACTTTGCCAATGGCGTGGCAGTAGATTACTTACATGCGCTTGGTCTACTCAGTTTTGCCTATATGTTTAGCCGTATTGCCAAAGCCGCACACGCGCAAAATGACGAGTTTTATGAAAATAAAATTCATTTGGCTCATTATTATTGCGAGAAAATTTTACCTGATTTAATGGCACGTTTTACCCGAATTCGAACAGGTTCAGACACCATTATGCAATTTAGTGCCGACTATTTTACTGCACAAAATTAAACTATCCTCTTTCTAAGACAGGCTGAATCAGCATGATTCAGCTTTTTTATTTATAGCTTTCTTCAGAATTTAACTTTACTTAATGATAATTTTTCAGGCATGATGAATACTTAATCTCAGCCACATAAGTATATGACAGATGTCTGATTCTAAAGATAAATTCCACAAATTACAGCAAAACTTAGACCACCTTGGCAACTTAGCGGTAGAAGCTTTTCATTATTTGGCACTGTTTATTATTGGCTGTATGATTGCTTGGTCTGCGGCACATACCACTTTCGATATTTTTACCGAAAAAAACTATGCCAGTATTGACGACATTCTGCTACTTTTTATTTATTTAGAACTCGGTGCGATGGTTGGAATTTATTTTAAAACCAATCATATGCCTGTAAGATTCTTGATTTATGTAGCAATTACCGCACTAACGCGACTACTCATTTCTGTCATTCAACACGACCATAAAGCTTCACTCGATTTATTGATTGTCACAGGCTCAATTTTAATTTTGGCCGTGGCAATTCTTATTGTGCGCTATGCATCTTGGCATTATCCATCTGCCATTAAAGAAAAAAATGAAGCGAACAGCAAAAAACTGCAACCTCAAGATGATGAATTGGCATAAGCGATCTTGCTAGATTTGAATTAAACTATGCCAGACATAATGACTAAACTAGTAAAGGAAAAATCAATGTCTGAACTTAGCTTTGAACGCTTATCTCAATTTTTTAGCAACGTTCCAAGCGTTCAAGCGCATGGCATTGTGGCGCATGGCACAGATGGTAAAAATGCATGGTGGTTTAAATTTCATATCAATACCGAACATGCTTTGGCATGGCAAACGGTGCAAGAACTCGGGCATGTGCTGAATTACTTATCGACCAATGAGCGTTTACCAACGCAATTTTTTCCAGTATCTCCCCCACCGTATATGAACGGTGGTCCACAAGAATTTTTAGCATGGGTGATTCAATGCAATCACGCCGATTTTTCACCCGATGTGATTTGTGATTGGTTAGAGGGACGTTTGCCAAACCCTGTTGCCGATGAGGCACAGTGGAAAATTCAAACCGATTTAACTGAATTAGATCAATTAGATGATAAAGCCTTGGATCAACTTATTTCACCTGATCGCTAAGCACCTAGATTAAACGGTATAAACAAGCACCTTGATGCGTCAAGGTGCTTTATTCACATTTAAGCATTTAAAAAGTCGAGATCCCCGACCATTCCATAAAGCGATACATCCAATATTTAAATGTGGACTCATCGGCATATTTGGCATAATCCACACTCATTTGGCGACCATTTAAGTTCAACCATGCCGTATTAAAATATTGCGCTGCGTCCTTAAAAACTGCGCCTGTGGATGCACCTAGCACATGCACATCAGTTTCTAAATTATAATTTTTTAAATTACGCGCGGTAAAATTGGCAGAACCCAACAATAATTCACTGTTGGTTTTACCAATTTTAAGCAACATTTTACTGTGGCACTGCTCACCTTGCGTGTCACACCAACGCACATTCACACCTGCTTTATCTAACTCCGATGCGACTTGGCGATTTGGAATACCATTTTTTTGCCGACCAAACGCATCTTTATTCGGGTCAAGGAGCACTTGAACCACAACACCGCGTTGTTTCGCCTGTTTTAGTGCATTAATAATGTTGCGTTCAGACAAATAAAACATGGCTAAATTAAGCTGATCGGATGGCTTAGCCTGTTCAATCATCTGTAAAGCTGTACGATAAATGGCTTGTTCTGTCAGCACTTGCGCTTGTGGCAGCGTTGGATTTGCAGGCGTATCGCCAACAATCACCGTTGGAAAATTATCGGCTTTGGACATGTTTGCCACAGGCTGTTCACTATTTAAAACATCCACTGCGGTTTGCCCTGAAATTAATAACGCCACGTTGTCATGCCGTGAGCTTCCATCGTGCGGATTCATCGATGAAACCAATGCTTTCCAACCGTCATCGGTATCGACCACCAAAGTTTTACGATGATTGGCTTTAAAATTCAGTAGTGCTAAATAGCTGCGCAGACTGACTTTGCCTTGCCCAACCGGATTCGGCAACCACCCTGATTCAGGGTTATTTTTAATGTCCTGACAGCACAAATACCAAAAACCCGACCAAACTGGATTCGATGCGCGTAACGGCAATAAATTACTTTCAATTAAATTAACCCCAGCCTGCTGTAATTTTCGATACTGCTCAGGTGCAATGCCACCATACATCGAATTAATCGGATCGGTAATAAAATCAATCTGAATATTGGGATTTTGCTGACGTTTTTGCACTAAGGCATCGACCAATTGCTGCATCAACGCACGGTGCTGTTGTTTAGAATTGCCCACTTCGGCATTAAATAAGAATTGATCTAACACAATGGTTTGCTTGGCTTGCTGAATTAACGATAACATTTGATCAAAAATATGCTGATTAAGCTGCTGTTTGCCCTGTGCATCTACATAGGTTTGATCACTGATAAATTGCACCTGCGTTGGGCGCAGTTTCCCTGCAAAGTCTAAACCTTGCGGTAAGGGTTTCACTGTTTGATACACCGCCGAGCCAATATAGCCAACCATCAACGCGCCAATAACTAAGCCTAAATAACGACGTTTTGACCAATTTAATTTTTTATGTAATCGTTGAAACATATAGATAAAAACCTAACCGAATAGACTCAGGCTAGGTTTTTTGTCTCATTTTTTCAAGTTGAATTTGGTGATGAAGCTCATCACCACTGTAAAACACATCAATTTTAAAAGTTAAAATCAACACCCACCGTCAAATTACGCCCCATTTGTGGCACATTGGCTAAGAATGATTCATGTTGATAAACTTTGGCATCGAGCAGGTTATTGGCTTTCAGATAAAGATTATATCCAGTTTTTGCATTGATCACTCCTTTATACCCGAAGCCCAAATTAAGCATATTATAGCCTTGGGTCGCTGTTTCATAATCGGCAATATCTGCTTGATTAAACACATGTGAATATTCAGCATTTAGATTATAACCATCGGCAAAGTTGGCATTAATGCGTGTTCCAACACGACCACCCGGCACACGCGGTGCGTTACCGTTACCCTCTAATTTTCCACGAACATAATCACCAAACACACCGACATTCCACACTGGCGTAAATTGGTAACTCACATCGGCATCTGCACCATAAAAACGCGCCGCAGTTTGTTGATAATACACCGAACGGAAATCACCTTTTTGATCGATTGTGTTGGCGTAAATAAAGTTATCAAACCAATTATGATAAATGCTTAGGTTATAATGCAGCGCATCTTGATCGCCATGAACCCCTAAACTGACGTTATTCGATTTTTCTGCGCTAAGCGAGTCGTTACCAAATTCGAAACTTTTGGTTGGGCCATGTAAACCGCCATTAGAATAAAGTTCTTGCGCCAAAGGTAAACGTTCTTGATGCGATACATCAAAGGTTAGTTTATGGTTCGGCACAAATTCCCAAGCCAATTCACCTGCGGCAGAATACGCTGTACCGTTAAAGTTCTTCTGGTCTGAATCGACAGTGATTTCTTGCTGATCGATACGTGTCGAAACTTTTGCCGTGACATCGCCAAATTGTTTTTGCTGTAAGCCAAACAGACTATAACGCTTGCTATTGGTTGCTGCCATTAAGGCTTCTTCACCGTCAATGCTTAATGCCTGACTGGTATATTGCAATCCGAACTGCCCATTCCAACCTGCCCACGGATTATTATCGAGGACAATACGGGCATCTGTGCCAGTACTATGAAAGAGCGTTGCAGGTGTATCACCATCCATTTCGGCATGTTGATAGGTTGTACGATTGGCCTGTGCGGTTATTCGACTAAACCCTGCAAATGGATTATCCAATTGGGTTTTAAAATCATAACGTTTTTGCTTTAAATTAATCCAAGATGAACTTTCAGCTTCATCGTCATCAAGTTGCACAGGAATACTTAACTTCATCTGCTGATCCGGTTCCCAAGCTGAATCCACATCCCCCGGAATACCGTATTGATCATGGCGTTGGCTAAACGAAATACCAGTAAAACCACGGTCGTAAATCCATGACAGCCCCGCATGATAATCTTTAGAGTCGGCAAAGGTACTGTTTTCACGACGTGAGTCTGTTTGTTGTAAATCGCGCGGCAAAATGTAGTCGTTTGCATCTCGTTTTAAACCACCTACATTTAATGCAACTTGGCTACCTAAACCAATAGTGGTATCGCCTGAATAAATCAAACCATCATCGCCCGTGTTATAACGCACGCCAACACGTCCTTCATAACCGTTATCTGGCATTTTGGTCGGGATTTTATGATCTTCCACATTCACCAAGCCACCTACAGAACCTGCACCATACATTAAGGTTTCAGGGCCGGTCAGCACTTCAATTTTGTCTGCAGAATTTGGATCGACCGTGACTGCATGATCTGGAGAAACTGATGAAACATCGAGTGCATCGCCGCCGTTTTGGGTGATTTTAACGCGCGCACCATCTTGCCCACGCATAACAGGACGGCTGACACCGCCAGTATATTGTGCAGAGTAAATGCCGGCTAAACCATTTAATGCATTCCCAATCGTACTGCCACCTTGAAGCAATTGTTGCTGTGTCAAAATCTGTGTCGACTCAGGCTTTGCTGCAACCGCATGAAAAGATAAGGTCGGCAAGCTTACCGTATCTGTAGAATCTACTTGCGCTGCCATAACTTGTTGCACAGAACATGCCAGTAAAGAAAGAATCCAATATTGCTTCAAATTTGCCATCGGCACATACTCAAGAAAACCAATGGTTATAATATAACATAACAATGTGATACAGATACAAGAACTTTCGTCATGACTCCAACATGAATCATTCAACAAAAATCCTTTTTAAGTGCCACGTTTCATTGCAAGCAAAGGCAACTTTCAAAAGCACAATCAATAATGGCAGCGAACAGTCGGCTTTTATTGAGTTTTTTGAACTAAACCTTGAGCGAATAGATTGAAAAAGGCATAATCTTCGATTCACTTGCGGTACGCTGTTTACGTATACGCCCTTACAGCCAATATAGTTTGGATTTTTAAAATTATGATGCGAACTCATTACTGCGGCTCTTTAACAGAAGCCCAAATTGACCAAACCGTAACACTTTGCGGATGGGTACACCGTCGCCGTGACCACGGTGGTGTAATTTTCCTAGACATGCGTGACCGCGATGGTCTCGTTCAAGTGGTTATCGACCCAGATACCCCAGAAGCATTTGCAACTGCCGACAAAGTACGTTCAGAATTTGTCCTTAAAATCACAGGTCGTGTTCGTCGTCGCTATGAAGGCACCGAAAATGCCAATATGGTGAGTGGTCAAATTGAGGTTTTAGGCAAAGAAATTGAAGTTCTCGCACAATCTGAAACGCCGCCATTCCCATTAAATGACGACAATATCAATGTTTCTGAAGAACACCGTTTAAAATTCCGTTTCTTAGATATTCGCCGTCCAGAAATGTTAGAGCGTTTACGTTTACGTTCTAAAGCGACCACGTTAATTCGTAACTATTTAGACGATAACGGTTTCTTAGACGTTGAAACACCAATTTTGACCCGTGCAACACCTGAAGGTGCGCGTGACTATTTAGTCCCAAGCCGTGTTCAAAATGGTAGTTTTTACGCACTTCCACAATCACCACAATTATTCAAACAATTGTTGATGGTAGGTGGTATTGATCGTTATTACCAAATTGCAAAATGTTTCCGTGACGAAGATTTACGTGCGGATCGTCAGCCTGAATTTACCCAAATCGACATTGAAACATCATTCTTAAATGATGATGACATTATGGATTTGATGGAAGGCATGACCGTTAAATTATTTAACGATTTGCTTGGTGTGAAGTTCGATAAATTCGACCGCATGACCTATGCCGATGCAATGCGTGATTATGCGTCTGATAAACCAGACATGCGTATTCCATTAAAATTGGTTGATGTTGCAGACCTTATGCAAGACGTTGAATTTAAAGTCTTTGCTGGCCCTGCAAAAGACCCTAAAGGTCGTATTGTAGCACTTCGTGTACCGGGCGCAGGTGCATTGCCGCGTTCTGCAATTGACGAATATACCAAATTTGTTGGTATCTATGGTGCAAAAGGCTTGGCGTACATTAAAGTTAATGAGCTTGAAAAAGGCATTGAAGGCTTACAATCGCCAATCGTAAAGTTCATCGAACCAATCGTGCTTGACCTTCTTAAACGTGTTGGCGCTGAAAACGGCGACATCGTGTTCTTTGGTGCAGATAAAGCCAAAGTTGTGAATGATGCAATGGGTGCGCTGCGCGTTAAAATCGGTCACGATTTAAACCTTGCAACTTCTGAGTGGGCGCCACTTTGGGTAGTTGACTTCCCAATGTTTGAAGAAACTGACGATGGTAAATGGACATCAGTTCACCATCCATTCACATTGCCAAAATCTTCTGTAGAAGAAGTAAAAGTAAACCCTGGTGCAGCTCTTTCTGTTGCTTACGATATGGTATTAAACGGCACTGAAATTGGTGGTGGTTCGTTACGTATTTATACATTAGAAATGCAAAAAGCAATTTTTGAAGCTTTAGGTATTTCTGAAGAAGAAGCTGAAGAAAAATTCAGTTTCTTACTGAATGCATTACGTTATGGTGCACCTCCACACGGTGGTTTAGCCTTTGGTTTAGACCGTTTAGTCATGTTAATGACTGGCGCTGCGTCGATTCGTGATGTGATTGCATTCCCGAAAACCAAAACCGCTGAATGTCCATTAACACAAGCACCTGCACCTGTTGAACCAAATCAACTACGTGACTTAGGTATTCGTGTGCGTGAACAAGCGAAAAAAGAAGCTGAATAAGTTCATGCTTTGCTAAGCACTTAGCTCGACTTCGGTCGGGCTATTTTTTTGTTCATTGAGATTAAATTTTAAAAATGGCATAATACTTGGCTTGTTTGATAATAGGTAAATGATGATGGCAATGCGCCCAGAAGTCCGCCGACGCTCTTTAGTTGTAATTGTATTTTCATTGGTGCAATGGTGCATTATGAACTACATTATTCATAATGAATTGCTCAACATTACCACTTATCAACGTATTTTATATTTTTGTGTCAGCAGCCTATCTGCTGCCCTCTTTATCTTCTGTGCCTTAATTTATATGGTCACAAAGGGTAATCCGGATAATTCATAATCTAGCAATTTACATGATTACAGACACACTTTCTTAAAGTGCCTTCTTACAGGGCAATGGCAATATTTACCTTAGCCCTTACCCTGCTTCAATAAGCATTTATACTTAAAATGTGAAGTATAAATGATAATTTTCATAATCAATTTCAAAGCCCAATTGTTGATAAAGCCGTTGCGCCACAAAATTTTCTTTGCCTGTTTCTAAGCCGACATAAACAGCACCTTGCTGCTTGGCAAAAGCAATCGCTTGATTCATCAATTTTTTAGCGATGCCCAATTGACGAAAATTTTGCTGTACAAATAAATCATTAATCTGCCAAATTCGTCCCATAGACAAAGACGACCACGAAGGATACAACTGCACAAAACCAGCCAGTTGGTTTTCAATTTCTGCCACATAAATTTGTGAGGTGTCATTGTTTAAATGTGCCTGTAAAAATTGCCGTGCCACAGCACAATCTTCAGCTTGACCATAAAATGCCCGATATTGATTAAACAGATCGGCCAATACTTCAATATCGCTTAACTGTGCTGATCGAATATTCAAATCTAAATTGCTCATTGAAACCTCTAGTGAATCATGTCTATTGCGTTATGCACTAAAGTATGGCGAAATCAGCTTATATCTAAAAATACTTATTTTTAGTCACTTCATTCATTTTTGATATGGTATTGCGATGTTTGATTATCGTCAGATCGAGATTTTCCAAGCGGTGATGAAAACTGGCAGCATTACCGCAGCAGCACAGTTATTATTTACCTCTCAACCAACCATTAGCCGTGAAATTTCTCGCCTTGAACATGTATGTGGCTTTCAATTGTTTGAGCGTAAAAGTGCCAAAATCCACCCAACCGAAGCGGCTTTTACCCTCTATGAAGAAGTCATGCAATCGCATATTGGCTTAGAACGGATTATTCACACTGCACAACAGATTCAGCAACATCAATTCGGTACATTACAACTTTGCTGCTTGCCTTTTTTAGCCACTACGATATTGCCAAAAACTGTGGCTGACTTTAAAGCCCAAGCACCACAAAGCTCAATTTCAATGACCCCGCTTGAATCGCCTTTTATTGAAAGTCAGCTTTCCTCACAACAGTTTCATTTGGGCTTAATCGAGAGCCAAATTATTCCTACAGGAACATCGCTACAAGTTACATTTACTAGCCAAGAAGTGTGTATTTTACCGCAAGGACATCCTTTACTTGCCAAAGCCTGTTTAAACCTTGAAGATTTTAATGATGTGGGATTTATTTCTTTTAGCGCACAAGATCCCTATCGTAAGCACATTGATGCCATTTTTGCACAAGCTAATATTCAGCGTAAAATTTCAATTGAAACCCAAAGTGCCCATACCATTTGTAAGTTAGTTCAACAAGGGCTTGGCATATCGATTGTGAATCCGTTGGTGATGCTCGATTATGTCAATCAGGGCTTAGCATGGCGACCTTTAAGCTTTTCCATTCCCTTTACCTTAAACCTTGTTCGAGCCAATCATCGGCCAAAATCGGCATTGGTTGAAATTTTTAACCAAGCGCTAATGGGGCAACTGCAAAACATACAACACGCACTGCAACAGCATCACCTTCCCACACAGCTAGAGCGTTTTGACCTTGTCAGTTAATGCAAAATTTACAGCAGCTTGGGCATGTATTGTAGTGGTATCAAATGTCGGCACTGAAAAATTGACATCCCCAATCAGCATACAAATTTCGGTACAACCTAAAATGATGCCTTGAGCACCTTTGGTAATTAAGTCTTCAACAATTTCAATATATTGTTGTTTAGATGCAGTATTGACCTGCCCTAAACAAAGTTCGTTATAAATCACATCATGTACCACTTTTCGTTGCACCGTATTGGGAATCAAAACTTGAATGCCTTGCTCCTCTAAACGTGCACGATAAAAATCCTGTTCCATGGTAAATGCTGTACCTAATAACCCCACTCGGTTGCATCCAGTTTGCAAAATATTCAGCGCTGTCGCATCGGCAATATGTAAAAAAGGAATTGAAATAGTGGCTTCAATTGTTGCTGCAACTTTGTGCATAGTATTGGTACATAGCACAATACAATCTGCCCCAGCCAGCACTAACTTTTGCGCTTGTTCCGCCAAATAATGCCCTGCTTGTTCCCATAAGGCTTGCTTTTGTAATTCCTCGATATAAGCAAAGTCGACACTGAGTAAAATAAGCTTGGCAGAATGAAACCCACCCAATTGGGTGTGTATGTGCTGATTAATTTTTTGATAATACAACGCAGAAGACTCCCAACTCATGCCACCTAACAGACCAATCGTTTTCATCGCACATTCCTAAAATTACACTGTTTTTATTTAAGTTTATTTGACCATCTCATTATTTCATTCATTTCAACACCCACATTACGCTGCTGAAAATCTCTGCAAAAGCACCCACAGCAATGCCATTTTGTCATATAATTTATCCCGCTAGCTAACAGCCCGCTCAAGAGAAATTTGTTATGACAACAATCATCAAACAAGACGACTTGATCACATCAGTCAAGGATGCACTTCAATTCATTTCATACTATCATCCGCAAGATTTTATTCAGGCGATGAGCCGTGCGTATGACCGTGAAGAAAATAAAGCAGCAAAAGATGCGATTGCCCAAATTCTGATTAACTCACGCATGTGTGCAGAAGGACATCGCCCAATTTGCCAAGATACAGGAATCGTGAACGTTTTCCTTGAAGTGGGTTTAGATGTTAAATTTGACCTCACGATGAGCTTAGATGATGCCATTAACGAAGGTGTACGCCAAGGTTATTTAGAAAACAGTAACGTACTTCGTGCATCGGTTTTGGCAGACCCCGCGTTTGGTCGTAAAAATACCAAAGACAACACCCCTGCGGTGATTCACTACAAGCTCGTACCGGGCAATAAAGTGGATATTACGGTTGCAGCCAAAGGTGGCGGTTCAGAAAATAAATCTAAACTTGCGATGCTTAATCCATCTGACTCGATTGTCGATTGGGTACTTAAAACTGTACCGACAATGGGTGCAGGTTGGTGTCCTCCAGGAATGCTCGGGATTGGTATTGGTGGAACGGCTGAAAAAGCTATGATGCTTGCCAAAGAAGCGCTCATGGAAGAAATTAACATGGACGAATTACTCCGTCGTGGCCCACAAAGCAAAATGGAAGAACTTCGGATTGAAATCTTCGAAAAAGTCAATGCGTTGGGCATTGGCGCACAAGGTTTGGGTGGCTTAACCACTGTTTTAGACATTAAAATTAAAGATTATCCGTGCCATGCAGCAGGTAAGCCTGTTGGCATGATTCCTAACTGTGCGGCGACACGTCATGCACATTTCCAACTTGATGGTTCAGGTGTTGCACACATTCAAGCACCAAAATTGGAAGATTATCCTTCGGTGACTTGGGATTCTTCACAATCTAAACGCGTGAATTTAGACACCATTACCCAAGAAGAAATGAATGCTTGGAAACCGGGCGATACTTTATTATTAAACGGTACGATTTATACAGGTCGTGACGCTGCGCATAAACGCATGGTTGATATGCTTAATAATGGCGAAGAACTCCCTGTCGATTTAAAAGGTAAATTCATTTACTACGTTGGCCCTGTCGACCCAGTGGGTGACGAAGTGGTTGGCCCTGCTGGTCCAACAACTGCAACCCGTATGGACAAATTTACCCGTCAAGTATTAGAAGCAACTGGCTTGTTTGGCATGATTGGTAAAGCTGACCGCGGCCCTGCGGCAATTGAAGCAATTAAAGATAACCAAGCCACGTACCTTATGGCAGTGGGCGGTGCAGCCTATCTTGTTTCTAAAGCAGTCCGTGAAGCGGAAGTGGTGGCATTTGCCGACTTAGGTATGGAAGCAATCTACAAATTTGTAGTAGAAGATATGCCTGTTTCGGTTGCAGTAGATGTAAACGGTACCTCTATTCATGCGATTGCACCAAAAATTTGGCAAGAAAAAATTGGCAAAATTCCTGTAATTGACGCAACTGCATAAATACAGTAACTCAAATACAGCAAAAAACACGCCACTTGGCGTGTTTTTTTATTTACATTAATGGCCATCTTCTTTTTGGAACATGAGCATGCAATTAAAAAGTATAAGCCAAATTATTGCATTACTGGGTGGTTTGTTCTGGTTTAACTTCAGTCATGCCACTCCCGCCTCCCCAACTTCAATTGATAAACTGTTCGATGTTTTACAAATCAAGCAAAATACTCAATCAATGGTTAAACCACAGCAACTCAAAATGCTAGGGCTAGACAAAGAACAATTTTGGACATCGGTTGAACCACAACTAAAACAGCTTTATCAACAGAATTTAACCGAAGAAGAAATCCAAGCATTGAATCGTTTTTATGCCACACCAGAAGGTCAAACACTGTCGCAAAAAATGCCGTATTTGAGCCAACAAACCTATGAAGTGGTGATTAAAAATATGATGAGCAATAGCACCATCAGCAATGGCCTGTTTAAAATGCTAGGGGTCGATAGTAATTAATACACCAAAATGAGCGCACATAAACATTGGTTTAAATGCGCTTTTTAGATTTTCGTGATTACGGCTGCTGTATAACCAACTGGTTTTCCCTGATAAAATTATTCAATAAAACCAAAAATTCATATATTATTTTGCTCTAAATAAAAACAGCAATATCTTTTAGGACAATATCTGATGTTAAAATTAAAACATTTATCGCTTGGCTTAGTTCTCGCGTTCAGTGCCTATAGCAGCACCAGTTTTGCAAGCCCTGTAAAGCCCGCTTCAGTTGAACAGCTAATGCAATTGGTACAAGTCGACAAAATGCTAAAAGACTCTACGCAAGCTATGCACCCAGTGTTTGAGCAACAAGCACGTGATGGTGTGCAAAAATATACAGGGCACCAAACCTTAACTGCACAAGACCTTGAAGCCGTTCAAAAAATGACTGCTCTTCTTCAAGATATGATGAGTAATATCTTCAAAAATTTGAATACTGAACAAATGATTCGCAATATTTATCAACAGAGTTTCACGGAAGAAGAAGTTCAAGCATATATTCGCTTTTTAAAAACCCCTGAAGGCCAGTCAATTAATGCAAAAACGCCTGTAATTATGCAACAAACTATGCAAGAAATGACTCAAGCGATACAAAAAGGCATGCTGACTGACGCACAAAAAGTACAATTGCAACAACAAGTTGAAGCAATCTTTAAAACATTACCTAAGCAAGCTAAAACTGGAAAAACAGCAAAATAATGGCATATCAATCAACAATAAAAAAACGCGCATGAATGCGCGTTTTTTATTTCAACGATGGGTTTAAGCAGATTTAGAATCGACCACTTTTAAGTCTTTTTTCTCATCTGTATTCACCACTTTACAACGCTCAGTTTTAAATTCAGGCATCGCTTTATCGTTAATCACCGCAGATGTCACTACAACTGTGCCCACATCGGTACGACTTGGTAAATCATACATAGTCTCAAGCAACGCATTTTCTAAAATTGAACGCAAACCACGCGCACCCGTATTACGCTCTAGGGCTTTTTTCGCCACAGCACGTAATGCATCATCTTCAAACACTAAGTCGACATTTTCCATATCGAATAAATGTTCATATTGACGGGTTAACGCATTTTTTGGCTCAGTCAAAATTTGCATGAGTGCCGCTTCATCAAGTTCTTCTAACGTTGCAATAACAGGCAAACGTCCAATGAATTCAGGAATTAAGCCGAATTTCACCAAATCGGTTGCTTCAACTTGGCTAAAGAGTTCCGACAGTTTTTTGCTGTCATCTTTCTTTTTCACTTCGGCATTAAAGCCCATTCCGCCCTTTTCTTGACGTTGTTGGACAATTTTTTCTAAGCCTGAAAATGCACCACCACAAATAAATAAGATATTTGAAGTGTCGATTTGAATGAATTCTTGCTGTGGGTGCTTACGTCCGCCTTGTGGTGGAATAGATGCAACCGTGCCTTCAATCATCTTAAGCAAAGCTTGTTGTACGCCTTCGCCTGAAACATCACGAGTAATAGATGGATTTTCAGATTTACGAGTAATCTTATCAATCTCATCAATATAGATAATGCCTTTTTGGGCTTTTTCTACATCGTAATCGGCTTTTTGCAATAATTTTTGCACGATGTTTTCAACATCTTCACCCACATAACCCGCTTCGGTTAAGGTGGTGGCATCGGCCATTGCAAATGGCACATCCAGTAAACGTGCAAGTGTTTGCGCCAATAATGTTTTACCTGAACCCGTTGGGCCCACAAGTAAAATATTACTTTTTGCAATTTCTACATCATCATGCTTACGCTCAGTCTGACTGGTTTTTAAACGCTTATAATGGTTATACACCGCAACCGAAAGCGTTTTCTTTGCAGTATCCTGACCAATAACGTATTGATCTAGCGCAGCACGAATTTCATGAGGTTTTGGCAAAGGACGGTTCGCCCAGTCGCCAGCATTTACTTCTTGACTGGTTTGTACCAAGTCTAAGCATACATCCACACATTCATTACAAATGTAGGCGTCCTCACCTGCAATCAGTTTCCCGACTTCAGACTGCGTTTTACCGCAAAATGAACAATTTTTTTGTCCTTGAGGATGTTCGGACATAATGTCTCCAGTTTAATCTTTTGAATTATGGACGTTTTGTTAATACAGCATCAACTAAACCGTAATCTTTAGCAGCTTGTGCTGTCATAAAATTGTCACGGTCTGTATCACGTGCAAGCGTTTCATAGTCTTGACCGCTATGCTCTGCCATTAAACGGTTCAAACGCTCTTTAATGAACAAAATTTCACGGGCATGAATTTCAATATCAGAAGCTTGGCCACGGAAGCCACCTAAAGGCTGATGAATCATTACACGAGCATTGTCTAAACAATAACGTTTGCCCTTCGCACCTGCATTTAACAAAAATGCGCCCATTGAAGCCGCTTGGCCCATACAAATGGTCGACACATCGGGTTTGATAAACTGCATGGTATCGTAAATTGCCATACCTGCTGTAACCGAACCGCCTGGCGAGTTAATATAAAGATGAATATCTTTATCAGGATTTTCTGCTTCTAAAAATAACATTTGTGCGACAATTAAGTTCGCCATATTATCTTCAACTTCACCTGTTAAGAAAATTACACGTTCTCTGAGTAAACGTGAAAAAATATCAAATGAACGTTCACCACGAGACGATTGCTCAACAACCATAGGAACTAAAGCATTTTCAATATTTGGAACATACATACGTTTATTTATTCCTAAATTTTTATGACCAAAACTATGACAACAATATGAGGGATAAACATCAAAATTGCAAAAAATATTGCTGATTTAATTGCCCGATCCTACTGAAAAAAACACAAATTTTACAAATCATCAGTAATTTGGATGATTTCAATTCTAGACACATTGCTCATAAAAAAATAAAGTTGATATACAAAAAATATAATTTTGTTTCACAACATACGACTATTTTAAATTAGACTTATTTTTAGTCATTAAAAATTTAATAACAGTAAAAGGACAACATATGAATTTAGAATTTACCCATAAACCTAATTATTTTTTATTTGCACAACTACTTATTCGTCATGTGCAGCAATACATCAAACAGCACCCTACCGCAAATTTAGAGATTTCTACCGAAACCCTCAAAAATTTATTTCACAACGACACCGCATCAGCCACAACCAATTTAGATGGTATTTTAAATATTGCAGACGAATATAAAGTAGAAACATTGCAAGGTGACCAAAAAATTATTCAAAGCTATATTATTGATTCAGTTCAACATCTACTAAAACTAAGTTTAAATTCGGATGCTGTCGTCAGTTTAAATGATGGTAAACCACTCATTGAACCAAATGCCAACGATTATACTTAAATGATCAAAACCAATTTCCATTCAATAAAAAAGGCGCAATCAATGCGCCTTTTTTACATCAACAGCTAAAGATTAGCCTTGTTGACGAGCTTGTTGCTCTTTCAACAATTCTTCATAAGATACAACTGTTTCTGTTACTTTTGCAGAAGCTAAGATGTGATCCACAACTTGGTCTTCTAACACAACAGCTTCAATTTGTTGACGTTGTTGTGCATCATTTTTGAAGTATTCAACTACTTCTGTTGGATCTTCATAAGAAGATGCCATGTCATTGATATATGCATCTACACGAGTTTGGTCAACTTCAAGTTTAGCATCAGCCAATACTTTGCTTACCAATACGCCAAGTTTAACTGATTTCTCAGCTTGTTCTTTGAACAAATCATCTGGCAACATGCTTGAGTCAAATGCTTTTGCACCTTGTGCACCAAACTGCTGTGTAAATTGCTGAATCATTTGTTGACGTTGGCGGTCAATTTCTTGGGCAACCATTGCAGCAGGAACTTCAATTTCATTTGCAGCAACAAGCGCATCAAATGCAGCTGATTTTACTTGGTTACGTAGACCATTTTTCACTTCACGTTCCATGTTTTTACGAACGTCAGCTTTTAATTTTTCTACGCCTTCTTCTTCAGTTAAACCAAAGATCGTCAAAAATTCAGCATCAATTTCAGGAAGTTTTTGTTTTTCAACAAGTTTAACTGTGATTTTGAATTGAGCTGCTTTACCAGCAAGGTTTTCAGCTTGATAGTCTTCAGGGAAAGTTACATCAATAACTTTCTCTTCGCCTTTTTTCATGCCTACGATGCCATCTTCAAAACCAGGAATCATGCGACCAGCGCCTAATACCAGTTTAAAATCTTCAGCAGAACCGCCTTCAAATTTTTCACCGTCAACAGAACCTTCGAAGTCGAAAGTCACTTGCATGTCTTTTTTCGCCATGCCTTTGGTTTCAGCCCAAGTCGCACGTTGCTTTTGAAGGTTTTCAAGCATTACATCAACGTCTTTGTCGTTGATTTCAGTTGATTTACGTTCAACTTCCAAGCTATCAAATGCGTTTACTTCAACTTCTGGGTAAACTTCAACAGTTGCTTCAAATACTAAAGCGTCTTCTTTGTTTTCAACTTTTTCAATGTTTGGCATGCCAACAGCATTGATTTTTTCTTGTTGAATAGCTTCAAATACGCTGTCACGAATAATGTCGTTAACAACTTCTTGGTAAATCCCAGCACCATATTCACGGCGTACAACATTTACAGGTACTTTTCCTGCACGGAAGCCGTTGATTTTGGCAGTTTTAGCAGTGCGCTTTAAACGAGCTTCAAATTGCTCATTAATACGGCTCGTCGGTACAGATACGTTTAAACGACGGGCAACGCCCGAAACCGCTTCAGTCGTTACTTGCATGGCTTCCTCAATGATTAGTAGCAAATTTTAAAAGTCGTCTAGTATAAGCCAACATGACAAGATATACAAAATTTTGCTCAAATTTCAGTAAAACATCCTTTTTGAGGATGAATCACGCACAGTAAGAATGCAAACGACTGTTCTGAATCTTTATCTTTCACTTCCTTTTTTACATGAGAGAAAATCAAAAGTAGCTAGGCAATGCTTACCATAATGCTCTTCCTCAAAAATTTTTAAATTTCGGTTTATTCAGAGAATCTTAAGAAAATATTAAAATGATAAACATTATCATTTTAATTTACGTTAATTAAGCCAACCATAATTCAACTTTTCAATTTCCAAATAATTCAAAGGCTTAAAATAAAAATGTGATTTCAAACATCAAAATATCCACATTTTACACACAATTCAATCGCTTTTTTCGATTTAAAAATAGTGCTATTAATAACAATTATTATTAAGATTTAACAAATTTTTAACATCTAATATGCTAGAGCCACCTATGTCACTGATTAAAACTCGCAAGAAGCTCGTTTCTTCTGCAATCGCCTCATCTTTATCATTATTTGCAACAACAACTTTTGCAGATGAGGTCGCACAGCTACCTACTATTCATGCACAAGCGCAAAAAAGTGATGACAGTGTTAAGGTTGATCAATCCGCAAATACCAAATATATCGCTCCTCTCTTAGATACGCCAAAGTCTGTTGCTGTTGTTTCTCAAAAATTATTACAAGAAACTAGTGCCAACTCTTTAACCCAAGCCTTACAAAATGTACCGGGGATTACTTTTGCCGCAGGTGAAGGTGGTACTCCTTTTGGTGATACACCTTATATTCGTGGTTATAGCGCACAATCTTCAATTTATGTTGATGGTGTTCGCAATGCAACTGTGCAGAACCGTGATATGTTTGCCATCGAACAAGTAGAAGTCACTAAAGGTTCAAGTTCGACCCTTTCTGGCGGTGGTGGTGTCGGTGGTAGTGTCAACTTAATTACCAAACAAGCGCATCAAGGCAATACTTATCAAGGTACAATTGCAGGCGGTACCGATGATTATCGTCATATCATGCTTGATGCCAACAAAGACTTTGGTAATGGCGTTGCAGGACGTGTGGTTGTCATGGGACATCAAAATGACAAACCTGGTGAAAGTAATGGTGCTGAATACAACCGCGTTGGGATTGCCCCAAGTATTGCATGGGGCTTAGGCTCGGATACGCGTGGCTTGCTCAGCTATTATTATTTACAAAGCAATGATGAACCCGATGCAGGAATTCCATTCCCAACCGTAGGTGGTAAGCCAGTTTCAGTTAAACAAGGAATGTATTACGGTTGGAAAAATCGCGACTTTGATAAACGTGAAAATCATATTGGAACATTAAAATTAGAGCATGACTTTAATGATAATTTGACCTTGTCTAATGTTGCAACCTATAGTAAATCTCAAACTAATTATGTTTATACCAACTCAGATGACTCTAAAGGCAATGTGATCAATGGCTATGTCTATCGTGGTCATGCCTTAACACGTATTTCTGATACCGACGCGTACTCAGACCAACTTGCACTAAGAGGTAAGTTCAATACAGGTTCAATTAAACATTCATTTAATACTGGGGTTGAATGGAGCTACCAATCAACAAACATGGGATCTTATAGTTATACAAATACGGCGACTTCAACGACGTGTACGGCTGTAAGTTATTGGTGTACCAGTTTAACTAATCCTGATAATCCTGCGGTTATTGGAAACCGTATCTCAAATACAGCAGTTACTACAACACGTAGTCGTACTGTTGGCCTTTATACATTAGATAGTATTGAATTTACCCCACAATGGTTAATGAATCTCGGACTTCGTTGGGATAAATTTAATACGCAAGCCAAATATAATACTGCTTCTGGTACCACAGCAGCAGGTACCATGATTGATAGCGATAGCGATTTCTTTAGCTATCAAGCAGGTTTAATTTTTAAACCAACCGAAAATGGCAGTATTTATGCAAGCTATGCTACTTCTGCCAATCCTGTAGGTGTTGGTCAAGGTGACAGCAGCGAGTCAGCTGTCGGGATTACTATTAATGATTTAAAACCAGAAAAAGCCCGCACCTTTGAAGTTGGTACCAAGTGGGATATTTTGAATAAACGTGCCAATATCACCGCAGCTATTTTCCGAACCGAAAAGCAAAATACTCGTATCACAGATTCAGCGGGCTTTATCTCAAATGTGGGTGACAGCCAAGTTGATGGTTTTGAAATTGGCTTAAATGGGCACATCACTGATAAATGGGAAGTGGCAGCAGGCTATAGCTACCTCGATAGTGAACTTAAGAGTGCAGGTTATTCTCGTGGCGCAGCAATTCCAACAGGCGGTCCAATTCCCTATGTTGCCAAAAACAGTGCAACCTTATGGTCAACATATAAAGTCTTACCAAAGTTAACATTAGGTGCAGGTGCACAATATAAAGATGATGTTTATGTGAACAGTGGCAGTGCGACGGCAACACCAAAATATTTACCTGCATACACCATTTATAATGCAATGGCAAAATATAACGTGAATGACAACGTAAACTTGCAGTTAAACATCAACAATATTACTGACAAGCGTTATTTCACAAGTGCACATGCAGCACATTACGCTTTTGAAGGTGATGGCCGTAATGCAGTACTTGCAGTAAACTTTAAGTACTAATTCATAACAATATTGATTATGCTTTAAGATCGCATATCATCAACACTTAACCAGTGAAATTCGTTTCACTGGTTTTTTACATCAACATGGTTTTGCAAGAGGAAATTTCACCATGATGCTGCATGTTCCCAATGTACTAACCAAGGCACAAGTCACCCAAATTCGAGCGGCTATGCAAGCCGATGAACAATGGATTTCTGGGACAAAAACTGCAGGTCATCAAGCCACAAAAATAAAAAACAATTTGCAAATAGATACACAAAGTGAGCTCTACCAAGACCTAAGTGGCTTTATTGCAGCGGCAATTAAAAATAATATTCTGATTCAATCTTTTGCCTTACCGAAAAATATTCTGCCGCCGATGTTCAATCGATATCAGGATGGTGGACACTATGGCAATCATGTTGATAATGCGGTGCAATGGTCACGGCTTGATCACACCCCTATTCGTACCGATGTTTCAATGACATTGTTTTTATCTGAACCGAATGAATACGAAGGCGGTGAATTAATCATTGAAGATTCTTATGGCAGCCATGAAGTTAAGTTAGATGCAGGTGATGCAATTGTTTATCCTGCCACGAGTTTACACCGTGTGGAGGCTGTTACTAAGGGCGCTCGTATTGCCACTTTTACATGGATGCAAAGTATCGTGAAAGATGATTGGCAGCGTTCGATGTTATTTAATCTCGACATGACTATTATTGCACTAAAACAAAAAATAGGCGATTGTGAAGAAGTTCTGAATTTAACCAATCATTACCACAACTTACTGCGCCAGTGGGGAGATATATAATGACAATCTCCCACTCACCTTTAGCTGCACTCACTCAAATTCCTGCACATCTACAAACCGTTTTCGATTATGAACAGCAAGCCCAACAGCATTTAAGTGCCGATGTTTGGGGATATTTGTCTGGCGGTGCAATGCAAGAGATAAGTGTTCAAAATAATCCTCGACAATTTGAACAACTACAACTCATTCCACGTCATTTAAATAATTTAACCCAAGGACATACTGCTGTTGAATTGTTTGGACAACGTTATCCGCATCCGATTTTTTTAGCGCCGATTGGTCATCAACAATTGTTTCATCCACAAGGCGAAGCAGCTACGGCACTGGCGGCTGAAGTGATGCAAAGTAACTATATTTTAAGTAACTTTACCAATACCGCGATGGATCAATTGAATATCGAAAATCCCTACAAATGGTTTCAATTGTATTGGCAAGGTTCAAAAGAAAAATCGTATCCGCTGATTCAACAAGCAGAACAACACGGCTTTAAAGCAATTGTGGTGACGGTTGACGCACCACATGTTGGCATTCGCGACCGCGAGCGAAAACTCGGTTTTCAACTACCCGAAGGCATGCAGCATCCGCATACACCAACGCATATCGATTTCCCTCAAGTTTCCCCGACTGAACATCCGTTATTTAATGGGCTGATGAAAATTGCACCGCAATGGGACGATATTGCATGGCTGGTCAAAAATACGCCACTACCCGTTATCTTAAAAGGTATTCTGCATCCAGCAGATGCAAAACGCGCCATTGAACTTGGCGTTCAAAGCATTATTGTGTCGAATCATGGCGGGCGGATCTTAGATACCACCATTTCACCACTCACCGCATTAGAAATGATTAAGCGTCACATTCCAAGCCATATTCCGGTACTTTACGATGGCGGTATCCGCCGTGGCAGCGATGTTTTTAAAGCGATTGCCTTAGGTGCTTCAGCTGTTTTAATCGGTCGTCCTTATATTTATGGACTGGCAACCGCTGGCGCCTTAGGTGTGGCACACGTCATTCGCTGCATATTGGAAGAATTTGAGGTAACTATGGCTTTAATGGGAACATCAACCTTAAAAGAGATTAATAGCGAGCATATTTATCGAGAATAAATTAATTTGTGCAAAATATTTTCTAAAGCTTTGGCTTTAAGATTAAATTCGGTAAATATTTCCCAAGCCACTGCTTTATTATAATAGAAGTAAATGTACTGCGATGTATTGCACCTAACTTGTTGTGATGACATTGCTCGTACTTAAACGTGTTGTGCATAATTGCTTATGATTCAAGTTCGTAAAGCTTGCTAGATTGACCCGATCTCTTTGTTTCAACTCTAATACCCTTAGAGCACTGATCACAATGGCTTTAGTGTCTTATTTTGACTCAGCAATCCGTTAAGCAATTGAAATCTAGATTTAACACACCATATTTAAAAGTAGCTATTGCCATTACCCCAGTGCAAAACTACAAGCAAGGAGCAATCCCATGATGTTGGCAGACCCAAGCAAAAAATACCGCCGTATGTACCAACGTGTCGATTTACCCGACCGCCAATGGCCAAATAAAGAAATTAACCAAGCGCCCATTTGGATGAGTACAGACCTACGTGATGGTAACCAAGCGATTTTTGAGCCAATGGATATGGAACAAAAATTCAAAATGTTCCAAATGTTGGTCAAAATTGGGTTTAAACATATCGAGATTGGCTTCCCTTCTGCCTCACAAATTGACTTTGATTTCACTCGTAAATTAATTGAAGAAAATCACATTCCTGACGATGTTTATATTGAAGTTTTAGTTCAAGCCCGCGACCATTTAATTGCCCGTACGTTTGAGGCACTTGAAGGGGCAAAACGTGCCATCGTTCATATCTATAATTCAAACTCGCCCACCTTCCGCCAAAAAGTATTAAATGTGGATGTAGCAGGCGCAAAAAAATTGGCGATGAATGCTGCGCAAAAAGTCAGAGAATATGCAGAAAAACAACCTGCAACCGACTGGATTTTCCAATATAGCCCTGAATGCTTTAGCGCAACTGAACTTGAAGTCGCGAAAGAAGTCTGCGATGCCGTGACTGAAATTTGGGAAGCATCACCAGAAAATAAAGTGATTTTAAACTTACCCGCAACGGTTGAAGTTTCAACACCTAATGTCTATGCCGACCAAATTGAATGGATGCACCGCAACCTTGCCCGCCGTGACGGCGTGATTATTTCGGTACATTGCCATAACGACCGCGGCTGTGGTATTGCCGCTTCTGAACTTGCCCTTATGGCAGGTGCTGACCGTGTTGAAGGCTGTGTGTTTGGAAATGGCGAACGTACAGGCAATGTCGATGTCGCAGCCATTGCTTTAAATATGTATAGCCAAGGCGTTGCGCCAAACTTAGATTTCTCGAACATTAACGAAATTATTGCAACTGTTGAAGAATGTACAGGGTTGCCTGTGCATCCACGTCATCCGTACGCGGGCGATTTGGTCTTTACTGCATTCTCAGGTTCGCACCAAGATGCCATTAAAAAAGGCTTCGAATTCCAAAAAAATCAAGACATTTGGGATATGCCGTATTTACCGATCGACCCGAAAGATTTGGGCCGTGACTACGATGCAGTCATTCGCGTGAATAGCCAATCAGGCAAAGGCGGTATCGCGTACTTACTTGAGTCGAACTATAACGTCGTGTTGCCACGCCGTTTGCAAATCGAATTTAGCCAAGTGGTCCAAGAACACACCGACACCACCGCCAAAGAAATTTCAGCAACCGAAATTTGGGGCTTGTTCCAAAGCACGTATGTGTCGATTAAAGATAAAAATTATGTTGCGCGCAACTATAAATTATCTGACGAAAATGGCAGCCAAATTATTGATGTCGAGATTGAAATTGACGGTGAAATTCAGCACTTACGTGGTGAAGGCAACGGCCCAATTTCAGCCATTGTCAACGCGCTTCAATTGCCCATTGATGTATTAAATTATGAAGAACGTAGCATTAGTTCGGGTGCGCATGCCAAAGCCTTAACCTTAGTTGAATTACAAGTCAAAGGTTCAGGTAAAAGTGCCTTCGGTGCCGGCATTCATGACAACACCGTCACCTCATCGATTGAAGCGATTTTTGCCTGCGCCAATCGTTTAATCGAACAAGGCTTACTTCGCACAGAAGACATGGTTTCTGAAACCGTCTAATCTTTAAAAATGATTTAAAAAGGATACCTAAACTGGTATCCTTTTTCTGCTTAGCTGCTTGTTAAAACTTAAAACTAAATTAAGGCGACAGATACTCGTGTCTTTTTCTTCCGCTGACTCGGTGGGTTTAGTCACCCCGCAAAAATACGCTTTTGAAGCGCCACTTGAACTAGAGTGTGGCCGAGTTTTACCACGTTTTGAATTGATGGTCGAAACTTATGGCACACTCAATGCCGACAAATCCAATGCCATTTTAATTTGCCATGCGTTGTCAGGACATCATCATGCTGCGGGTTATCATCATGCTGAAGATAAAAAAGCAGGTTGGTGGGATGCTTGTATTGGCCCAAATAAAGCCATCGATACCAATCGGTTTTTTGTAGTTGCACTCAATAATATTGGTGGATGTAGTGGCTCAACGGGTCCTGTATCGCCGAATCCGGAAAATGACAATTTGCCTTATGGCCCCGATTTTCCTTTAGTGACGGTACGCGACTGGGTCAAAACCCAAGCAATGTTATCTGACCGCTTAGGCATCAATATTTGGTATGCCATTATTGGTGGTTCGCTTGGTGGTATGCAAGCACTACAATGGTCGGTGGACTATCCAAACCGTTTAAAAAAATGCGTGATCATTGCCAGTGCACCTAAACTGTCAGCACAAAATATTGCCTTTAATGAAGTCGCACGTCAGTCTATTTTATCCGACCCCGATTTTCATCAAGGGCGTTATTTAGAACACGACAGTTACCCGAAACGCGGTTTAATTTTAGCGCGCATGGTCGGTCATATTACCTATTTATCTGAAGAAGCTATGAAACAAAAATTTGGCCGTGACTTAAAGTCGGGCAAATTTATGTATGGTTTCGATGTCGAGTTTCAGGTCGAAAGTTATTTGCGTTATCAAGGTGAGCAATTTAGCCGAAACTTCGATGCCAATACCTATTTAATTATGACCAAAGCTTTGGACTATTTCGACCCTTCGCGTGAATACGAACAGTCCTTACAAAAAGCGATGGCCAATACCACGTGCCGTTTCTTGGTGGTGTCCTTTACCACCGATTGGCGTTTTACCCCACAACGCTCACAAGAAATTGTCGATGCACTCATTAGTAACCACAAACCCGTCAGCTATTTAGATATTGAAGCAGAACAAGGTCACGACTCATTTTTATTCCCAATTCCGTTGTATGTTAAATCATTACGCGCCTTTTTAGGCGGTGAGCAACACCTTGCCCAAACGAAGGAGGCTGTGTAATGCGTTTAGATCAGCAATTGGCAGAAAGATGGATTACACCTGGGGCAAGCATTTTAGATTTAGGCTGTGGCGATGGAGAATTATTGGCCCATTTAAGCCAAAAACACGATATTCGTGCTTATGGACTAGAAATTGATCAAGAAAAGATTGCAATTGCTGTCAGTCGAGGCTTAAATATTATACAACAAGACCTCAACTTAGGCTTACATCGCTTTGCTGACCAATCTTTTGATTACGTGGTCATGGCACAGGCGTTGCAAGCTGTTGATGCTCCTGATGTTTTATTACGCGACATGGTGCGTGTAGGGAAACAAGCCATCATTACTTTTCCAAACTTTGCGCATTGGAAGACACGTTCTTTCCTTGCACTTAAAGGAATGATGCCTGTTTCTGAAACATTACCTTACATGTGGTATAACACCCCGAATATTCATTTATGTACTTTTCGGGATTTTGAAGCACTTTGTGCAGAAAATCAGATTAAGATTATTAATCGACTCGCCGTGAATGGGAATCAAAAAGACAGTTTACTCAGTAAACGTCTTCCAAACTTATTTGGTGAAGTCGCAATTTATCGAGTAAGCGCCCTATGAAAAAATTTGTTCTTGGTACTCTTTTGTTTGGCATGATCAGCATTCAAACCCATGCTGATTATCTTCCATCACAGCAGTCAACTTCAGCTTTAGCTGCACGCTACTCTACCATGAGTTTTAATCAATTATTAGAAGAAGCCAAAGCAGGACAAGCGGCGGCACAATTCTATGTTGCAACCCGTTATCAATTTGGTAAAGATGCGCCAAAAGATGTCAACCAAGCCTTTGCATGGTATAAAAAAGCGGCCGATCAAGGCGTTGCAGCAGCGCAGTTAAACGTTGGGCGTATGCTGGTTGATGGCATAGGCACGGCGAAAAGTGAATCTCAAGCACGCACCTATCTTGAAAAAGCAGCCAGCCACGGCGACAACCGCGCCAGCTTTAATTTGGCGTTAATGGACGAGCACAAAAAGAACTACATGGGCGCTTACCAGTGGTATGAGCTTTCAACGCGTGATGGCATGTTAGACAACAAAGTTATTGATATGTCACAAACCAAGAAAACTGCTTTGGCTGCGAACTTAACCCCTGAACAAATTCGTCAGGCAGTTGACCGTGCCGACAAATGGATTCAAGCACAATAAGTTCACTTAAATGAAGTGTATAAGCAAAGACACCTGAGGGTGTCTTTTGTTTTTATGCACCAGTTTGTGCATAATTCTGTTTATTCTTCATTTTTTGAGTTGTATTAAATGTCTAACACAACGTGGTTAAAACACAAAAACCTAGTACTTGCCAGCAATAACAAAGGTAAACTGGCTGAATTTGAGCGATTATTTGAAGAACTCAAACTGCCTGTAAGCGTCATTCCACAAGGACAACTCAATATTGAAGATGCAATTGAAGATGGCCTGAGCTTTGTTGAAAATGCCATTCTTAAAGCGCGCCATGCGGCCAAAATTTCAGGAAAACCTGCTATGGCAGATGATTCTGGCTTATGTGTGCCGATATTAGGCGGCGCACCTGGTATTTATTCAGCACGTTATGCAGGTGAACATGGCAACGATGCTGCAAACAATGAAAAACTATTGAAAGATTTATTGCTTTTTCGCCAAGAAAATAAAGCCATTCAAGGCATGTTCGTGTGTGTATTAGCTTTGGTTGAACATGCAGATGATCCATTACCACAAATCTTCCAAGGCATTTGGCATGGCGAAATTTTGGCAGAAAGCCGTGGTGAAAATGGCTTTGGCTATGATCCGCTATTTTGGTTACCCGAACTTGGCAAAAGTAGTGCTGAATTATCTAAAGCAGAAAAAAACCAGATCAGCCATCGTGGGCAAGCCATGCAATTGTTCCGTCAAAGCTTAGACTGATCTTTGCACGCTTAAGTTCGATCACATTTTTAAAATTAAGTGATTCCTCCCCTCACTCTCACCTTTCCTTTATGGAGAACGTTAGAATGAGGGAGAGCTGAAATCTATCTGGCAATAAAATGCCAAATGACTGCAAAAATTGCGATCATAAAAATGCTCACAACCGTTCCTGCTGCAATATACCGCGCAGATTCACCTGTTCCTTGATAATGTGTTTCTATCGCCACGATATTCGCGGCTGGAGGTAAACAAAATAAAAAGAACATCAAACCAATATAATTTTGCATGGTCGGTGTTGCGATAAAGTAATACGTCAGACTACAAATAATCGCCCCCAAAACCAACTTGGGCAGCATGACCTTTAAACTATGGATTAAATCTTGTTTTAAAATTTGGGTATGCTTCAACCACATCCCAAGTACGCTCATGCCAGTAAAAATCATGCCCAGTTTGGCAAATTGATAGAGCTGTAATATCCAATTCGGTTCAGGTACATCCTGCAAATGAATTAGACGACATAGCGCAGCAATAATGAGAGCAATCACAGGGGGAGACTTTAATACTTTTTTTAAAATAACACCAAACGATTGCGGTGCTTTACTCACAGCCGTTACAGAGCAAACATTACCAAAAATCGAACCACCCACATATAAAGCAATCATTGCCGAGCTAATTTCATGCCCAAAAATGGCCAAGGCAAATGGAAAACCGAGCCATGCCAAATTGACATAACTGGCGCAAAGTGCCAATAGACGATCTTTAAAGACATAGACAAAATAGCCATATACCAAAAGTGCCGAACAAAAGCTAAATGCCATGAGGGCAAGACTGCCAGCTTGGTAGTAGACCATGTTATAAACGATGACAAATGGAATAAAAAATCGCGCCAAAATACTTGAGAAAAAGCGGCGAAAATGACCAATATATGGCGTTGATGCCAATCCCCATCCCGAAATGAATGCCAGTAATGGCAATAATAAGGTCACGATTTTTTCCCTGCTTATTCTATTTCTATTATTTTAAATTATTGTATTAAAAGAAAACTTAAATTTTAATTTGTTTCTGCTTGGAGTGGAACATTCAGCCGTATAATTTGTTGTCCTAACGGCTGCAACTTCTCATACCACAGCGCATTATTTTGATAAATTCGTAAAAAATTCGAACTCCGCGTTCCATAATATGGACTTTGAATAAAGCTTGAAGACAATACATGCTCAAGTTCACTTGCAATGCCTGTATTTGGTAAATCTTTGGGGTTAACCTGACGTTGATCTTGCAGAATATCCCAAACCATTGCTTCAAGCTCAGTTTCATTGAACATTTTTTGCGTTAAGTGTGGTAATAATTCTTGGCAAAAACGCGTTCTTAAATGTTGCGTTTTCTGCCAAAAGTCACCCATTTGAGTATTTGAAAGTACGTATACCCCATTTGCCAAAACCTGCGGTGCTTCACCACGATTACTCATATAGACCGCTTGTTGTCGTGTTCCTATTAAGATATGAAAACCCGAAAATTGCTGTTGTAGCGCTTCCAACTGTTTTGCAAAACGAATCGGAGGCAATTCGCTATTTAAAAACTTAGTGATGATCTGCCCACGCGAAGCTTCAAATTGACGCGTATCGTGCCCATCGCGATGATTGGTAATCACTGCCCAACGACCTGATTGCGTCAACCCTAACCATGTTCCACCTGCCTGCACATCTTGCCCTGCAATAATTTCAGAGTTTGGCCAAACGTGCAGTGCTTGGCTTGGGCGCTGATAAAATTCATCTCGATTTGAAATTAGACACAGCGGCATATTTTCAATGACTTGCCATACAATTGCGACAATACACATGTTGTCTCCTATCTTTACACATTGAATGTACAACATTTTTCTAAAGATTCGGATAAAATTATGCCAAATCTGAATCGAAGGAAGCAGAATGCTGACCTATCCACATATCGATCCAATTGCCGTTAGCCTTGGCCCGCTCAAGGTTCATTGGTATGGATTAATGTATCTCTTGGCTTTTTTATGCGCTTGGGGCCTAGCCAATTATAGAGCCAAACAACGTACGGATTGGACTGCCGACATGGTGTCTGATTTAATTTTTTACGGCGCACTCGGCGTTGTTATTGGCGGGCGGGTTGGTTATGTCTTATTTTATGAATTCGATCAATTCTTAGCCCATCCGATTTGGCTATTCCAAGTCTGGACAGGTGGCATGAGCTTTCATGGCGGCTTTTTGGGCGTTATGGCTGCAATGTTACTGTGGTGTCGAAAGTATCAAAAAACATGGTTTCAAACTTTGGATTTTATTGCACCATGTGTACCAACAGGCTTAATGTTTGGACGAATTGGGAACTTTATTGGCGGTGAACTTTATGGCCGCCCTGTAACTGACCCGAGCTACCCATTTGGAATGATTTTCCCAACTGATCCACTGCATTTGGTACGTCATCCTTCACAAATTTACCAAGCGTTATGCGAAGGCCTATGCTTATTTATTGTGCTGTGGTGGTTTAGTAGTAAGCCTCGCCCACGTATGGCGGTCTCGGCATTATTTTTAATTGGCTATGGTTTAGCACGCTTTATTGTCGAGTTTTTCCGCGAACCCGATGCCGACCAAGGCTTTATTTTGTTGGGTTGGGTCACCAAAGGCCAAATGCTCTCGTTCCCGATGATTCTAGTCGGTGCTTTGCTTTTCGCAATTGCCTACCAACGTAAAATTTATGATTGGGCCGTTCAAAAATAAAACGATATAAGAACTGAATATTTTAATGCTGCCCCTCTATATTTTGAGGGGCATTTTTTATTTGTGTTTTAAATCTGCGTTATCGTTATGGTTCAAGCCTAAATAAACGCACCTGTTTTAAAATTGAATTTAAAATGAAAAATAGCCAACAGCTTTGACACTTACCCTCGTTTAAATTTATAAGTCAGACCGCGCACGTACCAATGCACGATGCCATTTATTTAAATGCTGCTCGCGCCGATCTACTGACATACTCGGTTCAAAAGCACGGTCTAACTGCCAAGTCGCTGCAATTTCATCTAAATGCTCGAAAGCCCCCATTTTTAAGCCTGCCATCGCCGCAGCACCCCATGCTGTCGACTCATGCATTTTCGGACGAAGTACGGGAACATTCAAAATATCTGCTTGGAATTGCATAAGCATATCGTTACGGCTTGCACCACCATCAACACGTAATTGGGTTAGAGGTTGCGATACATCAGATTGCATAGCACTTAAAACATCGGCGACCTGAAAAGCAATTGCTTCTAAAGCTGCACGCGCAATATGTGCCTTGTTTGTACCACGCGATATGCCACACAACAAAGCACGTGCATCGCTATCCCAATAAGGTGCACCCAAACCTGTAAAAGCAGGGACTAAAACTACGCCATCGGTATCACTCACTTGATTGGCGAGTGTTTCAACATCTTGACTATGTTGAATGATACCTAAGCCATCACGTAACCATTGCACAATCGCACCTGCCATAAACACACTGCCTTCAAGTGCGTATCGGGTTTGATTTTGCGCTTGCCAAGCAAGTGTCGTTAACAACTGATTCTGACTAAGTTGCAACTCATCCCCCGTGTTAAAAAGCATAAAACACCCCGTACCATAGGTATTCTTTGCACTACCAACATCAAAACAACCTTGGCCAAATAACGCGGCTTGTTGATCACCCAAAATCCCTGCAATTGCAATGGTACTGCCAAGTAAACCTGAAGCAGTATCTGCAATATATTCATCTGAACGAATAATTTTAGGTAAAACCTGATGTGGAATATTGAATAAGTCGAGTAATTCGGTATCCCACTGCTGGCTTTGTAGATTCATTAGCATAGTGCGCGAAGCATTACTGGCTTCAATTACATGCTCACTACCTTGAGTTAAATTCCAAACCAACCAACAGTCAATTGTGCCAAATGCCGCGTGACCTTGCTCGGCAAGTGTTCTTAAGCCTTGAATATTTTCAAGTAACCAGACTAATTTCCCAGCACTAAAATAAGGGTCTATTCGCAGCCCTGTTTTTTGCTGAATTTTATTGGAATAGCCTTGCTGAATCAGTTGGTTACACCATGATGCAGCACGCCGATCTTGCCAAACCAATGCAGGTGCTAAAGGCTGACCTGTACGCTTGTCCCAAACCACAGTAGTTTCACGTTGGTTAGTAAGGCCTAAAGCAAAAATATCTTTGGCAAGCAAATGGGCAGAAGCAAAGGCTTGTTGTACAACAGCCATTTGTGTTGCCCAAATTTCATTGGCATCTTGCTCGACCCACCCCGACTGTGGTGTTTTTATTTGAGTTTCACGTTGTGCGGTTGCATAAATTTTGCCATGTTCATCAAAAATAATGGCACGGCTAGAGGTCGTTCCCTGATCTAGCGCAAGTAAGTAACGCATAAATTTGGCATTGATTGAATTAGACAGCAAAAATATTAACTCAAACACCCACAGAAATATATTTTCGAGCACAGAGTGTTTTAAAAATACACAGTTTTTTTCAATAGTTGTGTTATGATGGAAATATCTGGGGATGTTATTGGCTTCGACGCTGGTAATGAAGCTTATAGATGCATGTCGAGAGCGCATTTTCTCTCGTAAATCAAATTTGCATTTTTTAGTCGCAAACGACGAAACTTACGCTCTAGCTGCCTAAGGGCAGCTTGTCCGCCTCTCTAAATACTTGTGGTTAGAGAGTCCGACCGAAGCGCACGCACACAAGTCCGTATAAAGTCAAGCCTTGGGGCTTTATACCAAACTTAAAGGATCGCGTCTTGTACCCTGTTCGTCGGGTCACAAGAGGTTAAACTAGTAGACGATATCTAAGCATGTAGTATTCTTGAGTGTAGTGCTGGCGGACGCGGGTTCAACTCCCGCCATCTCCACCAAATCATTAAATTTATATGCCGTTACATAACGATATATAAGACCAAAAGGCTTGATTCTAAAGGGATTAAGCCTTTTTTCTTGCCTGTATATAACGAAACATAACTGTATATAGTATTGCTTGCCGTGTATCCCTACGTGTATCCTTTGAAAATAATTGAAACCGCTGTGATACAAGAAAATGAAAAGAAGCCAAATTAAAAAGCGTCCAATAGCGGATACGACTTTAGCGAATCTAAAAGCTGTGCCAAGCACATAAATAGACAAATTACTTTTTTAAATCATTAAATCCCAACATTTCATATATGCTGCTTTCTATAACAATTAACTTAACTTTCTTCTTTTTCTTTACGCTTCTGTTTTGCAGGATTAAACCGCTTAGCAGGCCATATCATGGTAAATCTTGCACCACCCAACTGTGGGCTTTGGTCAACCTGAATTTTTCCGCCAAACCAAAAAGCAATACGACTCACGATTGATAAACCTAAACCGTAGCCACCCGAAGCACGCGTACGACTATCATCTAATCGTGCAAAGGCTTCAAAAACACGTTGTCGATCTTCTTCGGGAATACCCGCACCATCGTCTTCTACACAAATATAGGCTTGGCCATTTTCTAAAATGCCACCACTCATTTGCACACGTTCATTACAATAGCGTACAGCATTGCCCACTAAATTTTGCACCACGCGGTGCAAATAACGGCGCTCAGCATCAGCAACTACAGCAGCATCAATATTAGCAACAACAATCGTTTTTTGAGTTTTTAACGCTTCCGTTTCAGTTGCCACTTGTTGTAAAACATCAGCGATCTGTATCCGCTCAAAATCTAATGATGGTGTGCCCTGCTCAAGTTTGGCGTACGTCATGATTTCATCAATCAAAGTATTGAGTGCTTCAATATCTTTATCAATCATTTCTAATTGGCTTTTACGGAATTCGTAATCGTCTTCATCGGCCAGCATCTCCATACCAAAGCGAATCCGCGCGACAGGTGTTCGCAGTTCATGTGATACGGCTCGCATGAGTTCACGCTGCGCTTCAATCAAACGTTGAATATGACTGGCCATATCATTATAGCTAGACGACAAACTTGCCATTTCATCATGCCCATCTACAAGCAAACGCAGTGACAAATCGCCTGTTTTCATTTTATCTAAAGCGCTAATCACTTGCTTAGTCTTGCGCTGCATTGGCAAAATGAGACCGTACACACCAAGGCTTAATAAAAATAAACTTAATAGCGTAATACCTGCCGCCAGTTGAAATGGCATCCAATTAAACATCGGTACTGGGCCAATCAATAAAACTTGGCTTGGATTGTTCGGCATCGGTGACACAATTGAAATGGTCGTGCCGCGCATGGTAGCGCTGTCGCGATACAGCAAAATACTTTGGTCTTGGCGTAAACGTCCAATTTGTTCAGAGTCTAAACCTAAGCTCAGCATTGGCTCAATTTGAATGGGGTAAGAAAAATAAGGACGAATTTTATCTAAATATTGTTTTTCTTGCCCTGGATAATAAATCAGATAATCCAAAATAAAAATGGGCAAGGCTTTCATTTGCCGTTCGCCAATTTTATTAACTTTAATAAAGAGATAATGTTTAGAATCGTGTGGTAAACCAATCAATAAGGTTGCAATCATGGTTTGCGCATCATAACGCACCACCGCTTGCTGACTATCAATTCTTTTTTGCTCAGAACGAGATAAATCCATTTTAGAGCGTTCAACTAAATATAGCGGCAACTCCAACAAATCTGCTGCATCTGAAATCCAGTCTTGCTTTTGTTGAAGTGTTTGCTGCCGCTCTACCCCTTGGCTCATAACATAAGCAATCCCATTGGTTAAAGATTCACGATATTCTTGCGCACGCTGATAGTTAATAATTTGCACCAACAGGTAACAAAATACGGCAACTAAGGCGACTAAAATTACTACGCCTGCATAAATACGCAAAAATATACTGTGCTTAAACACCGAAACTCACCCTTTAGGATTGCTATGATTATGTAAGCATTAAAGACCGTTGGTCTCTTTTACAAATAAATATCCTTTACTACGCACGGTTTTAATACGTTTTGGATTTTCAGGATCATCGCCAATTTTTGGACGAATACGCGAGATACGTACATCAATAGAACGGTCTTGTCCGTCATATTCAATACCACGTAAGCGCTCAAAAATATCTTCACGCGACAAAATACGTCCTGCATTTGATGCAAGCAACCATAACAAGTCATATTCTGCACTGGTAAAATCAACCAGTTCGCCATGTAGTGTGACTGAACGACCACCGTTATCAATAACTAAGTCGTCAAATTCAATACGCTGTGCAACTTCGTCATCTACAGTTTTGTCAGTACGGCGTAACAGCGCACGAATACGAGCCAGCAACACGCGAGGTTGTACAGGCTTAGCAACATAGTCGTCTGCCCCCATTTCAAGCCCAAGCACCTGATCCATGTCTTCAGTACGAGCCGTAAGCATTAAAATAGGTTGATGATAATGTGGACGCACTTCACGGCAAACGGTTAAACCATCTGCACCGGGTAACATCACATCAAGCACCACCAAATCAGGTTGTTCACTAATAATACGGCGAATTGCACGATTACCATCGGGTTCAACCCCAACTTCTAATCCATTACGAATTAGATATTCTTGAGTCAGACGTGCCAAACGCTCGTCATCTTCGACAATCAGAATTTTGGGTAACTTTTCTTCTTGGCTCATATACTGCCCCTTAAATATGTATGCCTATGTTTAGGCCGCTAATTCATCAAATAGATCTTGAATTTATTCTTGCAATATACACATGTTTACATTGTAAACAAGAGCATGTTCACCAAACTGATACACGACCTGTGCATTTTGTAATATTTTTGTTAGGTATTGAAAAGTTTAGTCTTTTTAATTTTTGCTTAGAACCAAGTCACCTTAGCCCTTCCTTAAAACGACTTTGCACAGTCATCACCGTTTATCAGAGAGCGACTCATTTTGTAACCAGTTCCATCGCTATTTTATTTATCCACATAGTTATCTATACGTTTTTTAGATCGGCTTTGTTATGCTATGTCACAAGAAATCAGCAGCCTACGTTTTTAGATTAAAACCTCAGGTTTTCTTTTCTTGAACAAGTCTGAAAATTTATAAAAAAGTCAATATTGATCTTCGACGTTTTTTACCGTATCTTGTGCCTAAATTCAATCTAAACCACTAAGTCTTGTGTTTATTCCTCAAACATCGAGGGCGTTTCCGTCCGATTCAAATGGTCTATAAACATTACAATGATGACATTGGAGCTAAGCTAATATGAGCGTAATCTCATCAACACCTGGTCAACTGCAAGTGATCAAACGCACAGGTGATGTTGCCCCTTTTGATGCTGAAAAAATTTCTGTTGCAATTGGCAAAGCATTTTTAGCTGTAGAAGGTCAGCAGAGCGCAGATTCTAGCCGTATTCACGACCGAATCGCACAATTGACCGAAATGGTGTTTAACACCTTTAGCCGTCGCCTTCCTTCTGGCGGTACAATTCATATCGAAGAAATTCAAGATCAGGTAGAACTTGCGTTAATGCGTACAGGCGAGCAAAAAGTTGCACGTGCTTACGTTATTTACCGCGAGCAGCGTAGCACTGCACGCCAACAATTAAATGCTAATCACCATCCAACCTTGCAAATTACCGATGTAAATGGTCAATTACAACCGCTTGATTTAAGCGAGTTAACGGCCACCATTAGTACCGCAGCAGAAGGTTTGGAAGGTATTAGTGTTCAAGCAATTGTGGACGAAACCGTTAAAAACTTATATAACGGCGTCAAAGCAAGCGATATTGCCACCACCATGATGATGGCAACGCGTACTCGCATTGAACAAGAACCAAACTATTCATATGTCACTGCTCGTTTATTATGTAATGAACTGGTGAGCACAGGTTTAGCATTTTTAGGTTTAGCAACCGATACACGTGAAAGCGATGCATTAGAAGCCTACCTGAAAAAAGGTGCTGAGCTAGAGTTACTTGATCCTCAATTATTAAGCTTCGATCTTGCTCAACTTTCAGCAGCGATTCAACCTGAGCGTTCAAATCAGTTTACCTATTTAGGTCTACAAACTTTATTTGACCGTTACTTCATTCATAAAGATGGTATTCGTTTTGAATTGCCACAATTATTCTTTATGCGTGTGTCAATGGGCTTGGCGCTGAATGAAGAAAACCGTGAAGCGCGTGCAATTGAGTTCTATAACTTATTGTCAAGCTTTGACTATATGGCTTCTACGCCAACGTTATTTAACGCAGGTACGTTACGTCCACAGCTTTCAAGCTGCTACTTAACCACCATCGCCGATGACCTTTACAACATTTATGGCGCAATTCGTGATAACGCAATGCTGTCTAAATGGGCAGGTGGTTTAGGGAATGACTGGACACCTGTACGTGCCTTGAACTCATATATCAAAGGTACTAACGGTAAATCACAAGGGGTTGTACCGTTCCTTAAAGTTGCCAACGATACTGCTGTTGCCGTCAACCAAGGTGGTAAACGTAAAGGTGCTGTGTGTGCTTACTTAGAAACTTGGCACTTAGACATCGAAGAATTCTTAGAACTGCGTAAAAACACAGGTGATGACCGTCGTCGTACGCATGACATGAACACGGCGAACTGGGTACCTGACTTGTTCATGCAACGTGTGTTTGAAGATGCTGAATGGACATTGTTTACGCCTTCTGACGTTCCAGACTTGCATGACTTAACAGGTTCTGAATTTGCTGAACGCTATGCACATTATGAGAACATTGCCAAAGAACAGAACTTGTTGCACAAGAAGATTCGTGCAAAAGACTTATGGCGCAAAATGTTGTCAATGTTGTTCGAAACAGGTCATCCGTGGATTACATTCAAAGACGTATGTAACTTACGTTCACCGCAACAACACGTAGGTGTGGTGCATTCGTCAAACTTATGTACCGAAATTACACTTAATACCAGTGCAGATGAAATTGCAGTATGTAACTTAGGTTCAATCAACCTTGTACAGCACATCAGCAATGGTCAGCTTGATCGTGAAAAATTAGCAACAACAGTAAAAACTGCTGTACGTATGCTCGACAACGTGATCGACATCAACTATTACGCTGTGCCACAAGCAAAAAATTCAAACATGAAACATCGTCCTGTCGGGATGGGAATCATGGGCTTCCAAGATGCTCTATACGAATTAGGCTTAGCATACGGTTCAGACCAAGCAGTTGAATTTGCTGATGAGTCTATGGAAGTGATCAGCTACTTTGCGATCCAAACATCAAGCGACTTAGCCGTTGAACGTGGTGCATATTCAACCTTTAAAGGTTCATTATGGGATCAAGGGATTCTTCCAATCGACTCTTTAGAAATTGTTGCAAAATCACGTCCTGAACGCATGTTTGAAGTTGACCGTACACAACGCCTTGACTGGGATACTTTACGTAGCAAAGTTCAAAAAGATGGTATGCGTAACTCAAATGTCATGGCGATTGCACCAACAGCAACCATCTCAAACATTTGTGGCGTGTCACAATCGATTGAACCAACCTTCCAAAACTTGTACGTGAAGTCAAACTTGTCTGGTGAATTTACGGTGATTAACCCATACCTTGTACGTGCATTAAAAGCGCGTGGCTTATGGGATACCGTAATGGTTAACGACCTAAAACACTTTGAAGGTTCTGTTCAAAAAATTGCCCGCATTCCAGATGACTTAAAAGCCTTGTTTGCAACCGCATTTGAAGTCGACCCACGCTGGATTGTCGATGCAGCATCGCGTCGTCAAAAATGGATTGACCAAGCACAATCGTTAAACTTGTATATTGCAGGCGCAAATGGTAAGAAGCTTGATATTACCTACAAAATGGCTTGGTTACGTGGCTTAAAAACCACCTATTACCTCCGGGCTTTAGGTGCAACTTCTGCAGAGAAATCAACCATTAACACGGGTGCTTTAAATGCAGTAAAACCAACAACGGTTGCTGCTGTTGCTGCCACTCCTGTTGTGGCTGAGAAAAAAGCCGAAGTTGTGGCAGAAGAAGATGGATTTAGCCAAGCAGCACCAGTGCCACAAGCGTGCTCAATCGACAATCCTGATTGCGAAGCTTGTCAATAATTTTTCACAAGATTGCTAAATTCGTTTAGCAATCTTCTTTTCATTTAAGAGGTCAAAACACGTGTTTGAACATTTATCCGCAAACTATACTTTAGGTTTAATTGCCTATGTTGCGACCTCTGCTTTTATGTGCTTACCAATTGCATATTTAATCTATAAATTACGCAAAGAACAACGTAAATAAAAGCATACTTAAATGAAAAAAGCCGTAAATTGAATCTCAATCTACGGCTTTTTATAGGTGCTATTCAGCCATTTAAATTTGCTTTAAGGTGTCTACCAAACGCTGATTCTGTTCCTGTGTTCCCACTGTAATTCGTAAATGTTGATCAATTCTTGGTTTATTAAAGTAACGCACAATAATGCCCTGCTCACGTAACAAGTGTGCTAATTCTGCTGCATCGCGGATTGTATGTTTTGCAAAAATAAAATTGGCTTTTGAAGGTAAAACCTCAAAACCGAGCTTTGTTAAAGCTGTCACCAATTGCTCACGACAATCGATTACTTTTTGGCAATGCTCGACAAAATAAGCTTGATCTTCAAAAGAAGCCACCGCTGCGGCAATGGCAAAACGGTCTATCGGATACGAATTAAAACTATTTTTAACCGCTTCAAGTGCGGCAATTAAGTGCGGCTGAGCAATGGCATAACCGACACGCAAGCCTGCCAATGAACGCGATTTTGACGTGGTTTGGCACACCACCAAGTTTTCATACGCTGCAACCAAACTCACTGCCGACGCTGCACCAAAATCAACATAAGCTTCGTCAATCACCACCACTCGATTCGGGTTCAATTGTAACAGTTGCTCAATTTTATCTAATGATAAAGCGATACTGGTCGGTGCATTCGGATTGGCAATAATCACCCCACCATTTTCAACCGCATAATCTTGCACATCAATTTCAAATTTCTCATTTAAGGCAATTTCCTGCGTTTTCACTTCAAAAAACTGGCTATAAACAGGATAAAAGCTATATGAAATATCAGGTGTTAAAATTGGTTTTTCTTGCAAGAAAAATGCTTTAAAAATATGTGCCAAAACTTCATCTGAACCATTACCAACAAATACAGAATCAACGGCAACGCCTTGCTGTGTCGCAATGGCTTGTTTTAACTGGGACGCGTCAGGGTCAGGATATAAACGCAAAACATCAGCACTCTTGGCCAACACCGCTTGCACCGCTGCAACGACTTTGGGTGATGGCGGATACGGATTTTCATTGGTATTTAACTTTAATAAATTTTCAATTTTCGGTTGTTCGCCCGGTGTGTACGGTTCAAGATCGCGTACAGTAGGACTCCAAAAACGCATTTGCTCAGATTTAATTTTGTTCATATTTATTTCTCAATCTTTCCTTGAGCCTTAAATACTCGCTTTTTTATTTCGGCGGATTCAAGACCAGTCTCATTTTTATCCCACACGTTCCTATCCTAAGATAGGCTAAAACTAGAATATTCAACTTCCTTCCATTTTAGAAAAGGATTCAGCCAAGATTTTCATGTAGCTGCTTTGTTCTAGGAGAAATTTATAATGCGCTCTTTAAATAACCCTCTCCTAAAAAAGAGGGTTAGAAAGCGTTTATAAATAACGGTAACGTGCTGATCGTGCGTGTGCATCTAAGTTTTCTTGCTGCGCCAAAATATCGGCTGTTTTTGCCAAGGTTTGCACACCTTGTTGGCTGCACATAATTAAGCTTGAACGCTTTTGGAAATCATACACACCAAGTGGTGATGAAAACCGTGCGGTACCTGACGTTGGTAATACATGGTTTGGCCCTGCGCAATAATCACCAATCGCTTCAGGGGTAAAACGCCCCATAAAAATTGCCCCTGCATGGCGAATGTCTTGACTCATAGCTTCTGTATCATCCAAACATAGTTCTAAATGTTCAGGTGCAACTTGATTAATCAGCTCAACTGCCTCAGCACGGTCTTTGACTAAAACCAATGCACCACGATTGGCAATTGAAGTACGGGCAATTTCAGCTTTTGGCAAATTTGCCAAATGTGCTTCAATCGCATCACTGACCTCATTTAAAAATGCTTCATCTGGCGTAATTAAAATTGCTTGTGCAACCGTGTCATGCTCGGCTTGTGACAACACATCCATCGCAATCCATTCCGGATTATTCTGTCCTTCGGTATAGACCAAAATTTCCGATGGCCCTGCAATCATGTCAATGCCAACTTGACCAAACACGGCACGTTTAGCCGCAGCAACAAAACGGTTGCCCGGCCCTGTGATTTTATCTACACGTGGAATAGTTTCTGTTCCATAGGCCAATGCTGCAACCGCCTGTGCGCCACCAATGGTAAATACCCGATGTACCCCTGCCAAATACGCAGCGGCAAGCACCAATGAATTTAATTCGCCATTCGGTGCAGGCACAACCATAATAATTTCAGCTACACCCGCTACATGGGCAGGAATTGCATTCATCAATACTGAAGATGGATAAGATGCTAGACCACCGGGAACATAAATGCCCACTCGGTCTAAAGGTGTGACTTTTTGCCCAAGGGTATTGCCCAAATCATCCACATAGGTCCAGCCCTCTTGCTTTTGCGCTTCGTGAAACGTACGAATCCGCTGTGCAGAAAGCTCTAATGCAGTACGTACCTCTGAATCTAAACCTTCAAAGGCAGTTTTCAATGCAGCTTGTGATAATTCTAGTTCTGAAAATTGATGCGCGGGATGTCGATCAAACTGTTGGGTCAGTTTCAGCACATGTGCATCGCCATGTTGGCGGACATCTGCAATAATTTGGTCTACAGTTTTAATCAGTTCGGGATCATTCACAGTTTCAAAAGCCAAAAGCTCAGTAAAGGCGTGTTGAAAATCTTGATCTTGGGTCGATAAACGGCGCATCAATTTACCCACAAGGTATAAACAAAGAGCCTTTAGTGTACATGGTTTCAATACTGTTGTGGGCAAGATCTGCACGAAAAAAACAATGAAAAAGACGTTCAATTCAATAGAAAAAACCGCCAAAGTTGGCGGTTTTTTTACAACAATTGCTTATTTAACTTGTCGAGCATTCACGGCTTGTTCAAGCTGTGCCAAAATTGGATTGAGCAAGGCATGTTTACGCTTAAAACTGGCCTTATTCACAATTAAACGTGAAGAGACTTGGCAAATTTCTTCCAATGGCTCTAAACCATTGGCACGCAGCGTATTACCTGTATCAACCACATCTACAATGTAGTCACCTAGACCGACCAATGGCGCAAGCTCCATCGAACCATACAGCTTAATTACATCAACTTGCTCACCTAAGCTTGCATAGTATTGACGGGTTAAATTGACATATTTGGTGGCAATTTTTAAACGACCTTTAGGGCGCACCATACCAACTTTACCTGCTGTCATTAAACGGCAATTGGCAATTTTTAAATCCAGAGGTTCATAGACATTCTGCGCACCATGTTCCATCAACACATCTTTACCTGCCACGCCAATATCAGCTGCACCATTCTCAACATAAGTTGGCACATCAGAGGCACGTAAAATTAAAATACGTACTTGTTTATGCGTGGTTGGAAAAATCAATTTACGTGATTTATCAGGATCTTCAAGTAAATTAATGCCTGCTGTTTCAAGCAAAGGCAGTGTTTCTTTTAAAATACGACCTTTACTCAGCGCCAAAGTCAAACCATGATCAAAATCGCCCATCACATCAAAATTTGGATCATCGTTTCTGAACGTATTCATGGTTTACTCACTTACTCGCTTAATTTGCGCACCAATGCTTTGTAATTTCGCCTCAATATCTTCATAACCACGGTCGATATGATAAATCCGATCAACCAAGGTTTCCCCTTCGGCAGCTAATGCAGCCAAGACCAAAGAAAAAGATGCACGTAAATCAGTTGCCATAACAGGGGCAGCGGAAAGCTTGTCAACACCTGTTACCACAGCATCGTTACCTTCAACTTGAATATTGGCACCCATGCGAGACAATTCAGGCACATGCATAAAGCGGTTTTCAAAAATTGTTTCTGAAATGGTTGCAAAACCACGACCAATTGCATTGACCGCCATTAATTGTGCTTGCATATCGGTTGGGAAGTCAGGGTGTGGCAAAGTACGGAAGCTCACCGCTTTCGGACGTTTTCCCATCATGTCTAATTCAATCCAATCGTCACCACGGGTCACTTCTGCGCCCATTTCTTCAAATTTTTCAAGTACACACTCTAACAATGCAGGGTCGGTATGTGTCGTTTTAACACGTCCGCCTGTCATTGCAGCAGCAGCCAAATATGAACCTGTTTCGATACGATCTGCCACAACAGCATATTCACAGCCGTGCAGTTTTTCCACGCCAGTGACGATCAAAGTATCGGTGTCTAATCCTTCAATTTTAGCGCCCATTTTAATTAGCATTTGTGCTAAATCAGTAATTTCAGGCTCACGTGCCGCATTACGAATGGTGGTAACACCTTCTGCTAAAGTCGCCGCAATTAAGATATTTTCGGTACCACCAACGGTGACCATATCAAAAATCACTTCACCACCTTTTAAGCGGCCATCAACTTTGGCATGCACATAGCCATTTTCAACTTCAATTTGTGCACCTAAAGCTTCGAGTGCTTTTAAGTGTTGATCGACAGGACGTGAACCAATTGCACAACCACCTGGCAATGACACTTTAGCTTCGCCATAACGTGCCAACAATGGTCCCAAAACCAAAATTGAAGCACGCATAGTTTTCACAAGTTCATACGGCGCAAATTGATTGTCTAAAGTTGAAGCATCTGAAATAACAGTATCGCCTGCATAGCTAATCGTCACGCCTAAACCACCAATAAGTTTCACTAATGTGTTCACATCTTTTAAGTTCGGCACATTGCGTAACGTCATTGGTGTTTCAGCAAGAATCATCGCTGCAAGTAAAGGTAAAGCGGCATTCTTTGCACCTGAAATGCGAACTTCACCTTCAAGTTTGTTGCCACCTTGAATTAAAAACTTATCCATTTAACTTTTAAGCTCCGAATAAACTTGCTTTGCGCCATTCTTCTTTGGTCATTGCACGAATGGTAACAGCATGTACAGCACCACTGGCAATATAATCATTTAAAGGAGCATATACTGCCTGTTGACGTGCAACAGGACGTTTTTCTAAAAACTGATCATCCACAATACGTAGGTCAAATTTGCCTGCTTGTCCACTCACCGCAACATCTGCGTCAGGAAAAGCCGCTTTTAAAATTTCAGTGAGTTGTTCGCTATTCATTGCAAAAGACCTCGTCTACGACCTACGTTAAAAACCGTCTATTTTACTATATCTAGATCAAAAACAGAATTGATAATATCAAGCAAACTAGAGAATAAAAAAAGAGGTCTTTTTGACCTCTTTTATAAAATACATCAACAGATTAAATCTGCATAGGCAGCACAGAATGTAAACCTTGTATACCTCGATGCTTGACCAACTGTTTTTTTATTTTTTCAACTAATTTTGTAATGGAAGTATACATATCATCAGCACTGGCCTGCGCAAAAAACTCTACACCTGGCAGCCGAATAATGGCTTCGGCAATATGATTGGCACTGCCTTTATGAGAACGTTTATCAATCTGATGATCTTTAGAGAGTTTCACCTGTATACTATTGACTTGGTCAAGATGCTTAACCATCTGACTGAATTTCAACCGAATACTTTCTTCAATTGCAGGTGTAATGCTTAAATGATGTCCACGAATTACCAATTGCATAATTCTATCCCTCTTGCTCGGGGAACAGCCACTCCACAACCAAATAAATTTTAAAAAACATTATTTAATCATAGAGTTATATTCCACTTAAAAATTCATATGATTGTCATAATCACACTCTAGAATTATCAAATTTAGCCGATCAAATCAATACTTTTCTGTCAGAAGATGATGGAATATGTAACGACTCACGATATTTGGCCACCGTTCTCCGTGCAACATCAATCCCCTCATCTTTTAATAAATTGGCAATTGTGTTATCAGACAATGGCTTGCGTGGGTTTTCCGCAGCTATCAACTTTTTAATCATGGCACGAATGGCCGTAGAAGAACATTCACCACCTGAGGTTGTACCCACATGACTGGAAAAGAAGTACTTTAATTCGAATAAACCACGCGGTGTTAAAATATACTTGTTGGTGGTCACCCGTGAAACAGTCGATTCATGTAACTCAACTTCTTCTGCGACATCACGCAGCACCAAAGGACGCATTGCTTCAGGGCCTTGCTCTAAAAATGCTTTTTGATGTGTGACAATACAACTGGCAACTTTTAATAAAGTTTTATGACGTTCATCAATACTTTTAATAAAATTCTTTGCGTCTAGCATCTGATTTCTTAAATATTGATTATCGGCACTTTGGTCGGCACGGCGAATCATTCCCGAATAAAATGAATTAATTCGCAGCTTTGGCACAATGTCTGGATTTAACTGGACTTGCCAATGATCTGCCTTTTTCATTACAACAACATCTGGAATTTGATATTCTGCATCTGATGATGCAAATTCACTCCCAGGATAAGGCTTTAAGGTTTTCATTAAACCAATTGCCACTTTAAGTTGCTCTGCATTTAAGCCTGTTTGTTTCATGAGTTTATTTAAGTCATTGGCCACTAATAATGGATAAAAGGCCAACAACTTTAAGGCTTCATTTTTATAAGCGGTTGTATTTGGTAAACTTTCAAGTTGAACCTGTAAACATTCAGCTAAATTACGAGAGCCAACCCCAACAGGTTCTAAGCGTTGTAAATATTTTAAAACTGCAATGACTTCATCATCTTCAACGTCATTATCCAATTCAATTTCGGCTAATAAATATTGAACCGATGCGGTAATTTCAGCAACTTCCGCATCTAAGAAGCCTTTTTCATCTAACGCATCGACAATGCAATAGGCAATCAATTTATCAACTTGAGAAAAATGCAGTAAGTTAATTTGCCCAAGCATATGCTCTTTTAAACTTGAACTGACTTGGCGATTATCTTCGCGTTCTTCAAAATCTGAGGTTGCCATAGACGTTGACTGATGCGTATAAATATCATTCCAATCGGTATCGACAGGAAGGTCATCAGGCAAATAGTCCGCATTCAATTGATTGGTTAAATCTGCTTTATCTTGTTCACTATCTGCCGTTACTAAATGCTCCGCAGTACTGCTCAATTCTTCAACTTTTTCTAATAAAGGATTACTTTCTAATTGAATTTGAATTTCTTGTTCTAACTCTAAGCTCGAAAGTTGCAGTAATCGAATCGCTTGTTGAAGTTGAGGTGTCAGAGACAATGAATTAGAAAGTTTTAATCCAACTGATAACTTCATGACACTATCCTAACTGTACCAAAGCAATTTCTATGCCGTTAAAATCTTTTATAGCATATCGTTACTTAAAAACATACCAATGCTATCAATTATCTAGAATAGCAATAAAGTCGCCCACCACACATAAAAATTGCTTCTCGCCTATTTTATAAATTGATGTAAAAAGGTTACCTCGACTTGACCCTATAATTTGAACAAAATTAACATAAGAATCATCTAACTATGTTCGAGAATACACTTGTCAAATCCAATAACAAAAAAGCAGTGCCTTCATTTATGCAGCCTTATAGCCTTAACCGCAACTTTTGTAGGTTGCACGACGCTTGGCCCAAATAATGGCTCAGTTGCATCGCGTTCCGTGAAGCTTTCATCAGGTTTACAAACAGCTTATCGGGTGTCGCCAACTAAAGCCATGCAATTGTCTCCAATGATTATTCAAAGCGCCGATCAATATCAAGTACCGCCCTTATTACTTGCTGCATTAATTCGCCAAGAATCTAATTACAATCCCGCAGCGCAGTCAGGTACAGGCGCAATCGGATTAACACAAGTGATTCCAAGTTATTGGCAAACGCAGTGTGGTGGAAATCTATTTGATGAAGCAGCCAATATTCGTTGTGGGGCTTATATTTTGAATCGCTATCATGCCAGTGCGGGCAGTTGGTTCAAAGCCACCGCTTATTATAATGTTGGGCCAACGGGCTATGAGTCGAGCTTTTGGACACGGCATAAAGCCAAGAAATATGCACGCCAAGTCAAACAACACGAAAAAGACTTAAAAGCTGCGCTATAAAGTAACGCAATTTTGCCCAAGCAAACACTTGGGCAATTCTGCCTTAAAGTGATTTTAAATATGCCACAATGTCTAAATTTTCTGCCATTTCGGCAAGCTGTAATGCGCTATATTCGGCTTTATAGTGAACATCAGCACCTTGCTGAATCAGCATTTTTACCACATCTAAATAGTTATTTTCAGCTGCTGCTTGTAAAGCACTATAACCTTCTTCATCGGTTTGATTCGGATCTACACCTGCGGACAGCAACTGTTGAATTTGTGTGATATCTCCAAGTGATGCCCAATACACCAATTCAGGTAAATGCAGTTCATCATCTTCAGGGAGTGCAGAAAAAGAATTAATTTTCATCATGATTGGCCTTATCAAAATAACAAGCTTACAGCAAATGCTATGCGTATTTTTCACATTTTAACGGCTGATCGGCTTATAATAAAAGTTTTTATGACTTGTAAAACTACATGCTTTCTCTTGTTCAGTTTCTTTCCCGCTTTTCAGCCACGACTTTGCAACGTAGCACAAGTTATCTGAAAAAGATTGATTCAAGTACACTAGAAATGAATCAAACGGGCGATGAAATTGAAGTCTATGCCCAAATTTCAGGCACCGATCATTACGACAGTTATATTTATTACAGCACAAAAAAACAAAAAATTATTGAAACCGATTGTAGCTGCCCTGTTGGTCATAACTGTAAACATAGCGCAGCACTCGCACAGTGGTTTTATACCAAGCACTTAAGTAAAGATGCACATATTAACATCAATAAAGCAGAAGCAAATCCAGCCAAAGTCCAGTTTTGGCTAAATCAAGTCCAAAGTACTTTAGACAATATGGAACCAAACTCTGCCGAGCAGCTTGAGCAGGCACGGCAATTTATTTACGTCTTACAACAAAAACAGGTCTTAACTGGCGATGTACTGAAAGTTCGCCGTCTACGTTCAGGCGAATTACGCGATGCAAAAACCTATACCATGTTTGATAATATCGCACAGCATCGACTTCAAATTCCTCAATCAGAACGACAGTTATTCCAACGCTTATATTATCATTCACAGATTCAGCAAAAGAACAGCCTTTATCGCCCCGAACTCACGCTCACACAGTTACCGCTTGAGCTACTACAACAGCTGATTGCATCAGGCGACTGTTATTGGCATAACTATAAAAGTGCTCCGTTAGCATGGTCAACCGAAGTGTATCAGCTCGATTTACAATGGGAAGAAAATCCAAAAACATTGTATGAAAAATTGGTGATTGATCTCATTTTACCCAATGCCACCAAAGCAACGCTCACCGCCGAATCACAAGATTTTAAAATTATTTACAGCAAGCCAATTGTCGTCATTAACGTTAAAAATAGTACCGTGCATGCTTTAGAACAACAGTATCCAGGCGAATTTATTCATCAAATTTTAAATATGCCTGAAATTCCAAAAGATGTGATGCTCAAGGTTAATCAGACCTTTGAAAAATATCAACTGACCAAAAGTTTACCCAAAGCTGAAAGTGTCAAAAACTTAACCCAACTTTATGGGCAACCCAAACCGATTTTACGTTTTGGTGGCGCTGTTTCTTCGGCATTAGGTATTGCAACCCGAGAGTTAGGGCTTGGTTTAGCTGAAATTTATTTTGAATATGAAGGTGGAACGACACCTGCCCGTGCTGAACACACTTTTTTCTATGGCAAAAAATTAGGAAAAAGCGTTTGCCAACATCGTGATGTACTTGTAGAAGAACAGCAGATTTTACAACTACAACAACTGATTGCATCACTGCAATGGTTAAATCAATTACCGTCCTTAGCTTCGGTTACTGCACAACACCAAGCTTATGTTTGTGCCAAAGATACCGATTGGATTCAGCATTTAATTCCAAACAACCAAATCGAACAACTCGGTTGGCAAGTTGAACATTTAGCAGACAGCCCATTTGACTTACAACAAGCGCAAAATATTCAACTTTCTTTGAATGAATCAGAATATCAACAAGATTGGTTTAAAGTCGGTGCGACGATTGAAGACAGTCAAGGTAACCGCTACGATTTAATCGAAATGTTGGCCAGTTTAGTACAGCGCCATCCTTATATTGTTGAACCTGAAGCGATTAATGACTTAGACGATGCAGGCTTTTTTACCATTAAAATTGGCAAAGATCAGCCAGATTTAGTACTCAATGTTAAAGATATTAAACCCATTTTGCGTCATCTAGGTAGCATTTTACAGCAAGATGATGCCAATATTGATCGTTATGATGCAGTTCAACTGATTGAACTCCAACATCATCTAGGCATGCCTTGGCAAACCAATGATCGGCTGAAAAATTTTGTAGCGCAATTAAAACAAAGCTATCAACAACAAATTCCAACGCCTAAAAACTTTCAGGGTGAACTGAGAAGCTACCAACAGCAAGGTTTGGGCTGGCTTCAGTTTTTACGCCAAACCGATCATGGTGGTATTTTGGCGGATGATATGGGCTTGGGCAAAACTGCACAAACCCTCGCCCATTTACTCATGGAAAAACAGGCAGGACATTTAGAAAAAATGCCTGCGCTGATTATTGCGCCCACCTCATTGATGCATAATTGGTTTAAAGAAGCTGCAAAATTTACCCCTGATTTAAAAGTATTAATTTTACAAGGAAGTAATCGCCATCAACATTTCAATCATCTTCAAGATTATGATGTTGTGCTCAGCACCTATCCATTATTAGCACGAGATGAACAACAATTATTACAATATCAATTTCATCAACTTATTTTAGATGAAGCACAAATTATTAAAAATCCAAATGCCAAGGCAGCCCAAGTAGCACGACAAATTCAGGCCAAACATCGCCTGTGTTTAACAGGTACACCCATGGAAAATCATTTGGGTGAATTATGGTCATTGTTTTATTTTTTAATGCCGGGCTTTTTATCAACCCAAGAAAAATTTAACAAAAATTATCGTCATCCAATTGAAAAGCATGGTGATCAGCCTGCACGTGAAAAACTAGTCGGTCGAATTAAACCGTTTATTCTACGTCGACTCAAAACCGAAGTCGCCAAAGAATTGCCTGCAAAAACCACCATTGAAGTCAATATTGACATGAATGAGCAGCAATCAAAATTATATGAAGCCGTTCGTGCCACCATGCAAACCAATATTCGCCAAATTATTGCCGAAAAAGGTTTCAAACGTAGTCAAATCCAAATTCTAGATGCATTGCTTAAACTACGCCAAGTCTGTTGTCATCCAAGTTTATTAAAACTTGATACGATTAAAACATCACAAGCCAAGTCGGCCAAGCTAGATCATTTATTAGAAATGGTCACATCGATGGTTGAAGAAGGTAGAAAAATTCTCATTTTCTCTCAATTTACCAGTATGCTACAGCTAATTGAAAATGGCTTAAATGCTGAGAATATTCATCATGTAAAACTGACAGGTCAAACAAAAAAACGTGATGAAGTGATTCAAGCTTTTCAAGAAGGTCAAGTGCCTGTATTTTTAATTAGCCTAAAAGCAGGTGGGGTTGGATTGAACTTAACCGCTGCCGATACAGTGATTCATTATGACCCATGGTGGAACCCTGCTGCAGAAGACCAAGCATCTGACCGCGCATGGCGAATTGGACAGGATAAACCTGTGTTTGTATATAAACTCATTACTAATCAAAGTATTGAAGAAAAGATTTTAGCCTTGCAAAAAAGTAAAGCACAACTTGCTACTTCAATTCTAAGCACTGACCATGAAGGTCAAGTGAAAATTACCGAGAATGATTTAATGAAATTGTTTGAGGAGTTCTGAGAAGTTGAATAATTTTTAAAAATATAGATTTAATCTGACAATTACCTATAGGTGAGTAATTATCAGATAAATTTTAAACTGTGGTGTTTCAAAAAGTATGTTGGCATTCAACGAATGCCATTGTTGATATAAAAGAACACTAAATCAAAGATTTTAAAATGATTCTCAAGCTTTTAGGATAAATTGCAGCTTCGCTTGATTCGATGCCATATTTTACAGTGGTAATTTTGTCCCATTTGTCTTTATACTGTCGCTCAGGCAAGTAGGACATTTGATTTGTAGAGTGATTAGCATTTCTCTATAGTATCAAATTCTTACCTGTTTTTCTTTCAGCATACCTTTTGAAATACTACCTAACATTTTATCCCCCACAAAAAAACACCCCCAACTGTTGTTGGGGGTGTTTCGAATAATGAGCTGGCGATGACTTACTCTCACATGGGTAACCCCACACTACCATCAGCGCTAAGAGGTTTCACTTCTGAGTTCGGGAAGGGATCAGGTGGTTCACTCTTGCTATTGTCGCCAGCACAACTTGTATGCTTACTCGTTTGGT
>NZ_VTDK01000009.1:0-54943 GCF_035615575.1 Acinetobacter sp. MD2
TAAACTCATTTGACGAAAGTTCGGCATTCAAATAAGACCAAACGAGTAAGCATACAAGTTGTGCTGGCGACAATAGCAAGAGTGAACCACCTGATCCCTTCCCGAACTCAGAAGTGAAACCTCTTAGCGCTGATGGTAGTGTGGGGTTACCCATGTGAGAGTAAGTCATCGCCAGCTCATTATTCGAAACACCCTCAACAACAGTTGGGGGTGTTTTTTTATGCTAAAAAAATAGAATGAAAATAAACAATTAATGCTAAAACAGCAGGCTTATGCTATAAAAATATGCAATTTAAATATCAGTCAGGAAAATAATAGTGAAAGTGTACGGAGATATGCAATCTGGCAATTGTTATAAAGTTAAATTACTTCAGCAACAGGTTTGTCTTTGATCAATTACATTTCTAGTTTATAGATAGCAGGTCTGTTACAAGTTAATCATGTATATATAATATTACAGCTGATTGATCGAGTTATTTAGTGCTTTGAGTGTGATGTTTTTCTTTTTCAAATATGCATCAATGTGGTATCGTTTTCAACGATGCTCAAAAGTGCTGTACTTCGTTGTCGGATCATCTCTTGAATGATATCTGTTTGTAATAACATTAAAAAATTTTCAATAAAAAACCGAGCTTTGCTCGGTTTTTTATGGCACAGTATTGTACTAAATACTTTTACAGCTATGGTTGTCTTCTAAGCAAATCTTAGCAGAACCAATTTTTTGCTGTGTCACTATATCAAGTTGGTTGGCATTAACTACTCGGTGAGGTGATGTTGTCATCGGATTCGAACTATGACCTGTCAATTCAAGTAGATCGTTGGCAAGTTGATCGCCAAGTTTTTGATAGCCCGAAGCAGTGAAATGCACACCATCGCTACGACCTTCACCACGTTGAATCCATGCTTTCATCGAACAAGTGCCACCCATTGCTTGTTGCCAATCCCAAAATAAAGTATGGCTACTTTGTGCAACTTGTTTTTGCATAGCTTGCATCGCATTTAACTTAATTGGACGGATACCACATTCACCTGAGGTTTTTTTCAGGCTTTCAGGTGCTGAGATCAGTAAAATTGCACTATTTGGGCTAGCACGACGAATTTCAGCAATTTTCTCGACCAAGAGACTCTTGGCATGTTCGATATCTAAATTATCGTTATAAGCTTCATTGGTGCCATAAGCCAATATAATTAAATTAGGTGCAATTGTACCAAGTTCCGTTTTCCAACTATTGTTCCAACGGTTCCAATACGATAATTCTGCACCATTAATTCCTAAAGCCGATACAATCGCGCCTTGTTTATTGTTATTTTGTGCCCACCATCCACCAATAGCAGAGTTGTTGGCATTTTCAGCTTTAATGGTAAAGGGGAGTTTTGCGTTAAAACTTGTGGTTTGCCAGCTATTATTTTTGATGGGAGCCTCGATTTGAAAACTTTGACCATCGGCATCAGTTCCAATAAATTTTCCATCTTGAGGTGCTTGACGCAGACTCACAATAAATTTTTGCCGTTGTTCATTTTGTTTGGCTTTGATGGTTAAGCTTGCACCATCGTATTGTGGTACAGCAATTAAACCACCTAAGCCATAGTTTCCATTGGATTGCGTGCGGCTACTAATAGGCGTCCAACCGACATTGTCATAGCCATATAGGCTTAGGCGTTGCCCTGAAAAATACATCGGCATGCCCCAACCCATACCACCATTGCCGAGTACCGATTGTAGTTTGACCCGCAGCACATTGGTAAATACATCGGCAGCGGTGTGTGAATCGCCAAATTGCACCACATTGACCTGTTGCTGCTGAAATGCTTGCTGTAATTTTGCGGTATTAGGATCATCAAAATTAATTAGGTCGGAGGCACTGCTGTGCTGCGTGCTTGCCAGTAGCATCAAACTGAGTGGAAGGGCAGAATAGAGCGATTTAAGGGGCATGGCTGTTCTTTACCTAATTGATGATATTTAAGTGGCTTTCAATGACTTGTGCGATCCGTTTTTGACCTTCAGGTGAAAAGTGAGTGCCATCTGCGCTGCGCATTTTGATAGTATTGCCATCTTTGCTTAAATAGTCATTATAGATATTGTTGGTTGTTTCAAGAATTTCTCGTGCATCAATGGCATAACCTTTGTCTTTTTTAACTTGATCTGTAATGATTTGATTGAGATAGATCATTTGTTCATTCAGCAATGGTTTACGCATATTGGGTGGGGCAACCCACATGACACTAACGTGATGTTGTGCTGCATTTTGAATAATGCCTGAAATTCGCGCACGATATTCTTGTTCCCATTCTGGCGATTTAAATTGTAAGTATTTTCCACCATTCGGGTTTGGCATATCCCAAGGGTCATTTGGCCCTAAAAACACCACCAAAATCTTAATATTGGGATTGGTTTTAAGCGTATTTTTAATGGTGGTTGGCCAATCAAAAAACTTTGGATAACTTAAGCCCGTACTTTGTTTGCTAAGGTTAACGGTATTAATTTCATAGTTTTCTTGCAAGAACTTTTGTACATAGGGTGCCACGCCTTGCATCATTGAATCGCCCGCAAAAAATACTTGATCAGTTTTGGTTAGGCTAAATTGATTGACTAAGGCTTGATGGGCACGTGCGGCAGCTTCTTTTGCTAACTGAATTTTTTCTTGTGCGGCTTTTTGGGCTAAATAATGTTTATATTCGGGGGTGTAGGCATAGTCGTGATTGAATGTTTCAACCATGCTGCTATTGAATCCATCTATTTGGTCCTTGGCTGCATTATATTTGGCATATAAAGCATCGCCAATTTTACCGCCTTCTTGCCAGTAAGCATAACGCTCGAAATAGCTTAACGGGCTTTGTTGATGATAAGTTTGTTGAAAATAGGCATTGACTGAATTCTGCATGATCCAAATACCAAGCAGGGCAAAGCTACATAACAAACCAAGAGTAAACATTAAATTTGCAATATGCGGATCTGCCTTGGTCTGTGCCGAGAGGGGTGGCTGATTTTCGTAATCTTGCAGGTCAAGGATTTCAGGTGAATTAGAAGTTGGCATAGATGAATCCTGGAATACCTGATGGTGCGCAAATGACAATCAGCATAAAGAAGGCAAAGAGAGGGATAGCCAAGGTATATTTGGGCAATTTGGCAAAATAAAGCGGTAAGTTTTGACAGCTTTTGCGAATAAAGGGATAAAGAATCCATGCTACAGCAAATAAGCTTAAGGCATATAAGGGATTGTTGTTCCACTGTATATTGATGGTGTTATGAAATAAGGCTTTAAATACGTTAAGTGCTTCATCTAAGCTTTTGGCTCTAAAGAATACAAAGCAGAAGCAGACAAAATTGATGGTCACAAAAACGCCGAGTATGCGCCCCCAAATACCTGAGTTATACAGAGCATTACGTGACTCTTTGGCACTGACTTTAAATATTTTGGCATAAAGTTTGTCGCTAATATTTAAGCTTACCAATGCTAAACCATGTAGCAGTCCCCATAAAAAGAAGTTCCAACCTGAGCCATGCCAAACGCCTGACAACACCATTGCTGCAACTAAGTTAAATTGAGTGCGTCCAAAACTTCCACGACTCCCACCCAGTGGAATATAGATATAGTCACGAATCCAAGTTGATAAGCTGATATGCCACTTATCCCAAAAATCACGAATATTATGAGCCAGTAATGGTGCTTTGAAATTGACAGGCAAGCGAAAACCAAGCAGCAAGCCAAAAGCAATCATCATTTCACTATAGCCTGAAAAGTCTAAAAATAGCTGTAAGGTATAACCATAAATAGCTGTTAAAATTTCAAGGCTATGATATTGCATTGGATTTGCAAAAACAGGATTGACCCAGTTGTCAGCTAACCAACCTGCAATCCACCATTTTTTAAGCAATGCCAGTGACAACAAAAATAATGCCAAGCTTGGATAAAGAATTTGCCGTGGTTGTGTTTGCCGAATTTGTTCGCTCATTCCACAGGCTTGATTTTGAATGTCAGTTAAACCTTTGGCAGATTCAGCACGCGCAATTGGGCCTGCGGTAATGGTCGCGAAAAATGAAAAGTGCATCAGTAAATCTGCAAAATTAAAGCGGGGCACTTCTGTACTGTTGCGATAACGGCTGACCAAATAGCTAATTGCCTGAAATGAATAATAAGACAGTCCAATTGGCAAGACTAAGTTTGCAGCCAGTCCACTGCTGTCTAGATGGAGGAAATTTAATGCTTGGGTAATTTCAGGTTTGAAAAAGTCGTAATATTTAAATAAGCTGAGTTGTAAGAGGGTTGTGACAACCCCCAAAAGTAAAAATATTTTTTTCTGTATCTGCCATTTTTCGATTGCTAAAGACAATAGATAAATCAGCACACTAAAGCCAAATAAAATGCTTACAGCAAGCAAATTTGACATGGCATAAATCACGCCATAGCTAAAAAAAATGAGTAAAATATTTTGCCATTGTGGTTTGGCGCGGCAGCCCCAATACAATATTAAAAATACAATAAACAGCAGGCTAAACTCGACAGACAGAAAGGAAAACATTTTTTCTTTATGATATAAATTGTTGGCTGAATTCTAAAGAAAAAGGTTTTTTTTACAATCATTTTTATGACTTTTTTCTTTTTTATGATTCAAGTTGACCTTTTTTAAAATATGGCGTGTTCGCTAAGGTTTTAATCCACGGTCATGCGGTGTTTAGCGGACTAAAAAGCGAATGATTTTTTGCGAATTCTCTTGGCGTGATTTTGGACAAGATGCGCTTTAAATGCCTGTAATCGATTTGAAGGCGTAGATCACCTTGAAGTTATCAAGGTGATCTGGTCACAATTACTGCTCGGCATTCCACTCTTTAATAAATGCCATTGTTAATTTAGCGGCATTGCGCTGTGCAATACCTGAACCAAAGAATGCTGCAACGTTTGGATCGTGATCTGCACCTGCAAGGTCAGATAAACTGCGGAATGCGATAAATGGAATATTATTGGAATAGGCCACTTGTGCTACGGCTGCGGTTTCCATATCGACACAATCACCTTTTAGGTTTTTATTTAGATAATCGCGATACTCTGCATTGGCTAAGAAAGCACCGCCTGAAACACCACGGTTACCGACCACAATTTTAGGCTTGTAGCAGTTGCTGCCTGTGCAAATTGCTTCTAGTTGAGTTTGCGTGTTGGCTTGAACTTTATTCACCACATTCAACATTTTGTTGTCTACAGGGAAATCAACACGCATTTCACCATATGCCATCGGCACATCAGTGTCACCAAAACGGCTGGTTAACGCCACATTTTTGTAGTTGTTGGCATTCATTACGTTGGTTTCACGTAAGAATTGATTTTTCCATGCAGGCACGTTGTCTGCAAGTTTAATACCGAGGCATGAAATATCGCCTGCTTTACCACACGCATTCGGTAGTGTGCTGTTATTATTGAAATACACTTCGTTTGGTGCAATCCAACTTTTGGCAATAACGACATCGCCCACGTGGTAATTTGGGTTTAAGCTACCTGCAATGCCACTAAATACAATGCCTTTAAGTTTAAAGTGATCAGAGATCATTTGTGTAGTCATCGCAGCATTGGTCATGCTAATACCACTTAACGTAATCACAACAGGGGTGTTTTCAAGTGTTCCTGTTACGAATTTACGACCATTGATCATATATTCGTGTTTGTCTTGAGTAGATTGAATTAATAAGTCTGCTTCTTGTCCGAATGCCGCAATAATGGCTAAACGAGGCGTAGTATCAGTTAAAACCTCTTGTACTGGCTTAGGTGTAGGAACGGCTGATTTTTGTAACGTTGTTGTCGTTGCACAGCCAATTAACCCCGCAGTTAGACCGACAGCGCCAAGGAGTAAAGATAGTTTTAATAAACGCATAGCACACCTTTGAAAAGAACGTGAAAGTGAAGACCTGAATAATATCAATTAAAATGCAAAAAATATTCCAATTTTCTAACATTAATTTATTTAGGATTCAAAATAATTGCTTGATCTAGTTTTGTTTTTGCATCTTTCAAAGCACTCCTTAGCCCTTCTTCAAGTGTTGGGTGATAAAAGCTTTTGGCTAAGAGGGTATCAACGGTACAGCCTTCGTCAATCATCCAATTGAGCAAATGTGCCAAATGTTCGGCGGCTTCAACAAACAGTTCTGCACCAATTACTTGACGTGTGGAACATTTTACATAAATCTCAACTGCACCCACATTTTTGCCCAAAACGAGGGCGCGTCCTTGGCGCTCAAAAGACACATGTCCTGTAACAAATGCTATTTCTTGTTGGATTAAATCTGCCTGAGTCATACCAACGGTTGCCATTTGTGGCGATGAAAAAACAATGCCCAACGTGGGGCGAGATGGAGTGTCATTATTTTGTGGATTCAAGCAATTTTGCACAGCAAGTCGCCCATCATTAGCAGCTTCATGTTGTAACGGCTTTTGGCTAAAGGCATCGCCTGCAATAAAAATAGGATAATCTGCAAGTTGTTTGGTCTGTTTATGGATAGGTAAATTTTTAAGATTCTTGAATGTCGGATCGATGTTTTCAAGTGCCAAAGTCGGTAATAGTGAATTGCGACCAGTGGCATTGAGAAGATAATCCACCACAATACTGTGGTTTTCCCCAAGATGTTGATAATCGATTTTGACTTGATGATTGTGGCGAGAGACTTGATTGGGCAAGGTTTCAAATAAAATATTTAATTCTTGTTCAAAATGCTGCTGCATCAGCTGTTGTAGCGTAGGACTCGACAAATTCCCCACCTTTTTGCTACGGGCAAAAATTGTCGTTTTCACCCCTAAACGGTGTAAGGCTTGTGCCAATTCAATTGCAATCACACCACTACCCACAACTGCAATCGATTCAGGAAGTTGTGTTAATTCAAAAATATTATCTGAACTTAACTGTTTATCACCAATGGCTACGTGCCAATCGGGGTTTAGATTGGGTGTTGAGCCGACTGCTAAAATGAAGCGTTTTGCTTGATAATGCTGTCCGTTTACTGCAATGGTATTGGAATTGATAAATTGGGCTTGACCACTGATTTTATGCTGTGATGGCCACTGTGCCACGTCTTTCAGGGTTGCGCTACTAAAGCGGTTGCGGAGTTGTTGCACATGTGACATCACCTGTGAGCGATCTACCGTTAATGTCGCTTTCATACCAAAAATTGCAAGGTGTTCGGCATCATATAACTGATGTGCAGCTGAAATTAAGGCTTTGCTTGGCATACAGCCAACTCTGGCACAGGTCGTATCCCAAGGCCCTTGATTGATGATTAAAATATTTTGAGTGTATTTGATGGCTTCTTTGTAGGCACTTATTCCTGCAGTGCCTGCACCAATAATAATGAGATCATATTGCATTATTTTTATTCTCTTTAATGTAAGGTTTATTATTACGGGAAATAGCATTGACCTCAATGAAGCGTCACATCGTTAAATGGCACCGCCCACCATCACGCTTGCGGTGGGCTTAAGCGACAACGAACTACATGCCGTAGAGAACGCCATAAAGCTGATTAAACTGAGCGTCATTAACATTTTGAACATAAGCTGTGACCGTAATTGAAATATAGATAACATCATACGGTGCATAAGCGTTTTATTGTGTAAAAAAAAGATTCTACCGTTAAGATAGAATCTTTAAATGGTTTAGTCGTCTAATAAGTCCATTTGTTTAGCAAGTTGGTACAAATTATTGGAACGATTACCTGTGCGGCAGAACATTAAAATGGGCTTAGGTAACTCATTAAAATGATTGGCAAAAGTACGTACATCAAGCTCGGTAATTTGTCCACCCACTACAGGTTGGTGCACATAGTCTAAACCAGCTTGACGTGCAGCATCTTCAATTTGAGCGCTTGTGGGTTGTTCGGCACCACCTTCTAAGTCAGGGCGATTATTAATGACAGATTTAAAGCCTTTTTCCACGACTTGGCTGAGTTGTTCAGGAAAAATTTGTCCTGCAAAGCCGACTTGCTCACTCATTTTTTGCTCCATAAAAAAGTTGGTTAGATGCAAAGATATTCGTATTTAGCTTATTGATTTTAACCGAGTGATACAACTAAATTTTGGAATGTTTATGTGTGTCTCAACAGATTTTTATCCTGAAAAAAGACTTATTCTGACGATGTGCGACGAGCTATTTTAAGCATAAACTATTCCAATAAGAAATTTCTAAATTAAGGTGAAGCCAAAATGATTGTGATTTGTCCAGCATGTTTAGCAAAAAACCGTGTGGCTGATGAAAAAATTGCCGAAAAGCCACAGTGTGGTCAATGCCAGGCCAGCTTAACCCCGTATGCACCAATTGAGCTGAATGAACAAAACTTTGGAACGTTTATTCAGCATAGCGATTTGCCCATTTTTATTGATTTATGGGCAGATTGGTGTGGGCCATGCAAAATGATGGCACCGCATTTTGCCGAAGTTGCAAAAGCCTATCCCGATGTGATTTTTGCTAAAATTGATACTGAAAAAAATCCACGGTTAAGCCAAGCATTTCATGTGCGTAGTATTCCAACTTTGGTACTCATGGATAAAACCACTGAAATTGCACGGATCAGTGGTGCATTAAGAACACCTGAGCTGAAACAATGGCTCGAACAGCAACGTAGTAAAATAGGACAATAATGTGTCAGAGATCGACTTAAAACCAGAAGGAACTTTATCCTTACAAACGATTGCAATGCCTGCCGATACCAATTGGAGTGGTGATGTCTTTGGGGGCTGGATTGTTTCACAAATGGATTTGGCTGGTGCCATTCATGCCGAACGTTTTAGCAAAGGGCGCTGTGCAACCATTGCGATTAATCAAATGGCTTTTTTAGTCCCTGTTAAAGTGGGGGATGTGATCAGTTGCTATACTAAAATTTTGAAGGTGGGCAATACATCCATTCAAATGCAAATTGAGGTATGGGACAGCCATGATGATTCTCGTCTTGCCAAGCGTGTTACCGCAGGGGTGTTTACCTTTGTGGCTGTAGACCGAGAGGGGAATAAACGTCAGATTCCTGAAGAACTTAAACACATGTAGTTTTTGTATAGCCAATCAAAATCCTGATAATAATCAGGATTTTTTATTTAGTCACGATGAAATTGTGTTATTTATCGGTTAGTTTAATTTGTTATGTATACCAATTTATAGTGATGCAGGAGCTAAAAATGGCCGAAGAGTTACAGATTCAGCAAGGAAATAAAATTGAGCAATATCAAAGTCTACTGCCGCAAATTCAGTCAATTATTGCAGATGAATCTGATTTAATTGCCAATCTAGCCAATATTTGTGCTGCATTAAAACAGCAATTTGATTGGTTGTGGGTTGGTTTTTATTTGGTGAAAGAAAATGAATTGGTCTTAGGGCCATTTCAAGGGCCACTTGCATGTACGCGAATTGGTTTTGGTAAAGGCGTGTGTGGGGCTGCATGGCAACAACAAGCCATTATGCTTGTGCCCGATGTTGAGCAATTTGCAGGACATATTGCATGTAGTTCGGCGTCTAAGTCTGAAATTGTGTTGCCGATTTCTGTGCAAGGCAAAGTTGTGGCAGTTTTAGATATTGATAGCGATCAACTGAGTACGTTTGATGCGGTAGATGCCCAATATTTACAGCAATTAATTAACATGATTGAAAAATTATTTTAAGTCAGATATTTAAAAGATAGCCCAAATTTATATTTGGGCTATCTTTTTTTATACTTTAAGGTTTTGACTGAGACTTCGGTAACCAGGCCCAAAGCATTTGGCATTGAATCGGTTGATTGCCTGCATCATCGACCACACTAACAGGGATGAGCAGTTCGCCTTTTTCCTGTTCTGCAATAAATTGCTGTTGGTGCTGCGAAAGCGTAGCGGTCGCGGTTAAGCCACCTTTTGCTACTCTTAAATAATCTACATGTAAGGACTTAATCAATAAAATTCGATGGTCTGGCACATGTAAACCTGTCACAAAACCTGTAGCAGTTTCTGCTAGTAAAGCCATCGCAGCAGCATGGATCCCATGAATATGATTTTGCATATTCCGTTGGTTTTCAATTCGCACCGTCACATGGTTAGCATCGACTTCTAAATAACGAATTTTTGCTGTTCCCACCATCGGAACAATACGACCAAATGCTTTGCTCCACAGCGTACTTCTTAAGCCTTTAGGCAGTTTCGCTGTGGTTTTTACCAGTTTTGATAAGCGGTTACTTTGTGTCATCTCATATCCTTAAAGCCGATACAATTAATCTTTAAAATTATTAAATTGCAAAGGTACACCAAACTGCTGTTCACGTAAGAAATTCATGATTTGCTGTAACGTGTCACGCTTTTTATCGGTCACACGAATTTTATCGCCCTGAATTGAAGATTGCGCTTTAATGCCGCTTTCTTTAATGGCTTTGTTAATTTTCTTTGCCGTATCGGAATCTAAACCATCTTTGAGCTTGATGATTTGTACCACATTTTTTCCCGAAGCAGTTGCTTTTTGTGGGTCTAATGCTTGAACGTCAATTTTACGTTTATAAAAATGATTTTCTAACATACTATAGACTTGTTCACATTGGAAATCGCTTTCAGTGCTGATCTTAATTTCTTTGGCTTTTTCATTAATTTCGATTGTTACGTCTTGACCACGAAAGTCAAAACGGGTTGCAATCTCTTTTTGCGTGTTTTGAACCGCATGATTCACTTCAAATAACTCTAATTCAGATACAATATCGAACGATGGCATAGTATAGACCTTTGCAAATGGATGAAATATTTGAGATGCTAAGAGGGTTTTCACCATTTGCCAAGTGTTGTTTATAGAAAAGGAGTGCACAATGATCCGTAAACAAGAAATTACAACATTTGAGTTCCCAGAAAATGCAGTAATCTGGGATGTCCGTGACCCAAGTGCCTATGCAGAAGGTCATTTAAAAGGCGCAGTTAATCAACCGATTAGTGTGCTGGAATTAGAGACATTAGCTCAAGTGGACGCGGGTCAACCGATTTATATTTTATGTGGTGGTGGTAGTAAAGCCCCACGTGCAGCTGAAAAGTTAGAAGAATTTGATCAATCGCGTGAATACGTTGTATTGATGGGTGGCACACGTGCTGCAAAAGTTGCGGGCTTACCAATCGAATAAGCATGCTTACGCTGACATATCATTGTTGAATGGTGTGTCAGCGTTATATGTTCAGTCGTTTAAGTCGACTTAGAATAATAAGGCTTTTTAGCTTTTACTTTCTTTATCAAACGTTGCGGTTGCAACTTCTCAAATAAGCTGTTCGGTATTGGACAGGCTTGGCTTAGCACCTGTGCTACCAATACTTCACCACATAGCGGCGCAAATAAATATCCTTTAGAGCCTAAACCTGCAAAACTAAAAATACGACAATTAGGTTCTAGCTGCCCCAATAATGGGAAATAATCGGCACTTTGTGCACGAATAGAAGCGCGGCCTTGCCATAAATCAATACTTGGTAAGCTTGCTGCAAATTCAGGTGCAATTTGGCTGAGTAAATCTAAATTATGTTGGTGATCTGCCGTAGTGACATCACAATCTTCTCGATTAGGATGAAAAGATGCCCCTAAAATGAGCTGTGTATCATCAAGCTGGGCACAATACCCCCCATAACTATAAGCGCGATTGGCGTGTAAAGCCTCTGGAGTATTCATCCAACTGACTTGACCACGAATTGGTTTTAAGTGTGGATAGGTTTGGAACAGTGCTGCACTGTCTTTTGCGGCACAGACCACGACATGGTCAGCCTGCATCAAACAGACTGAATTTTCGTCATATACTTGAACCTGCTGATTAACTTCACTCAATTGTGTAATTTTGGCTTTTGTCCATTGAATATTCGGATGCGCTAAGATTTCTTCACTTAACGTTTTCGGTATGACTGCACCTGCCAAATTCAAGCTCAAATTTAGGGGTTGAGAGGGAATAGGACTTGCATTGTTGTCGGTTACGGCGCTTAAAATTGGCGCGGGATACTGAGTAATCAGTTGTTGTAATTCACCTGTCTGTTTTAGGTCGAATTGCTCTACGCTTAATGCACGAAAAGCCTTAAATTGTGCATAGTGACGCACGGCATATTGCCAACACGCCGTCATGAGGTGTTCGTGGCTTTGGGCAATTGGGCTGAGTTTAGGGTTAAGCAAGGCTAAAGGATTGCCTGACCCCCCTGAAATAATGCCTTTTTCTTCAAAAATAGTCACCGCATGCCCACGTTTGGCAAACGCCCACGCGGTCGATAATCCTGCAATACCTGCACCAATAATGGCGATTTTTTGTTGCCGAGGCAAAGAAGCATGAGTGCTTGAATCCTCTTTGAGCCAAATCGCTTTGAGCATTTCACGCTTATGTTTAAAACCACGTGGACGACTAATTTGAATGCCGTGTTGTTGTAAGCCACGTTTTAACACACCTGCTACACTAAAGGATGCAAAGGTTGTGCCGTGGTCGGATAACCGCACAATATGGTCAAGTACCTGTTGTTGCCACAGCTCAGGATTACACGAAGGTGCAAAGCCATCTAAAAACCACGCATTTACGCAATGGGTTTTTTGAATGATGGGAAAAATATCGGTGGCATCACCTAGCCATAAGTCGAGGCTAAAACGTGCTTTATCAAAATTTAAGCGATGGCAGCCTGGAATGGCGAGGGGGTATTGTTGAATCAGTTGCTCTGAAAATTCAGATAATTCAGGCCATGTTGCTAAGGCACGAATCAAATCAGCTTTCTTTAATGGGTATTTCTCAACGCTGATGACATGTAAGTGACTTTGGTTGTCAGGTCGTACCTGCTGCCATAGTTGCCATAGGGCCAAAATATTTAAGCCTGTGCCAAATCCTGTTTCACCCACGCAAAAATATTCAAAGGGCTTAAGGTTGCTCAAACGTTCGGATAAGTCGTTACCGTTTAAAAAAACATGCCGTGTTTCAAGTAAGCCATTGTCTTTAGAAAAATAGACATCACCAAATTGTGTAGAAATTGGGATTTCAATCCCATCAATAGATTGCCAGTCTAATTCGGCGGTTTGAATTGAGCTAAACACGCACAGGTCCTATTGCGAGAAAACAGAAAGGAAGACATGTATAACACTGTGAGAGATACATGCTCATGATGAAAAATAACCATCTTTGAAGATGGTTATGGTGAAATTACCATTGTCTGCGGCGTTTGGTATAAATATAACCTGCGAGCATAAAACCAATTAATACGCCAACGCCAAGCGTTGCTGCGCCGTACATAAATAATTGTGCACTACTTTCACTTTGTAAAACTTGGACTTGCACGCCTAAATTGTCATTTTTAAGTTGTAATGCTTGGTTTTGTGCTAAAGCGTCCAAATTGGCTTTTTCAAGTTGTTGCAAACGGTTGGTTTGATCTTTTACCAATGCTTTGATTTTTAAATCTTCATCGGCTTTTTTTTGTGCAATCTGTGCGGCAGTCATTTCAACCAATGGTGCAGCCCCTGAAGTGATAATAGGCTTCACTACAAGCGCATGTGCTGTTGGTTTTACTGTGGTTTGCTGCGGCTGAGCAGGTTTTGTCACCTTAGGCTGCACCGGTGTTGGCGTCGCGGTTTGTACCTGCGGCTGAGCGGTTGTTGTTGGAGTTGGAGTTGGCGTTTCTTCGGCATGTGCAGCCATACACAACAGGCTTAAGCTTAAGAAACATGAAGCAACAACACGCATGATTTTATCCTTTAGGGAAAACTTGAATAAATGGTTTAACATCAACATGGCTATAAACCCCAGCTTTTAAATAGGGTTCATCTGCAAGCCATAGGTCAAGCGCTTCACGGCTTTCAAAATCAACAATCATCACGCTGCCATAAAAGCCCGCTTCGATATGGCCGGGTTCTTTTGGCATTGGTCCTGCAACAATCACACGACCTTCTGCATTTAAAAGCTCTAAGCGTGCTAAATGTTCTGAGCGCACCGCTAGGCGCTGTGCTAACGTACCTTCTTTGTCGGTACAGTGAATGATAAATAAAGCCATGATGCGTTCTCGCCGAATTATTCGTCTGTTGTTTTAAAATGTTTACGCAATATCACAAACTGGATAATGATAAAAGAAAACATGACGAGCATATCACCAAATGCAGTGAATTCACCCCAATATTTACCATGTGCAAATAAGAAGGCAAAAAACACATGTAAACCTGACATCACCACAAACATGCCTGCCCATGCATAATTCAGTTTTTTCCAACCTGATGCACTTAGCTCTAAAACAGGGCCAAACATACGCTTAATGAGGGGGCTACGGTCTTTGGTTACAAAAGGTGATAGTGCAAATGCACCTGCAAAGACTAAATTTAAAAGTGCTGCTTTTAGGCGAATATAAAAATCATCGCTGAGCATCAGGGTAATTCCACCAAAAATTACCGTCATAAACAGCACAATCCACTGCTGTTTGTCTAAGCGGAATTTTTGGAAAACGAACAATGCGCCGTAAACCACTAACATTGAAATAATCAGACCTGTGGTTGCTGCTAAGATATTATTGTTATCTACACCACCTGCCGAGCCAATTAAGGTCAGTAATGGGTGATGATTATTGGTTGGATCAACTGTTTTATATAAATAAAAGAAAATGATCAGCGGCACAAAGTCTAAAAGCGCTTTCATGTTAGAGTATCGAATCCAGTTTTGGCGAATCACATAGTATAAAGATGCAGGGCATAGATTTACATACGCATAGCAATATTTCTGATGGTCATTTGTCACCACAAGCGTTAGTGTTGGCTGCAAAGGCTGTGGGTGTGCATACTTTGGCACTTACCGATCATGACTCGATGCAAGGGCTTGAGTTAGCACGTCAAACCGCACAAGATTGTGATATTAAAATCATTTCTGGCGTTGAAATTTCAAGCCAATGGTCACGGCCAAATACTAAAAAAAGTTATGGTGTGCATATTGTTGCACTGAATATGCAGCAACCTGAACCTTTACTTTTAGCTTTAGAACAACAAAAACAGATTCGCGCCGAACGTGCGGTTTTGATTTGTGAAAAGCTCGCTAAAATTTTAAAACATGATTTTTTACCTGATGCTTTGGCTTTAGTGGATGGACATTTAGATCGCGTGACACGCAGTCATATTGCGCAAGCTTTACAAGCGCGTAATGTGGTGACACGGTTACAGCAAGCCTTTGACCGATTCTTAAAAGAAGGTAAACCCGCTTATGTGGCATTTGATGGCTTGTCTTTGGCTGACACCATTCATGTTATTCATCAAGCGCAAGGTTTTGCGGTACTAGCACATCCCACCCGTTATGATTTATCTGCGACGAATATTCGTTATTTAATTGAACTTTTTGCACAACTTGGTGGTGATGCTGTAGAGCTTGCTCCCGAAAATGACCCACCTGCAACACGACAAATGGTCAATCGCATGATTGAAGAACATCATTTAGCTGTTTCGATTGGCAGTGATTTTCATGGCGAACATATGCCGTGGTTAAAACTTGGTAAAACCCCACAGCCGCAAGCTGGGCAATGTGGGATTTGGGAACGTTTTATTTGATTGTTTCTCTTTTGAGAGCGTAAATTGAGAAGCTATTTAATTCTGCCCATTGTTGCCCCATTTTAAATAAGCAGGGCGTTGGCTGAGTAAATCATAATAACGCTGAACATGTGGACAATCGGGTTTCTCAAATGGCGTTAAATACCAACGCTGTACTGAAAGTCCAATCACAATATCTGCCAGTGAAAAGTCTTCGCCTACCATATAAGCCTGCGTTTTTGCGAGTTGCCGATCTAAGATTTGCATCATTTCATTCCAAGAGGCAATACTGGCGTTGACTTGGTTTAAATCTTGATGTTTAGGGGATTTACGAATGATATGCATGAGTGCATATGACCAACTGTTATTGAGCTCTATGCCTTGCCAATCAATCCATTGGTCGATGAGTGCACGTTGTTTGGCATTGGTTGGATAAAGCGACTCGCCATGATAAGCATTGGCTAAATAACGAATGATTGAATTGGATTGCCAAAGCGTAAATTCACCATCGATTAAAATTGGAATGGTGGCATTTGGATTCATTGTGATAAATTCGGCTTCTGTTGGTGAGCGAAAACCACGTCCCCAATCTTCACGTTCATATTGAAGATTGAGTTCATCGCAAAGCCATAATAATTTGCGAACGTTAATTGAGTCGGTGCGACCTAAAATTTTGAGCATGTTTTTTCCTTTGCCTCATTGTTGTTGTGATAATGTTCATGCTTATAGCAATTTATATGCTTCTACTTGAATTGGTTCAGGCGTGGCGCGTCCTAATCCATCGAGTAATTCTCGTTCAATAAGTCGTACAATAGAGTCGAGAGGTAAATCATTGTCTTGTGTGCCAAAAGGTTCTTCTAATTCAGCACTTAAAGTATCGAGCCCTAAAAATAAATAAGCGACTAAGCCAACTAAAATCGGTGTCCATAAGCCCAAAATTGAACCAAGGCCAAAGGGTAAAATAAAACAGAAGCAATAGACGGTGCGGTTAAGTAAAACAGAATAAGCAAAAGGTAGCGGTGTGCTCGCAATCCGATCACAACCTGCTTGTACCAATCCCATTTCAATAACATGTCGATTCAATTGAGTATATAAAATATCGCTAATTTCATGCTCTTGGAATGCTTGCATCAGCTCTATTTGGATTTGTCTAAGCGTATATTGAGCTGCATTTAAGTGCTGGTTTAATGTATCAATCGAGGCCGCATCAAGTTGAGCCGTTTCTAAAAATTGCTCGGGGTGTGCAGTTTGGTGGCGTAAGCGATCTCGGAGCATATTTGCAAAAATAATGACCTGATGAATCACACGTTCGCGCCGTATGTCACTGAGTAAGCGGGTATCTCGATCAAGATGTCGCGCGGTGGCAATTAGTGAGCCCCAAAGTTTGCGGCCTTCCCACCAGCGGTCATAAGATGCGTTATTCCGAAAACCAAGAAAAATTGATAAAATAACCCCAAAGATGGTAAAACCAATTATGGGCACAGGCGGAACATGCACTAAATTATGATAGGTGAGTACAGCAATCATAGACGAAATCAGTGTGAGTACGGCAAGTGAAGGCAGTACTTTGGGCAAAACTGTGCCTTTCCATGCAAATAATAATTGAAAGACGTTGCTTTTATCCCGAATGATCATGCGTAAAAACCATTAAAACTAATTATTTTAAAACAGGCAGATGCCCCAATTCTGCTAAAGAGCATGAACCTGTTGGGGCAATAATGCAATGATCGAGCAGCCTGATTTCAAGTAATTGGCAGGCGTGTTGGATTTGTTGCGTCAGCTCAATATCGGCGTTCGATGGTATTGCTTGTCCAAAAGGGTGATTGTGTGCAATTACTATATGACTCGCATGTTGAGCAATAGCATAGCGCATGAGTTGATTGATTGACACGTTACAGTGTTGGATAGAACCGTAGAACAATTTTTTAAAGTGCAATTTTTGTAAGTCATTATCTAGGCATAATACCGCAAAGACTTCTTGTTTTTCGCCTAAAAGTTCAAGGCGCAAGTAATTCAGAACGGCTTCTGAATGTCCGAACGATTCGGGTGTATTGATATATTGTTGTTGAATATAGCGCCGTCCAAGCTCTTTTACCGCCATAAGCTGTGCATATTTATTTGGGCCAATGCCATGGAAGCTTGAAACATCTTCAAATGATGCATCAAAAACAGGGTTGAGTCCTTGAAAATGTTGAATTAAAAGTCGTGCTAATTCAACGGCAGAGTGTTGTTGTGAACCTGAACGTAGAAAAATCGCGAGCAGTTCGGCATCGGACAAACTTGTTGCACCTTGTGTTAATAAACGCTCGCGCGGCCGCTCTTGCTCAGGCCAAAATTTAATTGCTTGCTGCATGGGCTAATTCATTCTTTCTAAAGTTGTTTTTATTTTATCCCGCTTGGGGATTATATAATTTAATGCTATTGTGAGCCTCACTGTAACACAAAGGTAGCCATCTGTGAGCTTTGATGTAAGTGTGTTTTCAACTAAAAATATTATTGTTGCGGTAACAGGCGGCATTGCCGCATATAAATCTGCCATTTTAGTTCGCCGTTTAAAAGATTATGGTTTTAATGTCCGTGTAGTGATGACGACAGGCGCACAAGCCTTTATTACACCACTCACATTTCAGGCACTTTCAGGCAATCCTGTTCATACGGCATTACTTGACCCTGAGGCTGAAGCAGGCATGGGGCATATTGAGTTAGCACGTTGGGCAGACCTAGTTTTGGTTGCACCTGCAAGCTGTGATACTTTGGCAAAATTTGCCCATGGCCTTGCCGATGATTTACTTAGCACTTTATTTTTAGCCACTAAAGCCCCTGTTTGGGTTGCACCTGCCATGAATCAACAAATGTGGGCGGCAAAAGCGACACAGCGCAATTTAAAAATTTTAGTGGAGGATGGCGTACATGTGATTATGCCAGCATCTGGCGAGCAAGCTTGTGGTGATGTGGGCTTAGGACGGATGCCTGAACCTGAAGTATTGGCTAAGCAAGTCAGTTTGTATTTTCATCAAGTACAGCGTGCATTGGCTGAAAAATTTGGTTTGCTTGCAGGTAAACGCGTGGTCATTACAGCAGGCCCAACCCGAGAAGCCATCGACCCCGTACGTTATATTTCTAACCATAGTACCGGTAAAATGGGCTTTGCTTTAGCGAGTGCTTGTTATGCTGCAGGTGCGAAAGTTACTTTAATTGCAGGGCCAGTCAGTTTAGATACGCCAAATGGTGTGCAGCGTGAAAATGTCAGTTCTGCCATGCAAATGTTAGAGCATAGTTTGGTGCAGCTTGAGCAGGGCTGCGATATTTTTATTGCAACCGCAGCAGTTGCCGATTATCGCGTGGCGCAAGTTGCCGAACATAAAATTAAAAAGGCAGGCGATGAGTTACAAGTTGAACTGATTAAAAATCCAGATATTGTTGCAACTATTGCCAAGCAAAGCAAACGGCCATTTATGGTTGGGTTTGCTGCTGAAACTCAAAATGTAGAAAGTTATGCCGCAGGAAAATTGGTGGCTAAAAAACTAGATATGATTGCATGTAATGATGTATCTCGTAGCGATATTGGCTTTGCCTCTGACCAAAATGCCATGACAGTATTTTTTGCTGAAAATTACCAGATGGAAAAACGTGACTTGGCTAAAGCATCTAAACAAGAGATTGCAGAGCAATTGGTCGAAGCGATTGCTGATGCAATGACAGCACATTAAATTCGTTACATAACAAAAAACCCTTAACGTCCTGTTAAGGGTTTTTTGAATTCTTCACCGAGTGGAAATGTCCTATTTCCGAATTGCATCTTGCTTTTTTATATCTAAGGGACTTCCTGTTCCTTTAAATACATCATATAAAAATAGCGTGTTGTCGCCTAGCCGACAATATCCTCGATTTTTGTACGCTAAAGCTTACATAAGGCCATTCTATAAGCAAAACTAAAATTAAGTGGTTGTTTTTGCATTTTACACACTGCGCAAGTATGAGTGGAAATCATGCTAGAATATTGGAGTGTTATTTTTTGTATATTTGTAGTTTATTTAAGCTATCTCTACGTCTTGTTTTATACCGATCGTAAAAAAATGCCACTAGGCTAAGTACAGTGAGTACTTGGGTGGTTTGTGTTAAATCGATATCTAATTTATGACAAAATGTGGAGAAGTACATGAAATTTTTGGATAAATTTTATACCTTTCAAGTTGCTATTGTATTTTTAATAAAGAAATAGAATAGTTATTTTATTGTATAAGAAATATTCAGTTGCTTTTTTTTTAATATATTGTTATTTGTTATAGTAGGTAGTGTAAAAATGTTTTCAGTCCGTAACGTAACGCAAATATGATGAATCGTGAGGCGGGTATGAAAAGATTACAGCGATTGGATTTTAATCAGACAGAGCGATTAAGTGAGTGTAAGCTCTCCTTAATTTTGGGTGTCAAAGGTCAACGTAATCAAATTAGCAATTGTTTAAAGTTTGCACGTAGAATGTTAACGGCAAAGCAGTCTATTTGGACATTTTTTCATGAACCTTATGCATGGTTTGCCGAACAAGAACAATTTCAACCTTGTGTTATTCCAGCATCTGTTCAGCGCCAATTTTTATTTGATTCCGAAGCTGCGACTTACATTACTCATACACATACAGAGTATCCGCATCTTTCTGCTGCATTAACGCAATTAGGTTGTAAGCATGGTCGTGCAGTGGTATTTTTTCTGGTTGTAAATCAGCAAAAAATTGGTCAAGTTTTCTTCTTTGATGAGGTTGAAACGCCATTTTCCCTCGAAGATATTGCGTTAGTTGCTGAGCTACTTACGGGTATGTTGGGTTATATTGAGCTGCAATTTGATTTTCAGGAGCTACAAGAAACCTATGAAGAATTATCTGCATTAAATTATAGTCGGACTAAATTTTTTCAAGTGATTGCACATGACTTACGTGCCCCGTTTCATGGTCTACTTGGGTTTTCTGAGGTTTTGGCAGAAGAGCATTATACTTTAAGCCCAACTGAAGTTGAGCATATGGCGGGCTATTTAAATGATACTGCCAAATCCACTTATCATTTATTAGAAAATTTACTCAATTGGGCGATGGCAGAAGGGGGACGTTTTGTTTATCACCCGATTAACTTTAAATTAAAACAAGTCACACAGATTGTGAAAAATGTATTGACCAGTTTAGCAAAACAAAAAAATATTGAATTAATAGAAGATGTTACTGATGATATTTATGTTCATGCTGATATGAATATGCTTACTTCAACCTTACAAAATTTGACCTCAAATGCATTAAAATTTACTTCTGTTGATGGTTTAGGAAAAGTCAGTATTTCGGCACGTTTAGATGCTGGATTTGTTGCAATTTCAATTGCAGATACCGGTTTAGGTATGACCCAGGCACAGCTTGATAAAGTTTTTGAACCAAAGTTGAAGTTGTCATTAAAAGGGACTGCGGGAGAAAAAGGGACGGGTTTAGGTTTAGTATTGTGTAAGCGCTTTGTCGATTTAAATCAGGGGGAAATATCGGTTCGCTCTAAAGAGGGTCAAGGTACGACCTTTGTGGTGAAAATTCCGCTTGCACATGATCCGCATGTGCATTTACAAAGTTCACCACAAGAGAAAAAATATATCGACTGCTAAAAATTCATTTTAAAGCGTGAAAGCAACTGATATAACAATAAGTAAATAGCAAATTTAAAACATGTGTGGTTATGGATTCAGCGCAGCTACAAAAAACCTTATGTGCCAGTCAATATGCAGAACAAATTCTGGCACTTTATCCAACTGAACTTGAGCAGGATAATCAGCATCTACCATTTTCAGCGCGCCTTAGCCGAGAAGATATTCAGGCATATGTTGAACAAAGCCTGTTAGATATTGGCGATGAGTCGCAATGGATGCGGGCTTTGCGCATTTTACGCGCCCGTTTAATGTTTCGTTGGATTTGGCAAGATGCAAATCAACTTACCGATGTCGTTACTTTAACGCAAGAACTATCTGATTTTGCTGATATTTGTATTGTTGCAGCAAAAGCGTATGCCAAAATTGCCTTGGTTGCAAAATATGGAGAACCGATGGGCTACGATGGTCAGGTACAGGACTTGATGGTCGTAGGCATGGGTAAACTTGGTGCACAAGAACTGAATTTATCTAGTGATATCGACCTTATTTTTGCCTTTGATGAGCAAGGTGAAACTAATGGTCGTAAGTGTATTGATGTGCAGCAATTTTGTATTTTATGGGGACAAAAGCTGATCTATTTACTTGATCATATCACCGCCGATGGTTTTGTATTTCGGGTGGATATGCGCTTGCGTCCGTGGGGAGATGGTTCGGCCTTAGCAATTAGTCATGCGGCACTTGAAAAATACTTAATTCAACATGGGCGTGAGTGGGAGCGCTACGCATGGATTAAAGCCCGTATGATTACAGGCAACCAAGGCGCAAGTTTAATGGAGATGACTCGACCGTTTGTGTTTCGGCGCTACGTCGATTACTCCGCTTTTGACGCTATGCGTGAAATGAAAGTAATGATTGAACGTGAAGTTGCGCGCCGTAATATTTATGAAGACATTAAACTCGGTGCGGGCGGCATTCGTGAAATTGAATTTATTGTGCAAGTTTTTCAGCTCATTTACGGTGGTTCAAAACGAGAATTGCAAGATCGGCAATGTTTAGTAAGCTTACAACATATTGGTGATGTCGGTTTATTAGATGCTCAAGCTGTTGCAGACTTAAAAGATGCCTACTTATTTTTGCGCCGTGTGGAGCATGCCATTCAGGCTTTGAACGACCAACAAACCCAAGCTTTACCGCACGATCCTGAACTGCGTCAGCGCATGACAAGCACTTTAGGTTTTAATTCATGGGATGATTTTTTAATCGAATTAAACCAAAAACGCGACAAAGTCAGTCAGCAATTTAAAAATGTGATTAAAGAAAAAGATATTCAGACGGCCTTAGATAATTTTTGTGATTTAGAACCACGACTACAGCAAGTACTTGATGAAAATGCACAAAAAATTGTGTATGCCTTTTGGTCGGGGCAAGCGATTAAAAAACTGCCTGCCAAATCGGTCGAGCGTTTAAAGGCTTTTTGGCCGCCTTTGATTGAAGCAATATTGTTGGCTGAACATCCGCAATTGGCATTGTTGCGTTTAATGCCATTAATTGAATCCATCATGCGCCGTAGTGTGTATTTGGTCATGCTGGTCGAAAGTAAAGGCGCATTACAACGCTTGGTCAAAATGGCGGATATTAGTCCATGGATTTGTGAAGAGCTCACTCAATATCCGGTATTACTCGATGAATTTTTATCGATGGACTTTGAATTACCGAGTCGTGCCGATTTAGAAGCGACCATGCGCCATCAATTGCTGCGTATAGAGTTGGATCACGTTGAGGATTTAATGCGGGTCTTACGCTTGTTCAAAAAGAGCCATGTTTTAGCAGCGGCGGCAAGTGATGTATTGGCAGAAAGTCCTTTAATGAAAGTTTCTGATACGCTTACGGATATTGCTGAAGTTTGTGTGCAAGCCACGCTCAACTTAGCCTATCAAATGGTAGCAAAACGGCATGGTTATCCTGTTGCTATGAATGGCAAGCGTTGTTCAATTGATGAGCAAGGTTTTGCTGTGATTGGCTATGGAAAATTAGGCGGCATTGAATTGGGCTATAGTTCCGACCTTGATTTAGTCTTTATTCATGGCTTAGATGAGCAAGCCGATACCGATGGTGCTAAAGTCATTAGCGGTTTTGAGTTTGCTTTGCGGGTGGCACAAAAATTTATGTCATTAATGACCACCCAAACTTTGGATGGTCGTGCTTATGAAATTGATACACGCTTACGACCATCGGGCGAAGCAGGGGTATTAGTCACGAGCTTAAAAGCATATGAATTATATCAAATGAAAAGCGCATGGCTTTGGGAGCATCAAGCCTTAGTTCGGGCACGTTCAATAGCAGGTGATGCACAGTTACGTGAGCAATTTGAGCAAATTCGTTGTCAAGTCGTGACCCAAGCAAGAGATGAACAAACTGTTCGGACTGAGGTGATTGAAATGCGTCAGAAGATGAAAGACCATCTTGGCTCGAATAAACAGCAGCAAAAAGATGGAATTTTTCATTTAAAACAGGATACAGGTGGTATCGTTGACATTGAATTTATGGCACAGTATATCGTACTCGCATGGAGTGGTGCGAAGCCGGATCTCGCCCATTTCTCTGACAATGTTCGTATCCTTGAGGATGCGGCGCGCTTAGATTGCTTATCCAGCAGTGATGCGCAAGCATTGATTCAAGCTTATCTCAGTGAACGAGCCGAGAGCCACCGTTTAGCACTTGCAAACCATAATATGCAAGTTCAAGCTGCAAAGTGGCGCGACACCCGTGAGATCGTTTGCAAGTTATGGCAAAGACTGATTGATCCAAGTGCAATGGTGCTTGGACAGTAATAATAATGTGAAAATTTGGAGTGTGTGCCATGAACTTGGCTGATCGTGATGGTTTTATTTGGCAAGATGGACAATTAGTTGACTGGCGTGATGCAAAAATCCACGTCTTAACTCATACTCTGCATTATAGTATGGGCGTGTTTGAAGGGGTTCGTGCTTACGAAACACCGAATGGTACTGCAATTTTCCGCTTGAAAGAACATACAAAACGTTTGTTAAATTCTGCCAAAATTTATCAAATGAACGTCCCTTATGATCAAGCAACACTTGAACAAGCACAAATTGATGTCGTACGTGAAAATAAACTTGCGTCTTGCTATTTGCGTCCACTGATCTGGATTGGTTCTGAAAAACTAGGCATTGCTGCAACTTCAAACACGATTCATGCTGCGGTTGCGGCTTGGGGTTGGGGGGCTTACCTTGGCGAAGAAGCGATGGCAAAAGGGATTCGTGTTAAAACCTCATCATTTACCCATCATCATCCAAACGTGACGATGTGTAAAGCCAAAGCATCGGGTAACTATACGCTCTCTATTTTGGCGCATCAAGAAGTTGCTCATTCAGGTTATGATGAAGCAATGTTGATGGACCCACAAGGCTATGTGTGCCAAGGTTCAGGCGAAAACGTATTTTTGGTGAAAGATGGCGTGTTACATACTCCTGATATTTCAGGCGGTGCATTAGACGGTATTACTCGTCAAACGATTATCACTATTGCTAAAGATTTAGGCTATGACGTGGTTGAACGCCGTATCACCCGTGATGAATTTTACATTGCCGATGAAGCCTTCTTTACAGGTACAGCTGCTGAAGTGACTCCAATCCGTGAATATGACGATCGTCAAATTGGTGAAGGTTGCCGTGGTCCAATTACCACCTTAATTCAAAAAACTTATTTTGATATTGTGCAAGGTCGTAATGACAAATATGCACACTGGTTGACTTACGTTAAATAAGTAAAATCAGTTAATATGAAGGCGTAACTTAGGTTGCGCTTTTTTATGGAGAAAAACTGAATGCAGATGGTCTATATTAGTGATGGAAAAGCAGGGCATCGTTCACAAGCATTAGGGTTGTTTCAGGCCATTCAAGCAAAAAAGCCACAGGCAAACTTACAAGAAATTTTAATTGAAGATTTACCCTTAGCATCAATTTTTACTGCACTTTTTACTAAAAAATTATCTGCTGTTGTCGTTATTCCGAATTGGATTGTTGGGGTGGGCAGTCATACGCATTTTCGAGTTTGGCTACTTGGAAAAATCTATCCACATGCTAAAACCATTATTTTAATGAAGCCCAGTTTACCACTTACATGGTTTGATTATTCGATTGTTCCTGAACACGATGGGCTTACAGCTTGCGATCGGGTGGTGGTGACACAAGGTGCGTTGAATCCGATTGTTAATGAACATCGCCATCAGCCCAAACGAATTTTGGTTGCATTGGGTGGTTCATCTAAGCGGCATCAGTGGAATGCAGAAAAAGTGTTAAATGCAATTGCACAAATTGTAAAACACCAGCCAAATCATCAGATTATTGTGACCACATCACGAAGAACGCCTGCAAACTTTTTAACACAATTGATGCAACAGGATTTTGCAAAAAAGCTAGAGCTCTTTCCTGTAGAGCAAACGCCACAAGGTTGGATTTATGAGCAAATGCAATTGGCGCAAGCGGTGTGGGTCACAGAAGACAGTGTTTCTATGATTTATGAAGCGTTAACCGCTGGATGTCGGGTCGGAGTAATTTTGATTGATCGTTTAAGAGAAGATCGAATTACTCAGTCGGTAGATCGGTTATTGCAACAATGGATAGCTGCCTGTTATGACGTCGCTCAGCTTCCTCAAGCTAAAGCATTGCAGGAAGCTAAACGAGTTGTAGATCAGTTGACTAAATGACATTGATCGTCATCATGACCAGTATCATAATTCACTTTGTCTGATGTAGTGAGGACTTCACGAGGGTAGTGCATATATTGGGAGTTAAATAAAGATTTTTCCATAGGGATGGTTTTACATTGAATGCTCGTCATATCTAATAAAGTTGGCAAAATATTCACTGAACTGACAGCGCTATTTTGTTCCTTCGTTAACGTATCTGCCAATTGAGCATGGTGCTGTTTCCATGAATCAGATGCCCACATGATGAGCGGAACATTAAAATCACTTTTCATATCTAGATGTAACGAAGAATTTTGTGGACATTGTCCAAGATTGAGACCATGGTCAGAGGTATAAATCAAGTTGGCATCAGCATTTTTAGCTTTTAACTTTTGAATGACTTGGTTGAGTAAATAGTCGGTATATAAAACGGTGTTGTCATACTTGTCCTGAAACTTATTAAATTCTGCTGGGTAGCGTTTAGTAAAGTCGGCATGAGAACCATATAAATGTAAAACAATAAACTTATGTGGTGTTTTTTCTGCCAGCGCACGGTCGAATGAGCTTAATAACTCACCATCGTAATGTGTTTCGAGTGAGGCTGAGTATGAGTGTTGGGTGAGGAAGCTTTTTTCCTGTGCAGAAGAGGCATAAGCCGAAACTAAAGAATCATATTCACCATATTGTGATTGCGCGCTAAACCAATAGGTTTTATAGCCTGCGGAATTAAATGCATTCACGACAGAAGGGCTTAAGTGATCGGTACTGTTGAGTCTACCTGTGAGTAAGCTTGGAACAGATTTGCTGGTCATATATGAACCAGAAATCGCGTTATTAAATAGCCATAAATCTTGTTTATATTGACTCAGATAAGGCGTTGTATTGTTTTTGCTATAACCAAACAAGCTTAAACGATCACGACGAGCACTTTCACCAATCACAAGTACAGTAATATTCGGTGGAGTTTCTTTAATTTGCGTACACTGAATTTGATTTTGCGTTGCAATAAAACTTTTTACACGACTGACTTCTAAACTTGCCGCAGGTAAACCAAGCAATAAGTTTAAAGGATAGGATTGTTTAAAATGTCGATAAACATTCAAAAAACCTTGGCTATGATCGGGTGCTTTGACGTAGCGTTGGATCGGGGAAATAATTAGACAAAGTGCAATTAAACGCAACCAAAAAGGTGTTTGTAGTTTTTGCTTGGGAATAAAGCGGTAGAAAAAAAATAAAGGAATAATGTATGCAATAAGTAACGCAGTGGCTAATTTTAAATCAATTGTTGAAAGATAGACTTTTGCTTCGGTACTTGAACTGCCTAAAATGGTCAACCAAACAGAAATTTCTGTGGGGGCATTATAGGTGATTTCATAGTAAAGCGCGAAGGGAGCGAGGGCGTAAACGGGTAGGCTTAACCAAAAAAAACGTCGATAATGATAAACTAAAAAAACGAAAAATATTAATGGATATAAGGCCTTAAAAAAACCATCACCAGAAATGATCAGTGAGGGGATAAGGAGCATGAAGCAATAAGCAAAAAACCAGAGTTTGCCTACTTTAGCGGAAGAGATCATACCCATAGTACTGCATTTAAAAATGGAAAGATCATGCTATATTTTGACAAAAGTGTCTACTCAAAAACAGTCATGTTATGATGCTGCTATTCGCCTAGGTAAGGGTGAGATGAAATTGGGTTTTAGATGAAAATTTTACATATTGCAAATTTTGGTTTTAATAAACAAGGCGCTCATTTTTATTGTACTGACCGTAAAATTTCGGCAGGATTGATTGAAAATGGTCATTTTGTTTATGACTTTAGTTTTCGTGATATGGCTCGTATGGGCACTATTTTTAAAACAAAAAAATTAGGTGCGAATTGGGCTAATAAAGAAATCTTAAAAATTGTTGCCAATATTGAACCCGATTTGGTGCTAATTGGACATAGCGATTTAATGAGCCCAGATGTACTCAAACAAATTAAGCAATTGTATCCACAAACAAAAATTGCTTTTTGGTATGTCGATCCACTTTACTTGGAATATAAACTTGGTTTTATCAAAGCATTTGCACCATATTTAGATGCTATTTTTTGTACCACAGCAGGCGAATACTTAGCTAAATTAAAACAGCCACATTTAAGTGTGGCGTATATGCCAAATATTGGGCATCGTAATGTAGAAACGCTGACTCAATTTGAAAATGTACAGACAGACAAAACCTTTATTTTTTGTGGAGTTGTTTATAAAGAACCCGAGCGTGAAACCTTTCTAAAAGATTTAGCCGATGCTTTGACACAGTCACATATTAACTACCGTTATTATGGTTGTTTCGAGCAAGCAGGTGTTTATGGTAAAGCCTATTATAAAGTGCTTTCTGAGTCGAAAATGGGTTTAAATTATTCGCGCCGTAATGACGTATGTTTATATAGTTCAGATCGAATTGTACAACTAACAGGCAACGGTTTGTTAACTTTTAGCCCGCGTATTCCAGGCTTTGAAAAACTGTATAATGAGCATGAAGTGGTCTATTTTGATGACCAGTTCGATTTGGCACAAAAAATTAAATTTTATGACCAACATCCTGAGCAAGCGAAGCAAGTTGCTATAGCAGGATGGGAAAAAACACGTCAATCGTTTAATGCCAAGCGCATTACTCAATATATGCTTGAGGTGACCTTTAGACAGCCACTTTCTGAAAGCTATGAATGGTCGCATGAGGTGTATGTATGATGTGGTTATTGTATCTTGTGATTGGCTTTATTCTTTTTGCAGGGCTGCTGTATTTATTGGGAAATTACACCTTTTGGTTGCCATTTCGTTCAGCAAAGTTACCGCGTGTTGTGATGCTGCATCAGGTAACACCGCATGAGGTTGCTTCAGGTATGAATATGCCCCCTGAAAAGTTTGAGCAGTTTTTACAGTTGTTGGTCGCGAAAAAATCGACTTTTTGTTTTGTGTCAGAAATTGGCGATCATCAAAATCAAAAAAATGTGGTGGCACTGAGTTTTGATGATGGTTTTATGGATAACTATTTATATGCTTATCCGTTATTAAAAAAATACCAAGCCAAAGCCACTATTTATTTAGCCACGCAAATTGAAGGTATTGAAAAATTAAAGCTTGCGCAAATTCAAGAGATGGCTGCATCAGGGCTTATTGAATTTGGCGCGCATACACAACATCATGTCAATTTACTTAAACTTGATGATCAGACTGCTTTTCAAGAAATGCAGCAATCGAAATTAGATGTTGAAAAAATGGTGGGCAAATGTCCAAGCTTTGCTTATCCATTTGGGCGTTTTAATGAAAAGCATCAGCAAATGGCATCTGAGATTGGCTTTAAAAATGCGGTATCGACCCGTAAAAAAATTGAAGCATACAATTCTGATCAGCCATTTAATATTCCACGAGTAAGCACGCACGGGGCGATGAACGCATTGCAAATGCGCATTGCACTGGCAAAAGGACGCTATAAGCTATGAACAAAATTCCATGTAGCGTTTATATTGTGACTTTGAATTGTGGCGAGTGGTTGCAAGCAACACTTGACAGTGTCCGAGACTTTGATGAAGTCATTATTTTAGATTCGGGAAGTACCGATCAGACCTATGCAATCGCTCAGCAGTTTGCCAATGTGCAAATTTCTCATCAAAATTGGCAAGGTTATGCCGCACAAAAAAGCTTGGCTTTGGCACAGTGCCGTAATGATTGGGTTTTGAACTTAGATGGTGATGAAGTGCTGTCTGAAGAACTGAAACAAGAGATTGTGGAGGTCATTCAACAAGATCAATTGGATGCATTAATTACCCCAATCAACGATGTGTTTTTGGGTATGCCGAACAGTAAACACACGAAAAAACATGCCAAAGTGCGTTTCTTCCGCAAGTCGAAAGGGCAATATGACCTTGCTAATAAAGTGCATGAAAATGTTGTGGTTACGGGTGAATCACGCCGTGCCGAGCACGACATTTATCATTATGGCGAATCGAGCATTTTTGTAAAAGTTGAAAAGAATAATCAGTATTCAAACTTAAAAGCTGCTGAAAAGTTCCAAAAAGGCAAATCACCTAGTGTGGCAAAATTGGTGTTGGTGATGCCGATGACGTTTGTTAAATCCTATTTTATCCGCCGTAGTTGTTTCAATGGTTGGCGTGGTTTCGTCAATAGTATGATCAATGCTTTTTATGCCTTTTTAAAAGAAGCTAAATTGTTTGAGCAACACATAAATAGAGATAACAAGTAATTAATAGGTCAGGTATGAGAATTGTTCAAGTTTTAGCAACCAGTGGTGGCTTAGGTGGGTTAGAGCAACATACTTTTAATTTGAGTAATGAGTTGGCATTAAGCCAAGAAGTGCATGTGATTGCGCATCCATGCTATGCCGAAAAATTTAGCGCAAACGTAATTTTTCATGGTTTAAATTTTGCTCGTAGTCGTTGGAATATTGCACTTCTTTGGCAGCTTAAATCTTTAATTGAACAGATTCAGCCAGATATTGTACATGCACAGGCAGGCAAAGCAGCTGGGCTGATTGCACGTATTCGTCCTTTTTTGGGTAATTGTAAAATTGTGACCACAATTCATGGCACCAAAAAAAATAAATCTGCTTATTTGGTTGGAGATGCGGTGATTGCGGTGAGTCAGGCATTAACGCAGGGTATTTCTCAGCACAAAGCGCAGGTGATTTATAATGGGGTTTATCCTCAGCCAAGCCTGAGCCCAGAGCATAAACACCATTTGCGCCAAACGATTCAGCAAAATTTTCCTCAGCTTGACCCAACCAAAAAAGTGGTGATATGTGTGGGGCGGCTTGAAGCTGTTAAAAATATACGTTTACTGATTCAAGCCATGCAACACATTGATGCCAATGTATGGATTGTCGGAGACGGTTCACTGCGTCAAGAATTAGAACAGCAAGTGAATATCTTAAATATGCAGCATCAGGTGGCATTTTTAGGCTTTCGGATGGATGCACGTGATTTAATTGAATTGGCAGATGTAGTGGCGTTATCATCTGACCGAGAAGGTTTTCCATTGGTGATGGTCGAAGCATTGCAAGCAGATAAGGTGATGGCTTCGACCAAAGTCAATGGTGTGGTGGAGTGGTTAGACGCTGACTATTTAGCAGATGTTGGAGACGCACAGGCTTTAGCAACCGCGATTCAAACAGCACTCAAACCCGATGCAAAAGCCCAATTTTCTTTGCTGTTTGAAAAAGCCAAGGCAGAACTGACCGTTGCGGCAATGGCGAAACAAACATTAGGTCTTTATGGGCAACTACTAAAGATTAAGGCTTTTTAGCAGATAAGCGGATTGCATCTAAAACGACAAAATCATGTTCTACATTAATGCTGTGGCAACCGTCATCGGCTTTATTCCAGTTTGGTAAAACGACCTCTAAAAGCTGTTCTTGATAATCTGTTGGACTTAGATGTGTAATTGCTTTTAATTCGATATTACCACCATAACGCTTTAATGAGTCTTGGCTAGGTCGAACCAATTGGCTTTGATAAAAAAAAGGTTTCCCTGCCATACGGAATTGTTGACTACCTTTGCAAACAGGATTTTGTGGGTGTTCTTTCCATTCAGGTTGTAATATATCTTCTGTAAAGAATAGGTCTAAGCGGTCACCAAATTTTTTACAGTTACGGCGAGTCGAAGTAAATAAATACCACATCCCTTCGTGATAAAAAGGTGTGCTATCTACAGCTTCGATATTGTCTAAAAGATTTAAATGTTTTTCCCATTTTAATGGGAAATCGATACATTTCCATAGCTCCACTGTTTTATTTTCTGAGGTTTCAGGAATCATGTACCAATCATTGTCTACCTGAAATACACATGGATAAGACAAATGATAGTCGAGCTTTAATATGGTTTGAGGTTTTGAATGCGTACCATCTTTAAAGACCTCAAGCACAGATAAAAATCCGACATGGTGTTGATCATCGACTTCTTCAAAGAAAATATAATGTTTGTCATTCTGCTTGGCATAAAAACAATCAGCAAAGGTAAATTTCTGTGGAGAGTGAATTTCAAATAAATCATTTAACTGAGCTAAATTGGAAAAAGGTTCATTTAACCAGCCAAAACGGATGTACCAATGTGAATTGAAGATTTTTTGCTGTTTCTTTTGCTGGTATTTGTACCATTTTTTTAATAAGGATCTCATACTATTGTTTTAACTTCCCTATTAAGTACATATAAAACCATTTAAAGCTCTGTAAAAAGTTTCGTCTAAACCATAATTTCTTAGCATATTTTTTCATTTCTTTATAGTTTCTTGGAGCATCTAAGGGAATATTTCTCCATGGTGACTGATAGTAATATTCTAAATAACTTTCATTGTTAATCGCACATATACTCCAAGGCTTAGGTGTACTTACAAAATGTGTAAATACTGGAGCAATGGGGTTTTTACTAAAATAATTGAATTTTTCATCTAAATAATAAGTATGATCTTTAAGGATAATATTCAATACATCTTGATCTGGATACTCATAATTTTTCTTATTAATTAATTGGGTGAACTTTTCGAAAACCTTGAAATCTAACCATTTCTTTGTGTTGATTAATAAAACACCAGAATTGAAATATAACTGATTTTTAGGTAAACCTAAATTAGTAATATCTTGAACTTTCATGCTGCTATCGCGAACAGCACAAAGGAGGTGATCATTTAATTCTAAGTTTAGGAGCTCTTTTATGGAGCCACTGCATAATATATCCGCATCTAGATAGATGAATTTATCTACTTTATTATTGAGAATATTTGCAATTGATAATCGATAATAAATTGCTGTTGTAAAATGTCCAGTGGTTTGTAGTTGGTCAAAATAATCTGTTTTTAGTATATGTACCTCAATTTGTATATTTTCAGCTATTAATTCATTAAAAAAACTCTCATCAAAGTAGGTTGTAAAAATATGGAATTTTATCTTTAAGTCAGAGTTATTTTTTATAATTGAAAAAATTGTAACTCCACAAGGCTTTAAGTAGTTTTTATCGATTGCAAATGCAATATTTATATCAGGAGAGAAGTCACTTACTGACAACAGATGATTAGCAATCACTAAATTATTCAAGTTAATCATTGCTAAAAACTCCAGTGTGAGAGATGCGCTGTAGATGGGTAAGTAATACTAAAATAATAACAGAATATAGGCTCATTGAAACTTGAGAAATAAAAAAATAGTCAGTTAAACCACAAATCATTACTGTGAGGATAGTTACGATGCCTGTAGTAACAACTAGTTTAGTCGTACTGTCAGGATATGATCGGAACTTTATAAAACGATATAATGGATAGAAAAATAAAATGCACAGAGAAATTAACCCTAAAACTCCATGGCTTGCAAGTTCTTGAAAGTAAATATTGTGTACGTGTGTAAAGCAACTATTTTTATCTAGAAATCCTTTCTTATTTAGGTTACATGTTTCCTGTGCAAGATTAAGACTTCCAACTCCAATAAGTGGTGAAGACTGAAAAATATCAATACTGTTTTTCCACATAATTAAACGTGAGCCAATACTTGTAACTTGGCTGCTATTATTTTGTATTAAGCTTATATCTTGATTTGTATTTTGTAGACGATCAGTAATTCCGTTAATACGAAAAGAACTTAATGCGATAATCAGTAAAAAACAACTAAATATTAATGTTCGTATGAAAGGTTTGCAGGTTTTTTTATATGAAAACATTGTATATAAAAATATTATGGGTATTGCAAGCCATGCTCCTCGTGTTCCATGCATGATATTTAAACTAAATGCAAATAAAGAGACTAGAAATAGTATCCATGCTGTATATTTTTTTCTAGTTTCAAATAGATAAAAACTATAGATTAAACTCGTAGATATTATGATTAAAGTTAAAAAATCATAGTTTATTATTTGTCCAAATTTTTCATTAAATCCATCTCGATTTAGATTTAATGCAAAGTATAGATATAAATTTAACGTGATGTAAGTGATTGTTGATAGCATTGTTATTTTAAATAGATTTAGAGTCCTATATTTTAAGTTGTATAAGATAAATGGTAATGGTAGGAAAGCAAGGAGATATGCATAGTTTATATTATACATTTCTAAAATTTGTTTGTTTGTTAGTACAGTTAAAATATTTAGATCAGGGTGATTGTGAAGAATGAATTCACAAAAAAGTGTGATTAATGGTGGTATCACACAGTATAAAATCATTTCTAATGTTAAAATATTCCTACTATTTTTTATGAAAAGAAAAGATGCGATTAAAGAGTAAATTATAAAAATGGCAAGTCCTTCGATACTTGCTTTTACGAAAATTATACGGTAAAAAATATAAAGAAAGCTAATGTTGATGAGTATGGATGGTAATGTTCTTTTAGGACAAATATTTGAATCGAACATTATATACATATTCCTTTTAGGTGGTGTTTCAAAAAGTATGCTGAAAGAAAAATAGGCAAGAATTTGATACTATAGAGAAATGCTAATCAATCTTCACATCCAAGTATCATACCTGCCTAAGCGACAGTATAAAGAAAAGTGGCGCAAAAGTGGATGGTAAACAAAACTCCCAATTTAAAATATGTAAATGTCAGTTTATTGGTGATCATGCGCTCAGCTACCAAGGCTGCCACTCAGGCATAAAAACCAAAAGATTACACCTCATGGCACGAGGCAGTGGCGTTAGAGATATTGCAGAAGTCGAAAGAGTCACTATCGGTAAAGTTTTACGCACACTCAGTCAATCCAAGTATCAGATCCAAGCACAGCAAAATTATTATGAAACCCTTGAAGTAGATGAGTTCTGGACTTTTGTTGGCAATAAGCAGAATAAACAATGGTTGATTTATGCCTATCATCGAGAAACAGGTAAAATAGTTGCTTATGTTTGGGGTAAGCGAGATTTAGCGACTGAAAAACGGCTTAAGGCAAGACTAAAACAGCTAGGAATACGCTATGCTCGAATATCGAGTGACAACTGGGATAGTTTTGTTATGACCTTTAGAAAGTGCAAACAGTTGATTGGTAAGTTTTTCACTGTCGGTATTGAAGGCAATAATTGTCGATTACGACATCGGATCATGCGAGGCTTTAGGAGGAGCTGCAACTTCTCCAAAAAGCTTGAGAATCATTTCAAAGCCTTTGACTTAGTCTTCTTTTATATCAATAATGGATTCGTCTAATGCCAGCATACTTTTTGAAACACCACCTTACTTTTATCTTAAGTCTAAGTGAATAAGCAAACTTTAAAAACCGCCATGATTTATGGCGGTTGATGCTTATCTCATTTGTTCCGCCTGAATTGCCGTTAATGCAATTGTAAATACAATATCATCGACTAAAGCTCCACGAGATAAATCATTCACAGGTTTATTTAAACCTTGCAGCATTGGCCCAACACTAATCACATTTGCCGAACGTTGTACCGCCTTATAAGTGGTGTTGCCTGTATTAAGATCGGGAAAAATAAAGACATTGGCACGCCCTGCAACGGGCGAATTTGGAGCTTTAGAGCGCCCAACACTTTCAACTGAAGCGGCATCGTATTGTAATGGGCCATCAATGAGTAAATCGGGACGGCGTTGTTTGGCAATTTCTGTAGCTTGTGCGACTTTTTCAACATCTGCACCTGCACCTGAACTTCCTGTTGAATAGCTAATCATTGCAATTCGTGGGTCAATGCCAAAAGCAATCGCAGAATCAGCCGATTGAATTGCAATTTCTGCTAGTTGTTCTGCGCTTGGGTCAGGGTTAATGGCACAGTCGCCATAGACATAAACTTCATCGGGCAACAACATAAAGAAAATAGACGAAACCAATGAATAGTCGGGCGCGGTTTTAATGAGTTGAAAAGCAGGGCGCACCGTATTGGCTGTGGTGTGTATCGCACCCGAGACCAAACCATCTACTTCATTTAAAGCCAACATCATGGTGCCTAAAACCACCGTATCTTGAAGTTGCTCTGCGGCTTGAATCTCGTCTAATTTTCCTTTGCGTAGGGCGAGCATTGGGGCGATATAGCGCGCTCGAATGCTGTCTGGGTCGGTAATGGTTAAATCTTCTGGTAAAGAAATGCCTCGTGCGGCCGCAACTGCCTGCACAGCTTCTGGTTTTGCCAATAAAATACAATTGGCTAAACCACGAGATTGACAAATAATAGCGGCTTCCACTGTGCGCGGTTCATCACCTTCAGGCAAGACAATCCGTTTTTTCGCGGCAATTGATTTTTGTACCAATTCATAGCGAAAAGCCGCAGGTGACAAACGAGGTTTAATTAGGTTGCTACTCTGTTGATTCAACCAATTTGGGTCAAGATGGCTGGCCACAAAACAGCAAACTTGCTTGGCGCGTTCAAGATCGCTAGCAGGAACTTCATTGCTTAAATTTGCCAAGCGTTGTGCAGTTTCAAGTGTATTTAATGCAGTATGTAAAATCGGCAAACCTTGTTGAATCGCTTGCTGACAGAAGTTTAAGATGTTTGCATGGGGTGCATCACGTTCAGTTAAGACTAAACCTGCAAGTGGAATGCCTTGTTGAGAGGCAACGCTTGCGGCTAAAATTACATCGATACGTTCTGATGCGCTGATAATCAGCTCGCCTGCAACGAATTTATCCAGTTCGTATTCAATGCTCGATGCAATTAAGCTGCTGTGTTGAATGCGGCGCTGTGCTGCATCACCTTGATGTAACCATGTAGCCTCAATCACCTCGGCAATATCTAAGCTGCGTGGCACGCTTAATGTGTTGCTAAATGGCACAAGTCCAATAATCGGTAGCGTTGCTGTGCCGATATGACGGTTATAGCGCTGTAGTGCAGTGGTGAAGCTCACAATTTCTGTATTTAAGCGCAATGATGAGTCGATTGTTATAGGAATATGGGCGGAATTTGCAGTCAAACCTTTGGTGCGCATGAACAATACACCTGCGACACGTTGGCTTTCTATCCCACCAAAGGCACGTAAACTGGCTTCGACGTGTTTGGCGCTTTGCTGTGGTTGGGTTAAATCAGCCTTGCTGACCAAAATGACTTTGGCATCTAACGCTTTTGCCAATTGAGCATTTAATTCATTGGCAAAATAATCTTCAGCGGTGGCAACTAGGCCTTCTACAATGACCAAAGGGTATTGTTTGGCTATTTCTCGATGTAGACGAACAGCATCTTCTAATAATTCATCTACTGCATCGGTTGCTATTGCATTTAATAGTATTTGGTGTGAAATGCTATTTCCAGTCGGGGCATTAAATAACTCACTGTATAACGATGCTGTACCATGATCGCGACTATCCTGACTTTGGCTAAAAGGTTTAATAAAGCCAGCTTTAATGCCATGATGCTCAAGTGCATAAATAGTGCCTAAACAGGCTGATGTTAAGCCAACACCTGTTGCGGTTGGAATTAAAAGTAGAGTACTCATTAATACCTCTTTAATGATTTGGGTGGCTTAGGCGCTATGTGCGGTTGGATGTAAATTGAATTGTGCAATCACAGAGGCTGTTTCTTGTGCAATTCGACCTTCTTCATCGGTTGGAATAACCCAAATTTGTGGGCCTGTGCCTGCATCAATCCGTCCTTCTGTACCACGTTTTAGTACGTTATTTTTGTTTGTATCAAATTGAAAACCAAAGTGGGGTAAATAAGCCACGGTTTTTTCACGAATATAAGCCGAGTTTTCACCAATTCCACCTGTAAAAATTAAGCCATTAATTTTTGGTAATCCACAGCTAATACCTGCAAGTGATTTCGCTAGACGATAACAGAACACTTCAATTGCAAGGGTTGCATCTTCATTGCCTGTATCTGATGCCTCAATTAATGTGCGCATATCATTTGAAAGCCCTGACAAGCCCAGTAAACCACTTTGGCTATTGAGCATACGGTCAATTTTGTAAATATCCCAACCTAAATTGTTGGCAATAAAACTATGTAAACTTGGGTCAACATCGCCGCTACGGGTGCCCATCACTACACCTTCTAAGGGGGTCATACCCATGGATGTATCGACACTGTGTCCGTTCCAAATCGCACAAGTCGAGCTACCATTACCTAAATGTGCAGTGAGCCAACCGCCTTGTTTAAATTGTCCTGCAAGTTGCGAGCCTCGTTCCGAAACATAAGCATGGCTCGTACCATGAAAACCATAACGACGGACATTATGTTCGGTATATAAAAATTGTGGCACAGCATATCGGTAGGCATGAGCAGGCATGGTTTGGTGAAATGCTGTGTCAAATACCGCAACTTGGGGTAAATTGGGAAATAAGCGCATGGTGGCTTCAATTCCAACCAAATGTGCAGGGTTATGTAGGGGTGCAAGTGGTGTTGCGGCTTTAATTTGTTGAATAATTTCCGTGGTGAGTAATTCTGCTTTGGTGAGTGTGCCGCCATGTACCACACGATGCCCAATCGCTTCGGGATGATAATTGGCAAGTCGTCCAAGTAGAACCTCTAAGGCATGTTGGTGGTTGGCATGTGGGATCGCAAGCTCAAGTGCTTCGCCACCTACTGTAATGCCTTTAATGCGGGCATTTTCTGAACCTAGATTTTCGGCTAAACCATAAATACGGTCTTCTCGTTGTTCTGAAACTAACGCGTATTTAATTGAAGATGAACCACAGTTAATCACTAAAATAGTTTTTGACACGTTGTTATTCCCTATTTTTATGCTGTCTTGAGTGATACTGAAGCAGCTTAAGCCATTTTATTCCCTTATTTTTAACATGGGTTATTTTTTAGACCAAGCTAGACTTTAGCCGATTAGACTTAAGCATTATCGACTATTGGGGATTTGTTGCGGTCTTAAATTTCGCACCAACATAGTGCTAAAACAACAGGTTTATGCTGTGATGATTAATTATAAAAACTATAGCAATTCATTGGGATGAATGTGAATTGAATCGCAGCAATTTACACTATGTAGAGGATTCAAAATATCATTCATGTAAGAAATCGAATATTAATTCAGTATGTATTTAAACCGTTATGTTTATTTTTATATATGGATTTATATCCAATAAACCGAAATAAAAATATATGGGTAATTAATTGTATAAAAAATATCAGACCAAATTATAACCTTGCTGTACGGATTTTAGAGGTATACGAAAAGTCATATATATAATTAAAGTTGGTCATCTATAAGTACTATAATATCAAAAAATACCACTATTATCCCTTGAAATATAATGGAATTTTGTTGTTAAATTTATGCTATAAATATAATAAATGTATATTAAATTTAGTAAAATTAATAATTTACAGTAAAATTAGTTTTTATTTTGTACAATTGTTCGGTAGGTTTATTTTAAATGTATTTCTTGGTATTGATATTACGATAATCTTACTGTAGGTTTAAAAACCAGTTTTGAGCATCGTTATATAGGCACGAGTCTTTGATTTAATTATCCAATTTCTCTATCCCATTTAAAGTATGTTTTCAGGCTATTTTAATCTGTATTGACTAAGGCTGCATGTCGCTTCTTGCCTAAATAAGATTATTGATTCTTTTTCAAATGGTCATGACATCATTTGGTTTATTTTGTTTTGCCGGCTATCCGGTTTAAAGGAGCGTCTAGCATGGACTTGCCGAATCCTATATTGGTAAAAGTTACCGAACGCATCATCGCACGGAGTCAAAAAACTCGTGCTGCATATTTACAACGTATTGAACATGCACAAGGTAAATTTCCTGCTCGTGGTGCGCTTTCATGTGCCAATTTGGCGCATGGTTTTGCCAGTATGGATGATCCTGAAAAACTCATTATTAAAGTGGGTCGCGAGCCTAATATTGGTATTGTATCTTCATATAATGAAATGCTTTCGGCACATGCACCTTATAAAACAGCGCCAGATTTAATTAAAATAGCGGCGCGAGAAAATGGCGGTATTGCACAATTTGCAGGTGGTGTTCCTGCGATGTGTGACGGCATTACCCAAGGTAATGCAGGTATGGAATTGTCATTATTCTCGCGTGAAACCATTGCTATGAGTACCGCCATTGCGCTGTCGCATAACATGTTTGACGCGGCACTGTGCTTGGGCGTGTGCGACAAAATTGTACCGGGGCTATTAATTGGTGCATTACAGTTTGGTTATTTACCGACTATTTTTGTACCTGCGGGCCCAATGACCAGTGGTTTGTCGAATGATGATAAAGCCAAGATTCGTCAGCAATTTGCAACAGGTCAAGTCGGGCGTGATGTATTGCTAGAAGCTGAGTCAGCTGCTTATCATGGGCAAGGAACCTGTACATTCTATGGCACAGCAAATAGTAATCAAATGCTCATGGAAATTATGGGTTTACACTTGCCAAGTGCTGCATTTGTCCATCCGAATACGCCATTACGTGATGCACTGACCAAAGAAGCTGCTATTCGTGTACTTGATTTAACCGTTGAGCGTGGAAATTACACGCCAATTGGTCATGTTGTTGATGAAAAAGCAGTGATTAATGGCATTGTGGCGTTACTTGCCACAGGCGGTTCAACCAATCATACCTTACACCTTGTTGCTATTGCGCGTGCGGCAGGTATTTTGATTGATTGGGATGACTTTGATGAATTATCTACGGTCGTACCATTGCTTGCCAAAATTTATCCAAATGGCAAAGCAGATGTGAACCATTTTCAGGCTGCCGGTGGTGTTGCCTTCTTAATTCGTAATTTGCTTGAAGCTGGTTTGTTGCATAACGATGTGACAACGGTCGCTGGAAAAGGATTACAACATTACACCAAAGAGCCAAAACTAATTGATGGCAAGCTGACTTGGGTTGATGCTGTTGAACATAGCCTTGATGACAAAGTATTACGTAGCATTGATGCACCTTTTCAGGCAGATGGTGGTTTACGCTTAATGCAAGGTCGTTTAGGCCGTGGTGTAATCAAAGTTTCTGCTGTTGCCCCTGAACATCGTAAAGTTAAAGCCCCTGCCATTGTGTTTGATTCGCAAGAAGCTGTACAAGCTGCCTTTGACCGTGGTGAATTACACCGAGACTTTATTGCAGTGGTTCGTTTCCAAGGCGCACGTGCCAATGGTATGCCAGAACTACATCGTTTAACCCCTGTGTTGGGTGTGTTACAAGATCAAGGCTTTAAAGTGGCTTTAGTCACAGACGGACGTATGTCGGGTGCATCGGGTAAAGTACCTGCTGTAATTCATTTATCGCCTGAAGCATTGTTAAATGGCCCAATTGCCAAAGTCCAAACAGGCGATATGTTGGTCGTGGATGCCGAAGCGGGAATTCTTGACATTGAGCTAGATGAACAAGTGTGGCAGTCACGTCCTGTGGCACAACCAGAGCATCAAGCAGAAAATGAAGTTGGTTTTGGTCGTGAATTATTTGGTGTATTCCGTTCTGCGGCTGCACCCGCTGAGCATGGCGCTTCGGTATTTGGTTCTTTGGTTGGCGAAGACGCTTAACGTCAGGCTGAAATAATAAATAGGGATAAAAAGTAATGATCAAGATTGAAGATGTAGTTGGATTAGGGCCTGTCATTCCAGTATTGGCATTTGATTCGGCAGAACAAGGTGAGCATGTTTCACGTGCACTGCATGCAGGTGGTGTAAAAGTGCTTGAAATCACCTTGCGTACAGCAGCAGGTCTTGCTGCGATTGAGCGTGCCAGCCAATTGGCGGATGATATTGTGGTGGGTGTGGGCACCATTACCAAGCCAGAGCACTGTGCTCAAGCGAAAAAAGCAGGTGCAAAATTTGGTGTATCTCCAGGTTTAACCAGAGATTTACATTTGGCAGCTCAGGATGCAGGTTTGCCGCTATTACCTGGCGTGATGACCCCAAGTGATTTAATCCAAGCGATTGAACTGGGTTATGACATTGTAAAATTCTTCCCTGCGCAACAAGCGGGTGGCGTGCCAATGCTTCAGGCATTTTATGGTCCATTCCCGAACTTACGTTTTTGCCCAACGGGTGGCATTACCGCAGCGACAGCACCAGATTTCTTAAAGCAACCGAATGTTGTCTGTGTGGGTGGTTCATGGTTAACCCCTAAACAGGCAGTTGCTGCACAAGATTGGGCTGAAATTACCCGTTTGGCACAAATAGCCAGTCAATTACGTGCTGAATAACGATCACTTTTAAGAAGTTTTCAAATATTGCGTCAACGTGATCATAAAATATTGATCACATTTAAGGATGGAAAATAGTGTCTTCAGTGTGAGCCTTTCACAAATTGAAGACACTCGTTTGGGCGGTTTGTCCAAATTGGATTATGCCAAGGAGAAGTGCCACATGGAGACCGTTCAGGGCGGCATGTTGCTGATTTATACGATTATTGCGATTATTGCTTTGGTGGTAATGATTGCGAAGTTCAGAATTTATCCATTTCTGGTGCTGATCATTGTCTCTCTCGGCTTAGCGTTAGCCGTTGGGATGCCAATGGGCGATATTGTTAAATCATACGAAGCGGGTACAGGGAAGACCTTGGGTCACCTTGCTATTGTGATTGCGCTTGGTACGATGCTCGGCAAAATGATGGCCGAGTCGGGTGGTGCAGAACGTATTGCGATTACATTAATTAAATGGTTTGGTGAAAAGCATATTCATTGGGCCATGATGTGTATTGCTCTTATTGTTGGACTTCCTGTATTTTTTGAAGTCGGCTTTGTACTACTCATTCCTATTGCTTTTAATATTGCGAAAAAAACAGGTAAGTCATTACTGGTGGTAGGTTTACCTATGGTGGCAGGGTTATCTGTTGTACATGGTTTAATTCCACCACATCCAGCTGCTTTGTTGGCGGTACAGGCATATCATGCCGATATTGGTAAAACCATTGCTTACAGCCTATTAGTGGGTATTCCAACCGCTATTGTTGCAGGCCCTGTGTATGCACTTTGGATCAATAAATATGTCAAATTGCCTGAAAATAATCCATTAGCACAGCAATTTGTTGATGCAGATGCGAATAGAACACGTGAGTTACCTAGTTTTGGGATTACGTTATTCACTATTTTATTGCCTGTCGCATTAATGTTGGTCGGAAGTTGGGCCGATCTTTTCTTTACACCAAAGACTTTTGCAAACGATGTACTGCGTTTTATTGGAACTTCTGATATTGCCTTGCTCATTGCGGTACTGGTGAGTTTTGTGACTTTTGGTACGATGCAAGGATTTAATCGCGAACAAATTGAAAAGTTCTGTGGTGGCTGTTTAGCTTCTATTGCAGGCATTATGCTCATTGTTGGTGCTGGCGGCGGTTTTGGCGGTATTTTACGTGACGCGGGCATTTCTAACGAGATTGTAGCTACGGCATTAAAGGTCAATTTATCTCCGTTATTGTTAGGCTGGTTAGTTGCTGCATTAATTCGCTTGGCAACAGGTTCCGCCACGGTTGCGATGACCACGGCATGTAGCATTGTGGCACCGATTGCCGCTACAGCGGGTGTTGCTGTACGCCCAGAACTCTTGGTGCTTGCCACAGGTGCAGGGTCATTAATTTTCTCACATGTCAATGATGCAGGCTTTTGGCTTATCAAAGAATACTTTGGTATGACGGTGGGGCAAACACTCAAAACTTGGTCTGTACTGGAAACCATTATTTCCGTATTGGGCCTATCTTTCACGCTATTACTTAGCACTATGTTATAAAAGGTGAATCTCCATGATTGTGATTGCAATGGGTGTTTGTGGAACAGGTAAATCATTAATTGGTGAGTTACTGTCAGAGCATTTTGCGTGTGAGTTTATTGATGGCGATAGCTTTCATTCGGCGGCGAATAAAAGCAAGATGAGCCAAGGTATTCCTTTAACTGATGAAGACCGTTTGCCGTGGTTGCAGGCAATTCGTCAGGCCATTGAAGAAAAACAACAATTAGGTCAAACAGCAGTGTTTACTTGTTCTTCGCTCAAACGAATGTATCGCGATATTCTCCGTGGTAGTGATGGAAATGTGCAGTTTATCTATTTAAAAGGTTCATTTGAGTTATTGCAGCAACGTCTTGCTGAACGAGAAGATCATTTCTTCGATCCTTCATTGTTACAAACGCAGCTCGATACGTTGGAAGAGCCAGACTTAAATGAAGCGATTATTGCTGATATTGCGCTTACACCAAAACAGATTGTTGAGCAAATCACGCAGCAACTCGGCATGAATCATCGTGTATGTCAGAATTAATTCGATACATAAACACGAGAAGTTTTAATGGCTCGTGACCTAAAGTTCGAGCCAAATCAATGCCAGTTTATAACTGGAGTTACACAAGTTAGACCTGAACGGAGTCGTTAAGGTTTGGATATATAAACAATTGGAGATAACAACAATGGGCGATTCAAATAATTTGCAACAAAAGTTTCCCGCAGTAGACGCTATTCCCGAAAATATGCGTGTTCCTCAAATTCATCAACGTGTTTCATTGGTGGATGGTGAGTTGAAGGAATGGACAGGTGAAACCAAGACCACATTATCTCCAATTTGTGCACAGCAACCTGATGGTAGCTTGGCGCAAGTTGAGCTTGGTAGTTATCCATTCATGGGCGAAAAAGAAAGTGACGAAGCATTAGATGCTGCGGTGCGTGCTTACAACAATGGTCGTGGTGAATGGCCAATGATGAAAGTTGTTGAGCGTATTGAGTGTATGCAGAATTTCATTCAGCGCATGGTGAAACAACGTGATTTGATTGTTAAGCTGATCATGTGGGAAATTGGCAAAAGTTTGGCCGATTCTGAAAAAGAATTTGATCGTACTGTGACGTATATGCGTCAAACCATTGATGCACTCAAAGACCTTGATAATGCCAACTCACGCTTTGTAATGGCTGAAGGCACAATTGGTCAAATCCGTCGTACACCACTAGGTGTGGTGTTGTGTATGGGGCCATACAACTACCCACTCAATGAAACTTTTGCAACTTTAATTCCTGCAATGCTGATGGGTAATACTATTGTCTTTAAGCCACCTCAATTTGGTACTTTATTGTTTGAACCATTGTTAGAAGCATTCCGTGACTCATTCCCTAAAGGGGTGATCAATACGATTTATGCACCAGGTTCATTGGTTGTACCGCATATGTTGGCCTCTGGAAAAGTTAACGTATTGGCGTTGATTGGTTCAAGTAAAGTTGCCGATTACTTGAAAAAGCAACATCCTAAATCTCACCGTCTACGTGCAATTTTGGGACTAGATGCAAAAAATGCGGCGATTGTTTTACCAGATGCTGACTTAGATTTAACCGTTAAAGAATGTCTGCTTGGTTCATTATCGTTTAATGGTCAGCGTTGTACTGCGCTTAAAATGTTAATGGTACATCGTTCAATTGCCGATGAATTTACCAAGCGTTTAACCACTGAATTGGCGAAACTCAAAGTAGGTATGCCGTGGGAGCCAGGTGTCTTTATTACGCCATTACCAGGTCTGCACCGTACTGCTTACATGACAGAAGTGATTGACGATGCCGTGGCGAAAGGCGCTAAAGTAGTTAACCCAGAAGGTGGTGAACATTGCAAAACCATGTTCTATCCAGCAGTGGTTTACCCTGTAACAGAAGAGATGAGACTGTATCGTGAAGAGCAGTTTGGTCCAGTTGTGCCAATCTGTGTTTATGATGATGTTGAAACGGTACTTGATTATGTGACAACGTCTGATCATGGTCAGCAGGTGAGTATTTTTGGTAGTGATGCTGAGCAAATCGGTCGTTTGGTTGACCCATTAGTTCATCAGGTTTGTCGTGTGAATATTAATGCACAATGTCAACGTGGTCCAGACGTGTTCCCATTTGGTGGTCGTAAAGACTCTGCAGAAGGGACATTGTCAGTGCATGACGCACTGCGTGCTTTCTCTATTCGTTCAATGATTGCAACCAAACAGACAGATGACAATAAAGGTTTGTTGGCCTCTATGGTGTCTGAGCATTATTCTACATTTGTGAATACCGACTTCATTTTCTAAGTTTGTATTTTAAAAAAACCAGCCTTTGGGCTGGTTTTTTTATGACTGAAACTTTGCATCATCAAATAAAAATGCCTGAAATTGTTCAGGCATTTTTATTTAAATCACGTATTATTTCATGGCTTAATGGCGAATTTGACCATCGCCAAACACAATCCACTTTTGTGAAGTTAAACCTTCTAAGCCCACAGGGCCACGGGCATGAATTTTGTCAGTTGAAATACCAATTTCTGCACCTAAGCCATATTCAAAACCATCGGCAAAACGGGTTGATGCGTTAATCATCACTGAGCTTGAGTCTACTCGAGCCAAAAATTGGCGTGCAAGGGTGTAGTTTTCTGTCACAATCGCATCGGTATGGTGCGAGCCATATTTGTTGATATGGCGAATCGCTTCATCCATATCTGCTACAATTTTAATGGCTAAAATAGGCCCTAGATATTCGGTATACCAATCATCTTCAGTTGCGGTGATGATGTGATCGCCCAAGATCGCTTTAACCGCATCACAGCCACGTAGTTCAAGCTGTTTGGTAGCATAACGCTCGGCAATTTGTGGTAAAAACTCTTCTGCAACCGCTTGGTGCACCAATAAGCTTTCCATGGCATTGCACACCCCATAGCGATGGGTTTTGGCATTAAAGGCAATGTTCAGTGCTTTGGTTAAATCTGCTTGTGCATCGACATAGACATGGCAATTGCCATCTAAATGTTTAATCACAGGAATGCGTGCTTCTTGAGTGATGCGTTCAATCAAACTTTTGCCACCACGTGGAATAATCACATCGACAAATTCAGTTAATGTAATCAGTTGCCCAACAGCAGCGCGGTCTGCCGTCGCAATTACTTGTACGGCATGTTCAGGTAAGCCTGCTTGTTGCAAGCCTTGCTGAATTGCAGTTGCAATGGCTTGGTTGGCATTAATGGCTTCTGAACCACCCCGTAAAATAATGGCATTGCCCGATTTAATGGCCAAAGATGCAGCCTCTAAGGTCACATTCGGACGTGATTCGTAAATCATGCCCACAACACCCAACGGGACACGCATTTTTCCAAGTTGGATGCCCGATGGTCGATAGGCTAAGTCTGTAATCTCACCAATCGGATCAACTAACGTCATCACATCTTTTAAACCTTGTAACATACCGGCAAAGCGTGCGGGGTTGAGCTCTAGTCGATCGAGTAAGGCGCTATCAAGTTGTTTTTCACGCCCATTGTTCATGTCAATTTGGTTGGCAGCTAAAATTGCGTCTTGCTGTGCGTTTAAGCAATCATAAATGGCTTGTAGTGCAGCGTTTTTAAGCTGTGTTGATGCACTTGCGAGCACTTGTGATGCTTCACGTGCCTGCTGTCCAACGTTATGCATGTATTGTTCGATTGACTGTTGCATCTTGGCTAAAATCATGAATAAGATAGCTTTGATAGTAACAGTCTATGCTGTGAAATTGAACTATTTACAGATGTTTTGCTAAAAATAAAGCCAACATCGTTGATGCTGGCTTTAGGTTGTGATGCAATAAAATTAAGCAAAGCTTTGTTTAAATTGTTCAATCTCAGCTTTAACGCTTTGCCATTTTTCACCTAAGCTTAATTGTTCTGTAATTTCAATATTTGGGATTTTGCCACGCATCCGTTCTAAGCGGTTTTGGTCTGGTAATGGTAAGTTTTCAATACCTTTTAGAGCCAGAATTGCCGCTTCTCGGTCATTGCACACCAAACCCATATCGCAACCTGCTGCTAATGCAGCTTGGATTCGTGCATCTGCACCACCTGCAACACAAGCGGCTTGCATGGTTAAATCATCAGAAAATAAAACACCGTTAAACTGTAATTGTTTGCGTAAGATTTCTTGAATCCAATAGCGAGAAAAACCAGCAGGATTCGAGTCGACTTGTGGGTAAATCACATGGGCGGGCATGACTGCATCTAATTCAGACATGAGCTGAATGAAGCTTTGCATATCTTTATCATAAATGTCTTGGTAGCTACGCATATCTACTGCGGCAGCTACATGTGAGTCGGCTTTGACTGAGCCATGCCCCGGAAAATGCTTGCCTGTGGTGGCCATACCTGCGCTGTGCATACCTTGCATAAAAGCTTGGGCAAGCTCAGGAATATCTTCAAGGTTTTTAGAAAATGCTCGGTCACCAATCACATCACTAATATCGTTAATGTCTAATACAGGTGCAAAGCTAAAATCAATTCCCACTGCAAGAACTTCGGTTGCCATCAACCAACCACACTTTTCTGCCAATGCAACGGCTTGTTCAGGTTGTGCTAAATAATATTCGCCAAAATGCCCCATAGCAGGCAAGCGTGTAAAGCCTTGTTTTAAGCGTTGGACACGTCCACCTTCTTGGTCAACGGCAATTAAAAGTTCAGGACGAATGCTTCGAATATGATTGGTGAGCGCGCGGACTTGCTGTGGTGATTCAATATTACGCGCAAATAAAATTAAGCCGCCCACCTGTGGCGCTTGTAAAATCGCAATATCTTCAGGGCAGAGACTTGTCCCTGCAATATCTAACATTAAAGCGCCAATCATAAGGAATTCCGTGAAGTGAGTTTGAGAAATAATTTAGATTTTGCAATGAATTGCTACATTTTGTCAGCACAGAATATGATAAAACTACACGACAGAACATAAATCATTTGATTAAGATATTGAATCTTATCAGTCTTCATGACATTTCTTGTATGAGAAAGATGATAAAGCTGTTATTCCACGCAAAAAGCGTCGTAATCTAAATTTTGGTGAACTCCAAGGAAGTATGATTCGTCTATGAAACTTCAAAAAATTGCATGTGCAGTTGCATTGGCAACCAGTAGTTTGTTTTTGACTCACACGGTTAACCAAGCCTTTGCTGCAACCAACACCGAAGCTGTGGTACAAAACATACAGCCGACACAGGCGCAAAAATTAGTCACACGCGAATTGGCAACGTTAATTGACCGTCAACATTATTTGAATATGCGTTTAGATGCGGCAACGTCAAGCCGTATTTTAGGGATGTATTTAGACAGTCTTGACCCTGACCACACCATGTTTTTAGCATCGGATATTGCCAATTATAAAAATAAATATGGGGCAAATTTAGGTGCTGCGTTAAAAATCGGCGATTTAGACCCTGCATATAGCATCCATGCACAATACCGTGAGCATTTAAAAGATTTTTATCGTTTTATGCTTGCAGAGCTGAAAAAGCCACAAAATTTGCATCAAAAAGATATTTATATTGATACTGACCGTGAAAAAGCCGCCTATTTCCAAACACCTGCGGAACAACAAGCGTATTGGCGTAAAATGTTGGTGTCACAACTAATCAATTTAACCATTAGTAAACAAGAAGATTTAGCCAAACAAGTTGCATTAAAGAAAGATCCATCTTTGGCGAGTGGTCAAGACTTAGCGAGTTCAGAAGATTTAACCCCTGAACAGACCTTAACCAAGCGTTATACGCGTCAGCTCGAACGCATTAGTCGTATGAAAAGCGATGATGTGCTCGATAAAATTTTGAATGCGATGACTTTAAGTTATGACCCGCATAGTAATTATTTTCCACCTTTAGATGCAATGGAATTGAACCGTCAAACCACGTTGCAGTTAGAAGGAATTGGCGTTGCGATTCGTCCTGAGCGCGGCAATGAAGATTACACCAAAATTGAAACCATTGTTGATGGTGGCCCTGCGGGTAAATCTGGGCAAGTCAAAACGGGGGATCGTATTGTTGGTGTGGCCCAAGATGGTCAGAAAATGGTTGATGTGATTGGCTGGTCAAGCCAAGAAATTGTAGGACTCATTCGCGGTAAACGTGGTACCAAAATTACCCTAAAATTGTTGGGTACGGGTGCATCAATGAGTCAAGCACGCGTTGTGACTTTGGTGCGTGATGTGATTAAAGAGGATGATCAAGGCGTACAATCAAGAACAGTTAATATTACTCGTGATGGTAAAACGCATACCTTTGGTGTAATTGAAATTCCATCTTTTTATTTGAACTATCGTGCCCGTCGTGATGGTGCAGATTATCGTTCGGTTGCAGATGATACCAACAATGCGCTTAAAAGCTTGGCTGCTAAAAACGTAGAAGGAATTATTATCGACTTACGTAATAATCCAGGCGGTTCTTTAGAAGAAGTTGCGAAGATGATTGGGCAAGTGATTAAGTCGGGGCCTGTGGTTCAAATTCGCGATGGTAATGGTAACGTCAGTGTGTTTGAAGACAATGATGGTGGGCATCAAACCTATGCAGGGCCATTGGCAGTTTTAGTGAATTTGGCTTCGGCATCTGCAAGTGAAATTTACTCTGCTGCAATTCAAGATTATGGTCGTGGTGTGATTATTGGCAGTACCACAACGGGTAAGGGTACAGCGCAAATTCAGCTTGATTCTTTGGCTTATGGCCAAGCAACCTTAACGCAACGTAAGTTTTATCGCATTACAGGCGGCAGTACCCAAAACAAAGGTGTAATTCCAGACGTAAAATTGGTCGATATTTGGAATGACCAATTTGGCGAACGTAAAGCGAAATATGCACTGAAGTGGGATACCATACCAACTGCACCGTTTAAACGTGAAGGTTCGGTACAGCCGTATGTTTCTGCTTTAGATCAACTTTCTGAGCAACGAGTGAGTAAAGACCCACAATTTACGTATTTAGAAAAACGCCGTGTATTGTCGAAAAAAACCGATGATGATAAACGTGTGGTACTTGATATTGATCAGCGTAAAGCACAGATTCATAGTTTAGAGCAACAAAGCTTAGATGCTGAAAATCAACGCCGTACAGCAACAGGTTTAAAGCCGTATAGTAACTGGGAGAGTTATCAGGCTGCGTTGGATGGTTTAGGCGAAGCACGTGCCAAAATGAAAACTGCACAACGCCCACCATTGCCAGAGGACGAAGCCTTTGTGCAAGAAGCAAGTAACGTATTACTTGATTATGCGAAGCTGCAAACAACAAAACCGATGCGGTAGTTTGTGTTATCAAAACCTGCTTTTAAAGCAGGTTTTTTTATGGATTAAATTGAATTTTAATGTCACCAGAACTGGTCTTAATTTTCATGGTTTAAAAATAATTTTGAGTCTCTATAGTTTTAATCATTGTTTTTAAAAAGAAAAATAGAGTTTTAATTTTTGGGGTTTAGTGTTAAGGTTACGAATATATATTCAAAATATTAATTAGTATTCTACTTAAATTTGGCCAATACAATAAGCGCTATGAATTTTGGAAAGATGAAATGAGCATATTTCAGCATGACGCAACCTTTGTCATCGGTTCTATCATCATCGTCACGCTGATTTGTTATATCAGTATAGTGATACAGCAGTTGTTATTGAAGACAAAAACAAAACAACATATTGCTCTAGGAATATTTGGTAGCGGTATGATTTTTGGCCTAATGATTTGGGCAATTCTGGTTGCTAACTTGTTTATTGTGCAAATGATCATTGGACAAACGATTCAGTTTGGCTTCTTGCTTAGCTCATGTGTGGTTGCATTAGCTGTTTCTACTTTTACGATATGGATTACTCGTCAAGCGCAATTCTCATCAGGCTTATTGTTATTGGCAACGGGTATTTTAACTGGTGGTTATTGGGCGAGTTATGAGTTCGCAGCATACGCACTTTTGCCGGTATCTATTTTTCATGTTCCTTTGTTGGAAACACGGATTGTTGCGATTTTATCTGCAAGTGTCAGTATGATGGCGACTTTATGGTTGATTTTTAAAGCCAAGGAAATTCAATCTTTGGTGATGATAAGATGGATGATTGCACTTTTATTAAGTTGCAGTTTGTTATTGATTCAATCTATTTATATGCCAAGTTTAGAAGCACTTTTTCAGCAACATTTTTTATTGGTTGAAAATACACGTATTTGGTCTTGGGGGACATATCTTGGGATTGGCTTCATCGCGGTGATGGTATTGTTTTTATCTTGGTTTGAAAAATGTTTAATGCATTTGGAAAATCGGTTATGGACAAGCGAGAAAAAACTCACCCACTTTATGCAACACGATACGCTGACGTTATTGCCAAATCGCATGTACTTGAATGCCTATGTACAGCCACTATTTGCTGAACATTGCTTACATAAACAAAATGCTGCTTTCATTAGTATTAATCTAGATCGTTTCAAAGCGGTGAATGATGCTTTTGGTTATGCAATTGGTGATGAACTCTTGCTTATGTTTGCACGTCGTGTTTCATCACTTTTGAATAATAAACAAACGCTATTTCGTATAGGGAGTGATGAATTTCTATGCGTTTTTGAGCGATGTTCTGTTGTTCAGGCTGAGCAGTTTGCACAAAAAATATTAGATTCAGTCAGTCGAGCATTTGTGATTTCAGGGCGCAATATTAATATTACCGCAAGTCTTGGCATTGCAATGTATCCTGAGCATGGGCAAAGATTACAAGAACTTTTGATGCATTCAGACATGGCGACATTAGCTGCGAAATCTGAAGGGCGTAATACCTTTCATCTGTTTAATTTTGATTTAGTGCAGTACGAAGAACGGCATCAATCTAAATTAATTAATGACTTGTTCCGTGCAGTAGAAGAAGATCAATTTATTTTGTTTTATCAACCAAAATTTACTGTCGATGAACAGGTCTGTGGTGTTGAGGCATTGATTCGTTGGCAACATCCGAAGCTGGGATTGTTAGCGCCAAATATGTTTATTCCCGTTGCTGAAACAACAGGGCTGATGGTTCCTTTAGGTTATTGGGTGATGGAGCAAGCATGTCGGCAACTTCAAGATTGGGATTCTAAAAAACTTAATTTTTATCCAATTTCGATTAATTTATCTGCCGTACAATTTGAACATAAGGGGCTGATTGCGAGATTACAAGAGTTAATAAAGCGGTATGCAATTCGGCCGGAGCACTTGATTATTGAAATTACGGAAAGTACGGCAATGCATAACATTGAGTTTAGCATTGAAATTTTTAGGCAGATTCGAGCGTTAGGTATAAAACTTTCGATTGATGACTTTGGTACAGGGCATTCTAGCTTTGTATATTTAAAAGATTTGCCTGTGAACGAATTAAAAATTGATCGCGCATTTATTCGCAACCTAACAATTGGCTCAAAAGACGAACTGGTTCTCGCCAGTTTAATTCAATTAACGCAAAGTTTGGGTTTGGCTGTTACGGCTGAAGGTGTGGAAACAGAGTCACAGTTTGAAATTCTGAAAATGCTTGGTTGCCAGCAATTCCAAGGTTTTTTATTGGGTAAGCCAATGCCAAAAGAAATGCTTGAATTACAAAATTAACATAATCGTGCATTCGACCTTTTAGATGTTTCTAGTGTAAATCAAAATAAAACCTTAATTTTGATATGATGACCCAAAACTTTATTTTTTGTCGTTGTATTTTTGTTGCTTTAATGCGCTGTATTTTCAATTGCTTAGCATTCATTTTACATGAAATTTCATGTATTTTCGAACATAAATTCAACTAAAAAAGTCGATAGTTTATACTTTTTCTCGCATAAATAAATCTCATTTAAATTAATTTATCAGTTAAGTATTTGATATATATTTAAAAAAATCAATTCTTAGTTGGTGTTTTATTTCAATATAGAGATAAAATGTATTAATTATAAAATTATTGATAATTGGTTCATGTTTTTGTTTTTTTTTGCAGAATTTTGGTTTATTCTTGTGAGATAAATCACAATAACGGTATAAAACAATGAATAAAACATATCGCTTGATCTGGTCAAGTGTGCAAAATGCATGGATTGCTGTGTCTGAACTAGCAAAAGGAAAAACCAAATCATCAGCAATGACTTCGAGTCAACCATGTAATCATCAATTGAAACCAATAAATTGCCGATTTTTTAAAATGACAAAAATGGTGTCATTTATTATTTTGGCATCTGGAACTTTTACAACTTCTTTAGTCCACGCAGGGGCAGGCATTTTTATTAATGATGGTACTGATAATGGCTGTACTTGGACGTATGATCAAAATGGAGTTAATCTTTTAGGGAACTATAATGGTACTGGAGCACCAGGTGCTAGTAATAGTGTAGTAATGGGAGGAGGAGCGTCTCTTCCATCAAATGCGGGTCTAGGTGGGAACGCAAACACTACATGTATTGCAACAGATAGGGCTACTCAAACTACAAGAGTATTATTTTATGGAAATGGTACCAGTTCAAATAGTTTAACACTGGGTGGTGATGCCTATGTTAATAGTGGAAATTTAGGTTTAGGTGGTGGGCAAACAGGCACTTCTAAAGGTTCTTTACGTATTGGTGGTGGTGCTTCAAGTTTAAATGGTTTAGCTGGAGTTGGTACATTAGGGCAAACTTCTGGAACTTATGCGATTGCAATTGGTGGTGGGGAAACAAATGCGAATGCAACAGTTGCTTCTGCTGATCAGTCTATAGCAGTAGGTTATAATGCAAAAGCTTCGATTGTTGACAGCATAGCTTTGGGCCCTAATGCAACCACAGTAGCTTCTGTCAATAGTGCTCTTCCCCAAACAATTAATGGAAAATCTTATACTGCAATAGGTACAGCAGCCACAGGTGTGGTGAGTGTTGGTTCTGCTACAGTAAAAAGACAAATACAAAATGTTGCAGCTGGTCAGGTCATAGCTTCTAGCACAGATGCAGTGAATGGCAGTCAATTATTCAATACAAATACTGAGCTAGCTAAGGTTGCAACAGATACAGCTGTGGCTTTAGGTGGTGGTGCTGCTGCTGGTACGAGTGCAGGAGGTATTACTGCGCCTAGTTATAATCTAACAACTGATCCATCAACAGGGACAAAAGTAACAAGCAATAATGTAGGTGGTGCATTGACGAGTTTAGATACTGCGGTCAATAAAGCAATTACGTTTACTGGGAATGCTAGAAAATCAGGTGATACAACTGATGTTGTTCGTAAGCTTGGAAATAATATTAACATTAGTGGTTTAGCAAGCACTTCAGGTACATTTAGCGGTGCGAATATCAAAACAGTAACGGATCAATCAGGTTCGATTTCAATCCAAATTGCGGATGCACCGAACTTCTCTGGCACGGTAACTTCAACTGGCCAGCAAGTAAATGGCAATAGTATTATTACTGGTACATCTACGATAGGTAGCGGTGCGAATGCAGTTACCTTGTCTGGTACAGCAAATGGGTTGGATGTTGGTGGTAAAAAGATTACCAATGTCGCGAATGCTGTCAATGCAAACGATGCGATCAACAAAGGTCAGTTAGATGCAGCGACAGCAGCATCAAGCAGCAAAACCGATGCAT
>NZ_VTDK01000010.1:0-50125 GCF_035615575.1 Acinetobacter sp. MD2
ACCAAACGAGTAAGCATACAAGTTGTGCTGGCGACAATAGCAAGAGTGAACCACCTGATCCCTTCCCGAACTCAGAAGTGAAACCTCTTAGCGCTGATGGTAGTGTGGGGTTACCCATGTGAGAGTAAGTCATCGCCAGCTCATTATTCGAAACACCCCCAACAACAGTTGGGGGTGTTTTTTTGTGGGGGATAAAATGCTGTTTTAAATAAATGCTCGTGAATTTTAGAATTCATGAGCATAAATAATGAAGTGAGACGTTTAGTTAATATCGGCCTGACTAATATTTTGACTGGCTTTTTTTAAGCTGTATAATAATTGACCTAATAAAACATCTTTAGAGCTTAGAGTAACAATCACCATTGGATGCTGTGCGGCAGGTACAGCTGTTAAAATAGCTTTACCATTTTCAGCATCTAAAGTAATACTTTGGCATCCTGTAAGTTGGATTTCTTTTAAAAATGCACTTACCATTGCAAGTATAGAGCTACTAACAGCAGCTAACTTACTTGTATTATAATGATTTTTTTTGGTAATAGTGGTAAGTTCGAAACCATCTGTAGAACAGAGCATAATAAAATCTATTCCACTTACATTATTAATAATATATTGAATTTCTTTTTTTGCAATATGAATGAGTTCAGCTGGTGCACTACGTTTTTGATCTGTAAGGGTAAGCATAATATAAGCCTGTATGGGATTGTAGATTAATATTTGACTTCAAGTGTGGTAATCAATGCTTCAATCAAGAGTAATATGTCATCTGGTACACGTGCATCAATAAAAAATAAAGGATGTTTATACTGATTTTTGCTTAGCCATTCTCGATAAATATGTAAAGGTTGATCTGGGTTTTCATCAGTATGAGTAATACCAATAACTATATTTTCATTATGTTCTTTAAAATTATTAAGATAATTTTCGAGTTCATTTAATGAGTTCGTTAAAGAATGGTCAATTAAGATTACAACACCAATAGCACCTTCACAAATGATTGACCAAATAAAGTCAAAACGACTTTGTCCTGGTGTTCCATATAAACCAATCTTAATATCAGCCTCTAAAGTAATTTCACCATAATCGATACCAACAGTAGTTTCTAATTTATTGTGAGAGTGACTGTCTGTATTAAATGCTTCTGTTGCAAGTACAGGAATTTCAGAGAGTGATCGAATTGCCTCTGTTTTCCCAGCTCCCATACTGCCTGCAAACACAATCTTATGTTGTTGTAAGATCATTTTAACTACCTTTAATTATAAACCGAAGCGACGACGTAATTTTCCAAAAAAATTATTTAAAAAGCTTTGTTCTACTTGAACTTCCACTTTTTTTGTTTCACTTTTAGCATGTTGGATGGGGTTGTGTGGAATTTGCTTGCCATTATTGGAGGCCATTGAAGCGGCAATAAATTGTTGCACTGTTACTAAAGGTAGATCAAATTTTTGTGCTATTTCATGTAAAGATGCCCCGTGTATGAAACTGGCACTAAGTTGAAAAATGAGTTTTTGATCAGTTTTAGTAAATGGTTGCGGCCAGTGATCAAGTTGATAATATTCAATTTCATGGCTTAAGCAATTGAACTCGGGTGAGAGCCAAATAAGATTCCATATCCAATCATCTAGTAAATATTCATGTTTTCTAGATACTTTGGTTAGATCATTCATTTTGGCGAGTTCATAGCAGAAGTTTTGGTTTGTTTTTATTTGATTATTTTCTGAAATTGCCCAAGCTATTTTTCGACGTAAATCAATAATCGCTAATGTTCCAGTATCATCGAATAAATGCAACCGTGTATTTTCTGCATGATACATATTTTTAAAAGTATTTAGATTTATTATTGTTGGTTCTGTCAGCTGTTGTTTTTCGATATTAGTATGGGGGCTTATTTTTTTCGTGAATTTCGATAGGATCTTATTTTCAATCCAATCTTTTAATGGCCCAAAGCGATCATTTAATGGTAAGCAAAGCGTATCATTATCAATATTGCCATGCGTGTTGCTATTTTTAGTCACTTTTAGAAAAGAGCAGTTTTTTTTTTCTAAAATCCTTTGAATACTGCTAGTGTCAAAAAACGATTCATTAATTACAAGTAAATCAATATTTGGATCGGCAATATTAATCCAATTAAGTGCATAACTCATAGGAATATTGTTTCTTAATGCTGCTTTTAGCTCATTTGAGGATTGCAGACTAAGCCCTGAAATTGCAATATTAATATTATTATTCATATTTTACCTCTTGTAAAAATAAGAATATCTTGGATTATACTCTTAATTTTCAATAGGTTGTAGTTTAGTTTTGGGGTTTGTATGGTTTGATTTTCTAGTAGAAGCCCTTAATAAAAATAAAATTTAAGAAGGGCTTTCCAAACTTATGAGAAATCTAGCCCTTTTTCAAAACTTTTTAATTCATGACGTGCCATAGCTAAATTCGATTTAGAACGATCAAGGACTAAATAGAGGAAAATATTTTTGTTACTTTCTAATGGGCGGATGAGGTGATACTGTTTGCCTAAAGTAATCAAAATATCTTCAATATCATCATTTAAGTTCAGAGAATTTGCAACGCGACGTTTCGCACGAAGAACTTCGGTATTTCCAGCCGCAGCTAATTCTAAATCAATATTGCCACCACCTTGTGTTGCTAAGGCCAAACCGCTTTCTAAATCCACTAATGCTGCTGCATTAAAACCATCAATTGTTGTTAGGGCATCTAATGTTAATTTTGCCATGGGCATACCTGCTTTTTGTAAGTATAAAGAGTTTAGTTTGGTCTATGCGTTGATTTTATTAACAAGTGGCGTCATAGATTAATTTTATTGTAGGAGAAATTTTTTTTAAAGCAATAAGCATTATGCTTGCTTAAATTTTATAGTTGATAGGTTTTATCATTTGACTTGATTATGTTGTGATAGGGTTATCATTATTTATACATATTGTGAAATTTGTTTTATCGTGTTCGGTAATTATTTTAGTATCAAAATGTAAAAATATAGGTTTATATCTTTTTTAGGTGATTTGATGTGTTTTTTATTAAAAATGGCAGTTTTAAGTGTTTAGTTTTACTTATCTTTAGAGACTCATCACGACTATCATTTTTAATTTTTTCATAATGTTCTATTCAATTTTACGCTGGTCTATGACATTATCAGTTAAGGATAGATCGATAAAATGACAATACTTAATAAGTAGATCTGTTGTATGTGACATGGAGTATAAAGAGGAGATGAGGATGACATCTAATCGGCAAGAGCAATTTTTAGCGCGTTATCACAAAATTTTGCAAGTTTCTGAAGCCTTATTACTTGAAAATGATCAAAGTATGACCTTAGATGATTTAGCGAAAGAGCTGGATATTGCTAAAGGGACGTTATATAAGCATTTTAAGTCGAAGAATGAATTACTTTTAGAATTGATTATTCAAAATGAAAAGAAAATTTTAAATATTTCAGAAAATTGTAGTGAAAATTTCCAAGATTATGTCTCAGCCTATATGTTATTTCATTTAGAGTCACCTGAAAAAACCATTATTTTGCATCAAATTGAAGAAAATTTGACTATGACCGAGTCTGGTTTAAGGTCTTTATTTAATATTTTATATGATATTCGTCAGCAGCGTATTTTACGGATTAGAGACATAACTAAGGCTTATTTAGATCAATTTCAGTCTACAATTTCAATTCGTGATTATGCTTCTTATGTATGGTCACTGACATATGGTGCATGTTTATTATTAAATTCTAGTTATTATCAACGTTCGATTGGTTCACGTGAAAAGTTAGTTCATTTTTATATTCAGCAAGCCTTGGCGATTCCAAATCATCCCGAACTCAATTTTGCCGAAGCTTAACTTGGATGAGTAAAAAAAGCTGATTTTGGAAAATCAGCTTTTGATAAAAATGAAATGACTTAAGCCAATTTTTTGATTTTACAATAATAAAATCCATCGCCTTGTTCATTTGGCAACAGTTGTCTGCCATATTGCTGAGCGATGCCCCATTCAGCTTCAATCTTTTCTTCTTGTGCATTTGGATGTTCAGCAAAAAAATTAATCATTTGCTGTTCATTTTCTGCTTTCAAAATCGAGCAAGTAATATAAAGTAATGTTCCACCAACGTTCAGTTGCTGCCACATATTGTCTAAAATTTGCTTTTGTAAAATAACAGTCTCAGCAATATCGGTACTGTGACGTAGCAAACGAATATCAGGGTGTCGTCTGAGTACGCCAATGGCTGAACATGGTGCATCAAGTACAATACAGTCAACAGTCTGTTCGGCTTGCCAAGTCGTTGCATCAGCAGCCACAATTTGAACTTGTGCTGAATTTAAATCTAAGCGAGCTAAATTTTCTGTGATGCGCTCTAAGCGTTTTTGGTCTTGATCGAGTGCAATAAGTTGCGCAGGTTTAAATTTTTCTAGCAGATGTGCTGTTTTTCCACCTGGTGCCGCACAAGCGTCAATCACAAGTTTACTGTCTAAATTAGGTAATAATTGGGCACATAGCTGCGCATGTTGATCTTGAACAGAGAACCAACCTTCTGAAAAACCAATTAATTCTGGAATTTGTACTGCTTGTTTTAAAGCAATGGCCGCATCGCCATAAGTATAGGCTTCTGCTGCCACGGGGATCGCTTTTAATTTATTTAAGTAAGCATCACGTCCAATTTTGCGTTGATTGACCCGTAAGGTAATGCCTGCACTTTGCTTTAAGTTCTGGCACAGTGCTTCAACATCTGTTGGCCAATCTTTCTTTAAGCGTTTATATAACCAACTCGGAAGACCATGTGCTCGGTTAAGCGTGGCTTGAAATTCAGTTGTTTCACGCGTGGCACGGCGCAAAATGGCATTAACCACGCCACTAAGTGCAGGAAATCCCACTTGCTTTGTTGCATCTACAGTTTCAGAGATGGCGGCGTGTGGTGCAATCCGAGTACATAAAATCTGATATAACCCAACATATAAACATGTTTCGACACTTGGATTATCTAGCGGCTTGGTCAAAAGTGGCAAGGTTAATGCTTTTAGCCCAAACCATTGACGTAAGGTTCCCAACACCAATTCGTGGAATAAAGCCCGATCTTTCGGGGCAACTTGGTTTAGTTGTTGGTGTAAAATTCCCGACAACGATTGGCCTTGCTGTACCGATAGCAAAGTTTTGACCACTTGGGCACGTAAATTTAAGTTTGGTTGGTTCATAGTTGTTGTCCTAGATGCAGTTTTTGCGCTTGCAAAATTTGTTGTGCATTTAAAGGCTTACCGCCCGGCCACTGCAATTGAGTTAGGCAAATCACACTATTTTCACCACAGGCAACATAAATGCCACTTTGATCCATTGCAATAACTTCACCTACTTCGGCTTGATGATGTTGATCATCAACATATTTTGCCTGCCAAACCCGTACATTTTGCTGTTCATCTAAAGCAAAAAAAGCCACAGGCCATGGGTTAAAGGCACGAATATTTAAATCGAGCTGAATTGCAGATAATGACCAATCAATTTGGGCTTCGGCTTTAGACAATTTATGTGCATAGACTGCCAAATTTTCATCTTGCACTTCACGTTCAGCTAAATATTGCTGTAATGTTTCGGCGGACTCTAAAACGGTAGCAATCGCATTTGCACCTTGTTCCGCGAGTTTATCGTGTAAGCTTGCGGTGTTGTCATCTTGGGTAATTGGGCAGATGGTTTTGAACATCATGTCGCCTGTGTCTAAACCTGCTGCCATTTTCATAATGGTAATACCTGTTTCGGCATCGCCAGTGGCAATTGCACGTTGAATTGGCGCGGCACCACGCCAACGCGGCAATAATGAACCATGAATATTTAAGCAACCAAATTTAGGCATATCAAGCACGGCTTGCGGTAAAATTAAACCATAAGCTGCTACTACCATTACATCGGCTTCAAGCGCAGCGAGTTGTTGCTGTGCGGCCAAACCTTCTTCAGTCGAGGCTTTAAAGTGTAAAGGCTGATAGACAGGTAGATTATGGGTCAATGCCAATTGTTTTACCGCAGAGGGTGTGAGTTTTTGTCCACGTCCTGCTTTGCGGTCGGGTTGGGTATAGACCGCAACAATTTCATGCGGTGTTTTTAATAAGGCAGCTAAGGCAGTTGCTGCAAATTCAGGGGTGCCCGCAAAAATAATTTTCACACATGCAATCCAAAGTCAGTTTGGGCATGATTATACGTGAAAATGGAGGTAAGCCCTAAGTTTGATCTAGGCTGCGCTGCTTGTTGATTTGTGAAATGAAAAAAAATTATTCAAAATTAAAAAATAATAAAAATAAGTTATATGAGAATAAAAAATTATTCATGTAAGTTTTGCGAAATATTGTCAAGATCGACGGTTTTGTGGCTTTCCCAACCAAGATTGCTTGTATAGAATGAAGTGATGATCGTGAATGATGAGCAATCGAGTTCGACCCGATCGGTCTTTTTTTTAGCCAGAGTGAATTATTCATCTCAAGCACAACTTGTTGGAAACACAAATGCCTGACTATCGTTCAAAAACATCGACACATGGAAGAAATATGGCTGGCGCACGTGGTTTATGGCGTGCAACAGGAATGAAAGATGAAGATTTCGGCAAGCCGATTATTGCGGTGGTCAACTCATTTACCCAATTTGTGCCGGGGCATGTTCATCTTAAAGATTTAGGCCAAATGGTCGCGCGTGAAATTGAAGCATCGGGCGGTGTGGCCAAAGAATTTAATACCATTGCTGTTGATGACGGTATTGCGATGGGGCATGACGGCATGTTGTACTCACTGCCATCGCGTGACCTCATTGCCGACTCGGTCGAATATATGGTAAATGCCCATTGTGCTGATGCAATGGTATGTATTTCAAACTGTGACAAAATTACACCGGGAATGTTAATGGCGGCTATGCGCCTGAATATTCCAGTAGTCTTTGTTTCGGGTGGCCCGATGGAAGCGGGTAAAGTGAAATTCCGTGGTGATGAAAAAGCCATTGACCTTGTCGATGCTATGATTGTTGCTGCCGACGATAGTTATACCGACGAAGAAGTGAAAGACTTTGAACGTTCGGCGTGCCCAACCTGTGGCTCATGTTCAGGTATGTTTACGGCAAACTCAATGAACTGTTTAACCGAAGCATTGGGTTTATCTTTACCGGGCAATGGTTCTATTGTGGCAACGCATGCCAACCGTAAAAACTTATTTTTAAAAGCGGGTCAATTAATTGTTGAATTGGCAAAACGCTATTACGAACAAAATGACAGCAGTATTTTACCGCGCTCAATTGCAACAAAAGCTGCGTTTAAAAATGCCATGACTTTAGATGTTGCAATGGGTGGCTCAACCAATACCGTGTTGCATTTATTGGCCGCTGCACATGAAGCCGAAGTCGACTTTACCATGAGCGATATTGACCAATTGTCACGTCATGTGCCTGTATTGTGTAAGGTTGCACCAGCTAAACAAGATGTACATATGGAAGATGTGCACCGTGCAGGTGGAATTATGGCCATTTTAGGCGAGCTTGAGCGGGCCAATTTGCTTGACACAAATGTCAGCACTGTACATGAAAAAACTTTAAAAGATGCGATTCAAAAATGGGACATCATTTGCACTGAAGCAGCTGATGTGTATGAGTTTTACCGTTCATCTCCAGGCGGTGTGCCGACTCAAGTGGCATTCTCACAAAACCGTTATTATCCAACTTTAGATGGCAACCGTGAAACAGGTGTGATTCGCAGTGCAGAACATGCATTTTCACAAGATGGTGGCTTAGCCGTGCTGTTTGGTAATATGGCGTTAGATGGTTGCATTGTCAAAACCGCAGGGGTAGATGATTCGATTCTAACCTTTACGGGTACAGCGCGAGTGTTTGAAAGTCAAGATAGTGCAGTTGAAGCCATTTTAGGCAATGACATCAAAGCCGGTGATATTGTGGTGATTCGCTACGAAGGTCCACGCGGTGGTCCTGGTATGCAAGAAATGTTGTATCCAACCAGTTACTTAAAGTCAAAAGGTTTGGGTAAGGACTGTGCCTTAATTACCGATGGTCGTTTCTCGGGTGGATCTTCAGGTTTGTCGATTGGACATGTTTCACCAGAAGCTGCCGAAGGTGGAACAATTGGTTTGGTGGAAGATGGCGATATTATTGAAATTGATATTCCAAACCGTGGTATGCATTTAAAAGTAGACGATGAAATCTTAGCGGAACGCCGTAAAGCCCAAGATGAAAAAGGTTGGAAGCCTGCTGAAGAACGCAAACGTAAAGTATCCAAAGCGTTAAAAATGTATGCACAACACACGACTAGTGCAGCCAAAGGCGCAGTGCGTATCGTGTAATTTCTTTGTGTTTTATTAAATGTACCCTGTAATGTCCTCATTGCAGGGTATTTTTGACTTAATTTGACGTAAGTTACATATGAAAGCTGGGAAAAATAACGCGAGATAAAATCCATCCTCAAAACCTGTCGAAAATTTGTTAAACTTGTGGGCTAAATCAACACAATATTCGGTGTTTGATTGCTACAAGATTTCAAAATCGGTCGTTTTTATCAAATTCTCCTTGTTGCACAATGACAAGGTTTGCACTTTGTATTCGATGGTTCGGTTTAAAGACATTTCTTTTAAGAGGCTGTACGCATGTCAGTATTTCGTCGCTGGTTAGACCCAATTCGATCGAGGTGGTTTTATCAAAAGCCATCACGGCAAGAAGTCTTATCTACAGACCAAGGGCTGAGTGTTTATTTACGTTTAGATGACGTTTATAGTTACCTTGCTGTACAGCAACTGCCACAATTAAATGAAATTTTAACGGATGAATTAAAACCCTTAAAAGTCGTCATTTCCAAACAAGCTGCTGAACCACCAAATGGTATGACTGCTGAAGAATGGCAGCATTATTGTTTAAATGATGCCAAAATTTTAGCCAAGCAACATCGGTTTGGTTATGATGAACAACCTGAGTTACCGAGCACAGAAGCCCTGCAACATGCTGAAGTTATTTTAAAAAATACGCCTTTACGTGATGAAGCCTTTTTGTATTTGCTTGAAGATGTATTTCACATGTTATGGCAGCAACAATATGGCAAATTGCGTACTTTATATGTAATGGCTAGCCAACAACAAACACCGCAAAATATTCCCGAACGTATTTTTAATGATGTACCTGTTGCTGTGAGCTATTTTGAAATTGGGCATCGGCAATATCAGGCCGTTGATGGATTGTTGCGTTTAACTCGCCGGTTACGTTCGCAAAAATTATTAAGCGGTAATCCGATTTTTCTAATTAATCATATCGAATGGCGTGAGCATTTAATTCACGATGCAGAAGATCTTGCTGAGATTCATGCTGCGCATCCTGAACTTGATTTATATATTGCCTTAGAAGATCCAATCAGTTGGTTATTATTGGCTTATATTAAAGAAACTTTAGCGAATTACTATAATATTCAATTACGTGTTTATCCATTAAGTTATCAAGGCCGAGATCAGTTTGATTGGTCTTTAGCAACCCGATTGTCTAAGCGAACTGAAGTTGCATTCACACCGTTTTGTCGTCCGACAGCGCAAGCTGTAAAGCAGATAGCACAGCTATTTTATAGTGTCGAAGAAGAGCGGCAAATTGATGTGATGTATGCTGTATTACAAGCTGTTTGGAGCAAAGGCAAAGATTTGTCTTATTCTGCACATATCCAAGAATTAACAACCTCACTTGAGATTGAAAACCTCACCAATGTAGATGTTGATGAAATTTTAAAACACAATGACTCGGTATGCAGAAGCAAGCATCAACCCGAATTACCTGTTTTGGAGTTAAGGGTCGATGGGCAACGTTATGTATTTAATAGTTTGTATCGGGTGTGGATGATTGAAAGTATTTTGAATCATATCTTAGAACAGCATATTAAAGCCGAAAAAGAAACTTAAAATTTAGCTTGTCAAAAAGCTGAAAAAGCAAGAATCCATTCTTATTTTTTGTCTCAATTTTTACTTGAGGCAAGCTTCAAAATTGATGAATCGTCTAAAAGGAGATATTTGAGTAGCATGCAGAATTAAGCATTGCGATTGAGATACTCCTATGTTCATCAGCATAATGGTTGTGGTATTTGGCCTTGCAGGACTAATTAAGGGCTTAATTGGTCTTGGTTTACCAACAGTGTCGATGGGTTTACTCAGTTTGATCATGAGCCCATTGCAGGCTGCTGCGTTATTAATTATTCCTTCGATGCTCACCAATCTTTGGCAATTGTTGGCAGAAGGGCGAATTGGTTTTTTTATCCGCCGTTTTTGGACGTTGTTATTGGGGATTGTCGTTGGTGCACAGTGGAGTTTTTTACCAAGCTTAGGTCACGGAAAAATCAGTGAGCTGCTTTTAGGCATCATGTTGTTGCTATATGGTATATATGGCTTAGTTGCGAAAGATTTGCCGAATTTAGCTGCTTATGAAAAATACCTTTCGCCGTTTGTGGGATATTTAGGCGGTGCACTGACCGTTGCAACGGGAGTGATTATTATTCCAATAGTGCCATATTTACAGACCTTACATTTAAAACGAGATCAACTTATTCAAGCGCTTGGATTAAGTTTTACCGCTTCGAATATCTGTTTAGCCATTTTTTTACAGCAGCATATTGTACAAAATAGTATGCAATTCGCTTGGGCTTGTTTTGCTGTATTGCCTGCAATTTTAGGAATGTGGCTAGGTAAAGAATTGCGACAGCATTTAAATGAGCGGCGATTTCGACAGTATTTTTTTATTGGACTGATTGCTTTAGGGGCTTATATGTCATTTCCTAATTTAGGTTTCACATGATGTAGAAATAAGAAATTCAGCAAAAATTTGTTCAGTTTTACTGAGTTTTTGAAAATCTAAGGCAGCCACTAATAATTGACGATTAGCCCAATGTTCTGAAAGTGGAATACTTTTAAAGTCAAATTCAACATGTAACTTTTGTACTGCACGTGCAGGAAGGATAGCGACCCCGATGCCTTTTGCGACTACTTCTACAATTGCTGTAAAATTGGGCAACCGTAACCGATATTGAATTTGTCTTCCTAACAGTGTTGCTTGTTGATCAATCACCTGTTGCAAAGAATGGTGTGTTTTCAGTCCAATAAAATCGTAATGTAACACTTCATCCAAGGATAATTCGGTTGCTGTTGCAAGTGGATGAAAATTTGGACAGACTAAAACCAAAGGATCATCAGCAAAACAATGGGTTTGAAGTGCTTGTGTATTTACAAAGCTAGACACTAACGCTAAACGCGCTGTGCCATGACGAAGTGCTTTAACAATTTCAGAGCTTTCAGCTTCATGTAACTCAATTTTAAACTGTGGATGGTCACATAAATATTGGGGTAGCAGCTTTGGTAAATATTCACTTTGCGCAGATGAGTTGCACCACAATACTACATGTTCGAGACTATGCTTGCGAAAAGGATGCATTTCTCGTTCCAGTTCTTGTTGCTGCTGCAACAATTGCTGTGCTTGTTGTTTGAGGGTGTGTCCTGCCAAGGTCAACATTACACCTTTATGCTGGCGAATCAATAATTGTGTTTCGAACTGCTGCTCCAGTTTTTTGATTCGCTCACTTGCAGCTTGTAAAGAAATGCAAGATCGTACCGCCGCTTGGGTCAGACTACCTGTTGTTGCAATATTTAAAATCAGCTCTAAATCAAAAAAGTCGTAGCGCATTACATTCAATACTCACAAATATTGCTTTTTAGTAGAGTAGCAGTCTTCTTATATATAATTCATGTTGACGATAGAGGTTATTACCTAGCTAGATGGTACGTGATTTGTGATCATGATTTAAAGTTAGCCATAAAAAAACCACACATTCATGCTGGATTAGAGCATAGACCGTGTGGTTTTTTTGAGCAATTCAGTGTTATACTTTATTACTTGGTATGAGACTTTATTGCTGTCATACAAGTAGTGTATGAAAGTAATAAAGTTTCATACTGAACACATCTTATCTCATTGATATTTATGCTTTGCAGTTAGTGGAAGAAAAAATAAAGTTTCATACTCAGCTTTATCTTTTCTTCTACTTTTACTTTTTATCGAGTAATAAAGTTTCATACTGAAATGAAACCTTAGGCCCGTTAAATTTACTTTCATATCACATTAGTGATGTTAAAAAATCATTGTATGCTTTCATTTTTTCGATATCTTGAAATAATTGGTTTTTTCTTCTCAAGATTTCAGTTTTTAGTTCAGGAAAGTCTATCAGAGCTTGTTCAGAAGCTTTGATTTGGTTTTCGTAAACCTTCTGCTTTCCTTTTAATTCATTGGTCTTGAAAGTAAGTTTTCCTGAATCATTTTTAGTAGTTTTAAGATCAAATTGTTTTCTAAATTCACACATGCTTTCAGTTTCAACAAAAGTTGAAAGTCTTGGATTGTCAGAATGAATCTGTTTGATTAAGTGACCTTATTTTACTAGTTTTCTCAAAAGTCTATAAAGTTGTTGTTGATTGATTCGTTGCTTTTTATCTTCTGAAAGATTCAATGTGTTCCAAATTTGTTGTGATGTCCATCCATCAATTTGGTTTGTATTTAGAAGAACGAGAAAATCTTGAAAGATCGGAGAGACTACGTGTTTCATAAAAGAAAACTATAAAATTTAAAAAGAGGATTATAGTCCGTGGATATGTAGTCCTCAAATAGTGATAGTTCTGTTTTTTAAGCATTTGAATGTTTATGTCAGAACTTACTATTCAATTTGGTCAATTAGTTCGCAAGTACAGAAAAGAAAAAAGCATGCCGCAAGAGCATTTGGCATTGCTCTGTAACATGGATCGGAGTTATTTAGGACGGATCGAAAGAGGCGAGGTCAACCCTACATTAGAAAAACTTTACGAATTAGCAAAATCTTTAGGTGTAAATGTAAAAGATTTATTGCCCGAGTAATTTTATAAAGTTATCTTCTGTTATGATTTGGCATATTTTTTTAATTTAAAATTTGGTGCTGTTTTGAAAGTAATTGATTTCTTTTCTGGTTGCGGTGGTGTAAGTGAAGGATTACGCCAAGCTGGATTTGATATTACTATAGGGCTAGATTTTGATAAAAATGCAGCCGAAACATACATGGCTAATTTTCCTAAAGCAAAATTTTATAATGTGGATATAAGAACACTTGATGAAAAAGAGCTAGCTCAAAGTTTTAAGAAAAAAAATAAAAAGAATGATCCACTAATACTGGTTGCATGTGCACCATGTCAGCCATTTTCTAGTCAAAATAAAGCAAAAAGTGAAGATGATATTAGAAGAACACTTTTAGATGAAACTCATCGTTTCATTAAAGAGTTAAAGCCTGATTATATATTTATTGAGAATGTCCCTGGTCTACAAAAGATTGATAAAAATAAAGAAGGACCCTATAAAAGATTTACTAACTTCTTAACTTCTGAAAATTATAAGTTTATTGAATTTATTGCTAAATCAGAAGAATATGGTGTACCGCAACGTCGTAAAAGATTTGTATTGTTAGCAAGTAAAGTTGGGCAATTAGATATTCCAGCTAAGACACATGGAGAAGGTCTAGAACCGATTAAAACTGTTAGAGATTTTATTGGAGAATTTCCATCTATTAGAGCTGGTGAAATACACCCTGATGACCCATGGCATAGATGCCCGACCTTAAATGAACGTAATTTAGCGCGTATTTTAAATACTCCAGAAGGTGGGGATCGACGACATTGGCCAGATCATTTGATTAATGAATGCCATAAGAAGCACTCTGGGCATATGGATGTGTATGGTCGTATGAGTTGGGATAAGCCAGCTCCAACGTTAACAACACGTTGCTATAGCTATTCCAATGGACGTTTTGGGCATCCAGATACGAATCAACATCGTGCAATTAGTGTGAGAGAAGCTTCAATGTTACAAACATTCCCTAAAGATTTTATCTTTAAAGGTAGTGTGGTCGAAGCTTCAAGACAAATTGGCAATGCTGTACCTTGTGAAATGGCTAAACAGTTTGGTTTCGCCATTCAAAAGCATTATTTAGATTACGTGAAAGCATCTAAAAAGTAATACTCTAGGCTGTCGTCGTTACTATCTCTAGTTGTGGTGGTTCGATTTCTAGTAAGGGTGGTTCAAATCCTTTAATAAAATCGACACCTATTCGTCCTGAATGGTGTGAAGCCATATTCTGAAAGCGTTCAGCATATCCAGTTCTTAATTGAGATTTTAATTTAAGATTGATTTTGACTTTATCAATATCTTCACCATTGGCTTTAAATGTTAGTGCTTCATGGTATCTTTCATCTAATTTCGTTTTGTAATTCAATATTACAAGATAATCGCTTACAGGCAGATCAGTTTCTGGATTTGTCACAGAGAAATATAAGCGTTCCCCATTTTCGTAAGCATAAATATATTTTGAACGAGTTGCCTTTTCTAAAGCTTCTTCTGCACTGACTTTAAACAATCTGAGGACTTGTATCATTCGATGAGGAGTAAGTCTTTTGTTGATAGGTGCAGTTTCCTGAGTTGGAACCATATCGCAAGCTGGTGATACGCAGACATACCATAATTTATTTTCTTGATCAAAAAGAACTGTACCAGTACTAACATGTTTTTCACGATAATCTTTAGAAGATAAATTCATATTCAAAGCATGATACATATCCTTAAATGTCTCAGGATTTATGGTAACCCCCATTTTTTCTGCACAAAAACTTTCGAGTGAAGACTGTGAAGCTACAAGGCTGAATTCTTCTTTGTAACTAGTAAAAATATCTTTAATAAAATCAGAAAGTGTTTGATTTTGAGAGAATTTAAAATATAAATCTTCAGCAAGACTCGAGTAAATTGTTTTGATCTTACTGTTAATTGAATCATCCTCTTCACTTTTTAAGATTTCTTTAAGCCATGCAGCTTGCCCCAAAGAGTCATTTTGATGAATCACATTGAAAGACATGGATTCTGCTTCAATCTGATTTTGTATTTCTGATTGAATTAACTGATAGTAAGAAGGCTTCCAATCTATTAGAGAATTTATTAATGTATTTAAAATTCTTTCTGGATCATTTTCAAAATCACTGCTTTTATTATGTATACATATAAAAATATTATGATATTGAATCCACTTCAAACCATTTGTATCACCAAAAACAGTATAATTTTCATTCTTATCTGATGTGTATATTTGATTAATCTGAATATGATAATCACAAATTAATTTTGCTAAATTTTTAATGTGTCGTTTTATATTATTTTCGCTATCTTGAGCTAAATTTTTCCTTAATCTGTCAGGAATATTTTGATTGAATAAATACTCGAAGTATTCATCATTTGTTAAAGAATAATTTCCACCATTTCTAATATCACTCTCAATTTTTTCTTCCCAAAATTCTGTCACTTCATCATTATGAAGATTTTCAATATCTGTTTGTACGCTTCTAGGAGCAGTCAAACTAGAGGAAATTTGTTTCCATACAACTTCTGGAGGCTCATTTGTATAAACCACAGCAAGATTAAAATGAGGTGAATTTTTTAGTCCATTTAATATTTCAATAGTTTTCTTAGGATTTTGGCTTTCAAGATGATAATCAATAATTAATAGATCAGATTTTCGAATTCTATCTACTTCTATATGATTGGCTGAATCATCTAGATCGCACAATATTTTTTGATTTTGGAAAAAAGCCTCCAAAGCAGCAGCTCTCTGCGAGCTTTGAATAATTGAAGGATTAATTGTATAGTTATTAGCTAAAGACTTTATAAGAGTTGAATAGGGAATAAATTCATCATCAATCATCATGACTGAGCGTATGGCATTTTGACAAAATGTTTTTTGAACTAAGTCTTCATATTTAATAGCAACAGTCACAATTATTTCTCCAATCCATTAAATTTAATAATAAAGTTAGCGCCCTCTTCGAATATGAAAGGGTCATCATTATGTTGTTCGGCATACCAAATTTTGTGATGCGCTATAGCTAAGTTCTCACGACATAAGTACAGTCCCACACCACGTCCATTCGCTCGTTTTGTGTAGAAAAGATCAAACAGTCTTTGAACATCATCTTCATCAACTTTTGGTCCTGAATTTGCAACTACAATGAGATCATTAATTAGATCAATTTTAATTTTTCTGTCTTCAACTAATGAAACCCAATACATCGCATTGTTAATCAAATTAATAAATACTGGGTAGATCCTTGAGGGAAGGTCACTAATTTTTAACGATCTAAAAGCTTCCGTTACTTCAAAATTGATTCGTTGTCTTTCAAAACGATCACCATAGAATTGATTAATATGGGCTTCGATATTTTTCCCTGTAATAGTCTGACGGGTTTGATAGCCAGAAATTTTTAATGGGGAAAGAAAGCGAATTTGACTTGTGAGTGCTTTATGAGAGTTGTACGCTAATTGAAAACCAGGATGTTGTTTTACATCATTTGGTAATGAGTTTAGCCCACGAGTGACTAAGGAGTCTATTTCTTCAAGCTCATGAGATAAGATTTCTACACTAATCCCAAGTTGTGCGACAGCATTGATTGTTCGCATTTTTTCTTCAATATCAGATCTTTCTTCCTCTGCTATTGAGAATGCTGAATCTAAATTAATCCCTTCAGATATTTTTTCTAATGTTTTTAAAATCGCATCATACTTAAAGGTATAGGTTTCTACTAATTCCAAATAGATAATATCTAGATTGTTTAAGGCATTTTCTAAATGAGACGACTCCTCAACGCTTTCAACAATCCTGATCGATTGACTATAATATGAGCTTCTATCTTCACTAATATCTTTTTTCCAAATAGAATGAAGTGCATCAATCTTAGCCTCAATGGCAGATTGATATTTATTCAATTTTGAATTGAGAACGCTCTGGTTTTTATCAAACAATTTCTTAGCTGTTTGTTGTGGAGCTAACTTATTAAGTTCAGACTCCATTTTATTAATAACAGTTTTTAGCTGAATAACATAGGCTGAAAATTCATTATATTTATCACGATATTCCCTGTATTTTTCTTCATAAATCCCAAGCTTTGGAGGTTTAGTCGGTGTTTTAATTTCTGTCCGGATAAGTTCAAGTTTTGACAGCTTTTGATCGATATCTTGTAGTTCTTCAGCACTCAATTTATCTACATTTTCTAGATTGTTTTTAAGAGTTCTAGCTAAATCTAAAGAATCATCAAGTTTAGGTGATTGACTTTTTAAAGCCTCTTTAAAGCTCTTTTGTGATGCCTTTCGAGCTTGTGTTTGGGCATCCTTTCTAAGCTCTTTATTTTTTTTTGCAAGTAATAATAATTCTTGGCGTTCTTCAGATTTGGAGCCAAAATATCGATCTGCTAATGTAATTAAAATATCTTCGACTAAATTTTTTAGTTCTCGAGATGCTTGGTTACTGATAAAACCTTCACGTCCAGATTTGTCCTTTAATTCTTTGTTATGTTCGTGAGAAATACCAATGTAACCGAAGATTCGACGATTGGACCAATAAAAGCGACCAGCATGTGTCGATCGACGTTCTTCAATTTTAAAAAAGTCACTGTCTACACGTCCATATGGTAATACCCTTAAATTATCTCTAAAAATTAATAATCCTGAATATTTTTTTGCTTTAGTAATAAGCGTTTCGATCTCATTCAATTCAAGTGATGATAAGTTTGGGTTATATTCGAAAGCTCCGATTTGAAATTTAAAACTTCCAACCCCTCCTTTAGAGTTAATATTAATATTGGGTGGAATTAATACTTCACCCTTATCTTGTCCAAACGCGATTACACTACCTCTAAACCACCCTTTTTCATCAACTTCACCTGATATTTTATGTTCAAGAGCTTCAAATTCCTGCATATTAAAGACATCTGCTTCTCTTAAAATATCTTTTGTTTCTGTAGTGTTTTTTATTCTAAAGAGGCGATATGAGAAACTTTCATCCTTTTCAACATATGGATTAGTGAATGCTCTTAAAGTATCAACAAGGTCCTTTTCGATTGAAGCTAGTTCTTGATTATCTTTAGCTAGATCTCTTTTATTAGTAAGTAAGCTTAAATCTCTTCGTAAATCTAGTAGAAATAAAGCTGTACCATGTTGTCCACCATCTTTCTCAGAGAACTTATTAAGTAATTCTTTCCAAGGTTTAATCGCTCTTTCATCCAACACGGAGTGTTCACAAAAAATGATAATTTTATTCTGTGTAGTTATAAAGTCTTTCGATTTATTGTTTTCTATTTCATCTTCAGAAAATCTTATCCAAGCTCTTTCCTTAATTGATCTTTTTAATTTTAAATCTTCATCTTCATCTTCATCTTCATCCTCATCTTCATCTTCATCTTCATCTTCATCTTCAAATTTAACATTTTTGATGAGTTCTTCTTTTAATAAATCGAATGCGATTGTAATTTCATCAGTCGTATCGAACTCTAGGAATGGAATACTAATATCTTCAAAGGAAAGATATGGATTTTCGAATAAGCGCCAATCCACAAGAAGTGATGTGAAGGAGCCATTTAACTTTTTGGTTACAAGGAAAGTGACATTTGCTAAAAATGCCGCAGAAAGTCGTCCAATACCTTTTTCACCCTGCGTTTGGCGTATTGGAATGCCAAAACGATCTTCATCACTTAGAGCTTTTTTATTACTTTTTGATTCAGTACCAACAATTAGCCAGTTATCAATAATTTGCTCTGGTGACATACCACAACCATTATCGATTAATGCACCGCAAGGATAATCGGCATCTACAGTAAATAATGCAACATCTCTTGCATAAGCATCATAAGCATTTTTCCAAAGCTCACTCACAGCTGTTGGGCAATCTGCAATTTGTCCTTTACCTAAGTGCTCAATAGTACGAGCTCTAGCTCTAAAGTTAAAAGATTTTACAGACATAGCAACCCTTGATAAATCAAAATTATGAGAGGTGTGTATCTAAATATGGATACTTTTTTCTTGTTATATGATCATAACTTAATGTTTGTTAGATGTCTTTTAAAATGAGAAAAGATAGCCTGAAAAACTTATATTGCCTTAATACCAGATGGGTTATGACGTATCTTGTTTGGAGGTCTTAATTGTTGGGTAGTGCTTCAAAAAGTATGCTGGCATTAGACGAATCCATTGTTGATATAAAAGAACACTAAATCAAAGGCTTTGAAATGATTCTCAAGCTTTTTGGAGAAGTTGCAGCTTCTCCTAAAGCCTCGCCTTATTCTATGCCTCAATCGACAATTATTTTGATGTGTGCTGAAAAAACAGGATGATTTAACTTGGTAAACTATACATACTCGTCAGGAGTTTACCATGAGCAAGAAACACAAGACGTATACGGCAGAATTTAAAGCTGAAGCCATCAAAGCTATAGAAGCTAATCAAGGTAATGTATCCAAAACAGCTAGAGAACTCGGCATTTCCATGCAGACCCTTTCGCATTGGAACAATAAGGCAAAAGAAGGGACTTTAGCTGGTACTAAACAGTATTCACCTGATCTAAACGCTTTACTCGAAGAAAATAAAAAACTTAAACAACAGCTCAAAACTGCTGAAATGGAACGCGAATTTCTAAAAAAGGCAGCAGCGTACTTTGCCAAAGAAAGTCAGTGAGGTACGCCTATATGAAATCGCAAAGACACTTATTTCCGATTATTTTGATGGCTCGATTACTTCATGTATCTATTTCACGATTTTATGATTGGATAAAACGAGGTGCAAGTAAACGATCAGTTCAACGAAATCAACAAACGATTTTGGTCAAAATAGCGCATGAGGAAACTAAACAGAGCTATGGCTATATTCGCTTAACCAAGCATTTACAGGCTCAAGGCGTAAAAATTAGTACATATGCAATACGTCAGATAAAAAAGTTAAATCAGCTTTATTGTAAGCGCCACAAGCGCTTCAAAAGAACGACTAACAGTGACCATAACCGAGCGATCTATCCAAAATTTGCTTGAGCAACAATTCTCAATGACTAAACCAAATCCTTGCGAAGCAGTGCTTCTCAGGTCGAGTGATATTACGTATATATGGACGACTGAAGGCTGGTTGTACTTAGCGGCTGTAAAAGACCTGTACACTAAACAAGTAGTTGGCTACAGCTTAAATGAGCGCATGACAGCCAAGCTTGTTTGTGATGCATTGAATATGGCTATTCGCAATCAAAAAACAGCTAAGGACCTCATTGTGCATTCAGACAGAGGTAGCCAATATTGCAGTCATGAATATCGAAACATACTTGAAAAATATGGTTTTCAAGGTTCAATGAGTAAAAAAGGCGATTGCTTTGATAATGCACCGATTGAGAGCTTTTGGGGCATACTCAAGAATGAGTTGGTTCATCATCATAGCTATAAAACAAGGGAAGAAGCCAAAGCGGATATTACAAAATACATTGAGTTATTTTATAATCAGCGAAGAATTCAAAAAGGTTTGGATTTTAAGACACCAAATCAAATGGCAGAGGACTTTTACAAGTTAGCTGCCTAAAATCTCCCAAGTGAAAGTCTCCTGCTAATTCAGCACACATCATGCCATTCCAGTAATAAAAAAGCAGAAAGTTCTAGATCAGAGAGAAGGTGGTGAGTTCTTTGGCTTTTATGACCAAAAACTCGGTGAGATCGACCTTCTGAACTCACATCCCTAATTGTGATCCAAGGCTTATATTTATTTCCAAAACCCTGTCCTCGTCCTTCTTTAATCCACTTTTGAATTTTGAGTCCATGATTTTGTATTTTTTTAAAGTTAGCCATAAAAAAACCACACATTCATGCTAGATTAGAGCATAGCCTGTGTGGTTTTTTTGAGCAACTGAGTGTTACACTTTATTATTCAGTATGATACTTTAATACTTGGTATGAAACTTTATTGCTCTCATACAGTACCTATAAATCAAATACTTAAATTATTCTACTGTGACTGATTTTGCCAAGTTACGTGGTTGATCCACATCTGTACCACGTAACACCGCAACGTGGTAAGACAATAATTGCACAGGCACACTATAAATAATTGGTGCAAGCCATTCGTTCACACTTGGAATATTGACCACATGTTGACGATCTTTTTCTACGATGCCACTTTGTTCATCGGCAAAAACAAATAATTCACCGCCACGCGCTTGCACTTCTTCCATATTCGACTTTAACTTGTCGAGCATGTCATCTTTCGGCGCAAGAATCACCACAGGCATGTCATTATCAACCAATGCTAATGGACCATGTTTAAGTTCGCCTGCTGCGTAGCCTTCTGCGTGAATATACGAAATTTCTTTAAGCTTTAAAGCACCTTCTAAAGCAATCGGGAAATGCGTACCACGACCTAAAAATAAGCAATGTTGTTTTTCAACAAACAGAGCAGATAGACGTAAAATTTCTGTATTACGTTGTAATGTATCAAGGACAACTTTTGGACAGTGCCATAATTCACGGGTGATTTCTTCAATCTGTGCCACAGAAAGACGTTGCTTCACTTCACCAATTTTGAGTAATAACAACATGAGTGCTGCTAACTGTGTGGTAAAAGCTTTGGTTGATGCAACACCAATTTCAGGGCCAGCCAAAGTCAATAAATGATGATCAGTTTCGCGTACCATCGATGATGTAGCTACATTACAAATCGTCATGGTAGCAATGTTTAAGCCTTTTGCCGCCGCACGTTTTTGTGTATCACGTAATGCTGCAAGCGTATCTGCTGTTTCACCCGATTGAGAGATACACACATATAAAGTACGGTTGATAATGACAGGCGAGCGATAACGGAACTCACTGGCAATTTCAACTTGGCATGGTACATCAATTAGTTGTTCTGCCCAATATTTGGCAATCATGCCGGCATGGTAACTGGTACCACAGGCAATAATTTGAATTTGTTCAATATTTTTAAAATCAACCTCGGCACTTGCCAAGAAATCTTCACGTAATGCATTGCCATTTAAGGCTTGAGAAATGGTTTGCTGCAAGGCTTCAGGTTGTTCATAAATTTCTTTAAGCATGAAGTGCTTGTATTCACCTTTAGATGAATTGCTAATCGTTGCATCAAGCTCTTTGGTTGGGCGTTGAATTGGGGTTAAACCATGCGCAAAAATTTCAATTGAGCTACGGGTTAAACGTGCGATATCACCTTCTTCAAGATAAATAAAGCGGTTGGTAATGGGTAACAATGCCAATTGGTCAGAACCAATAAAGTTCTCGCCAATACCGACACCAATCACCAAAGGTGAGCCTTCGCGAACGGTAATTAGCTCATTTGGATAGTCTGAGTGCACAATGCCGAGAGCATAAGCACCTTTCAATTTTGGCACAATGCTTTGCACTGCACTGAGCAATGAGGTTGCAGTTTTGAGAGATTCTGCAACCAAATGTGCAACCACTTCGGTGTCGGTTTGTGAAGTGAACACATAACCTAAATTTTGTAGTTGTTCTTTAAGCTCGGCATAATTTTCGATAATACCGTTATGCACCACAGCAACTTTGCCTGAAACATGCGGATGCGCATTATTTTCAGTCGGTTTGCCGTGTGTTGCCCAACGTGTATGTGCAATACCTAAATTACCCAATAAGTGTTGTGATTTAACCGCTTCATCAAGATTAATGACTTTACCGACACGACGTTCACGTAAAATGTGACCATCATGAACAACAGCAAGACCAGCCGAGTCATAACCACGATATTCAAGACGTTTTAAGCCTTCAATTAAAATTTCACTGATATTTCGTTCGGCAACGCCACCAACAATACCACACATAATAAATTCCTCTTATTTCTTAGTCTTTTGGGGACGTTGATAATTTGCTTTTTCAGTTTGCACTGAGCGTTCAAATGCCAATGTATTTTCTGCGACATCGCGAGTAATGACCGAGCCTGCACCAATGGTCGCGCCATTGGCGATTTTGACAGGCGCCACTAAAGATGAGTTTGAACCAATAAATGCTGCATCGCCAATAATGGTTTTATGCTTATTTGCGCCATCGTAGTTACAGGTGATGGTGCCTGCACCAATGTTCGAACCTGCACCGACTTCGGCATCACCTAAATAAGTGAAGTGGTTGGCTTTTGAACCGAGTCCAATGCTGGAATTTTTAACTTCAACAAAGTTGCCAATATGAACCTCAGCTGCCAATTTTGCCCCTGGGCGCAAACGTGCAAAGGGACCAATTTGAGTGTTTTCACCCACAAGTGCGTCATCAAAAATACTATAAGGTTGTACTTTTGTACCCGCTGCAATTTTGGTATTTTTAATGATACAACCTGCACCCAGCTCGACATTGTCGCCAAGTTCGCAGTTACCTTCGATAATCACGTTAATATCAATACGCACATCTTGCCCGACTTTAAGCGAACCTCGTAAATCAAAACGTTTTGGATCGCTGAAAGTCACACCTTGGCGCATGAGTTCTAGGGCTTGTTGTACTTGGAAGTCGCGTTCAAGCGCTGCCAATTGGATGCGGTCATTCACGCCTTCCACTTCAAAGGCAAGTTCAGGCTGAATTGATGCAATTTCAAGCCCATCTGCAACCGCCATCGCCACGATGTCGGTTAAGTAGTATTCGCCTTGTGCATTATTATTAGATAAACGCGGCAGCCATTCATGTAACTTGGCATTGCTGACACAGTAAATACCGGTGTTAATTTCTTGAATTTGACGTTGTGCATCGCTGGCATCTTTATGCTCAACAATGGCTTGAATTTTGCCATGTTCACGCACAATACGACCATAACCGCTTGGATTATCTACGGTTAAGGTAATCATGCCGATGCCTGTTTCACGTGAAACATCTAGCAATTGTTCTAATGTTTGCTGGCGAACCAAAGGTACATCGCCATATAAAATTAACGACATGCCATCTTTGGCTAAAACAGGCAACGTCATTTGTACTGCATGACCAGTACCAAGCTGTTCGGCTTGTTCAACCCATTCAATATTTTCGCTTTGAAACGCTTGTTGTACAAGGTTTCCGCCGTGACCAAAAATGGTAATAATATTTTTTGCGTGTAATTTTTTTGCGGTATGGATGACATGCCCAAGCAAGGGTTGTCCTGCAAGCGGTTGAAGCACTTTTGGCAATTGCGAGCGCATGCGAGTACCTTTACCCGCAGCCAGAATAATTACAGTAGTTGACATAGTAACCTACTTAAATGGCGTTAAACGCCAGAAAGCAATAGATAAATAAGAATACATAATGCAGCCCAAAGGCCTGCAATTATGTCATCAAGCATAATACCGAAGCCGCCTGCGACTTTTTGGTCTGCAATGCGAATTGGCCACGGTTTCCAAATATCGAATAAACGGAACAGTGCAAAGCCAATTACAATCCATTTTAACTCAATTAGATTAAAATAGATTAAAGGAAGTAAAGTAATTGATTGACCGGCAAATTCATCCCAAACAATGCGTCCATCATCGTGAACATTAATGATGTTTGCAGTTTTGCCACAAATCCAAATACCGACCAAAGACATGGCAATGATTGCAACAACTGAACCGCCAAAGCCAAGGGCTAACCACAGTGGAATAAACAGTAATGCAAATGCTGAACCAAAGGTACCCGGTGCTTTCGGGGCAAGTCCTGAACCAAAACCCACACCACAAAACACAACTAAACGCTGCGCCCAAGACATCTCATGAAAGCGAATTTCAGGTTTATGCAAAGTGTTGGTATCCCTGTAAAGCTAAATCTTGTTGTTGCCCTTGATAGCAAAATTTTAAGCCTTGAGATGCTTGGATTTCTCCAATGATGCTAAGGGATGTCTTTGGATTTTGTAATAAAAATTCGGTATATTTTTGTGGTGAAATGGTGAAACATAGTTCGTAGTCATCGCCACCAGCCAAAGCAAATTGCCATTGTTCGGCTAAAGCCAAGTTGGATAATGCGGCATCTATTGGAAGTTGTTCTAAGTGAATGCACGCACCCACTTTGGAGGCATTGAGAATATGCCCTAAATCTTGAATTAAACCATCTGACACATCAATCATGCTTGAAGCAAATGGAATTAGGGATTGCCCGAGTGCACAACGCGGGGTCGGATAATCTAAACGTTGTTGTAGTGGATGGCCTAAATGCTTTAACGCATAAGCTGCATCGCCCAATTGACCACTCACCACAATATAGTCACCCACTTTTGCACCATGTCTGCCAATGGCATGACCGTGTGGTACCCAGCCTAAAGCCGTGACCGTAATGGTTAAATGTGGGCTTTGGGTGGTATCGCCACCAATCAGTTGTACATTATAGGGTGCACAACAGTCGAAAAGACCTTGAGCAAAGTCCTGAAGCCATACTTCATCGGCAGAGGGGAGGCTAATTGCCAATAAAATACTGTGTGGGGTAGCCCCCATTGCAGCTAAATCAGATAAATTAACCGCTACACTTTTCCAACCAACGGCGTGTGCCGAGGTTGAAAGTGGGAAATGTCGACCTGCAATTAAGGTGTCGGTACAGATCACCAATTGCTGCCCCACAGGGGGGGAGAGCACAGCCGAATCATCTCCGATTCCCAATTCAGTTTCGCCTAAGTTTAACTGTTGTGTTTTGAAATATCGGTCAATAATTGAAAATTCGGCCATGTAAGCGTGCTCAATTAAGCTTGTTTTTCAGCTTGGCGCAATGTTTGTGCCAAACGGTCTAATACACCATTGATGTATTTGTGACTGTCTGCACCACCGAAGTGTTTAGCCAGTTCAATCGCTTCATCAAGTACGACACGGTAAGGAATTTCAACGTGGTTACGCAGTTCGTATGCACCTAAACGCAAAGTTGCAAGTTCCACGCCGTCAAGTGCAGTCACTTCACGGTCAAGTACAGGAATTAGCAGCGTGTCGAGGTCTTCGTGATGTTCAATCACTTGAGTGAGCAGTTCGTGGTAATAACCTAAGTCTACTTTATGCATGGCATTTTCAGCACGAGTACGTGCTTCAATTTCATGTACTGGGTTGTGGCTCATTTGCCACTCATAAATCCCTTGAACAGCAAAACGACGTGCTTTGCGTTTTGCTGCATATACTGCTTGTAATGTTTGAGACATGAATTAAATCGCCTTTAGCAAGTTCACCATTTCAATGGCAGTTAAAGCAGCTTCGCTACCTTTATTGCCTGCTTTGGTGCCTGAACGTTCAATTGCCTGTTCGATGCTATCTGTCGTGAGAACACCGTTAATCACAGGGAGGCTTGCATCCAAACCAACAACCCCTAATCCTTTGGCACATTCGCCTGCCACAAAGTCAAAGTGTGGCGTACTACCACGAATGACTGCCCCTAAGGCAATAATGGCATCGAATTGTGCTGAATTTGCTAATTTCTTTGCAACAACAGGCAATTCCCAAGCACCCGGAGCGTGAATCACCGTGATGTTGTCTTCTGCAACACCATGGCGTTTGAGCGTATCAATCGCTCCTTCCAAAAGATGCTCAACGACAAAACTGTTAAAACGCGCAACTAAAATCGCATAACGACCTTCGCTTGCCAAATGTAATAAACCTTCAATACGGCGAATCGCCATAGCAACCTCGATTATTTTCCAGTAGCATGTTCAGCAGAAATATATTCCACTACTTCTAAATTAAAACCTGAAAGGGCATTAAAACGTAAAGGTGAACTGAGTAAGTTCATTTTTTCTACGCCCAAGTCACGTAAAATTTGTGCGCCAACACCAATGGTTTGATATTGATGTGAAAGCGCTGCATTTGATTTACCTGTTTTAGGATGATTCAATGCAGCCAAAGCGAGTCCTAAATCAGGCAAATTTTTCTGACCAATCCAAACCAACACGCCGCGTTCGCTTTGTGCAATGGTTTGTAAGGCACGGTCAAAACTCCATGCCAATTCACCAGAAGGTTTTTTCAGTTTCAACAAGTCGCGAGTTGGATTAAATCCATGCACACGAACGGTTGAAATGCCATCTTTGGGTTCACCTTTAACAAGGGCTAAATGTAAATCTGGACTACCTTGTTCTTGATAACGATATAACTGAAATTCGCCATATTCGGTATCAATGGTTTCTGCGCTTAATCGTTCAACAGTTTGTTCATTGGTCATCCGATAATGGATGAGATCGGCAATTGTACCAATTTTTAAGCCATGTTTCTCGGCAAATATTTCTAAATCTGGGCGACGCGCCATAGTGCCGTCATCATTAATAATTTCACAGATCACAGAAGCTGGTTCTAAACTGGCTAAACGTGCTAAATCTGAGCCTGCTTCGGTGTGACCTGCGCGGTGTAATACGCCACCTGGTTGTGCCATGAGTGGGAAGATATGACCCGGTTGTACAATATCGGTTGGTTTGGCTGCTGCTGCGACCGCGGTACGAATGGTATGTGCGCGCTCGGCTGCTGAAATACCTGTACTAACACCTTCTGCTGCTTCAATTGAAAGCGTGAAATTAGTGCCATGCTGTGCGCCATTTTGGTCAACCATGAGGGGTAAATTCAGCTGTGTACAGCGTTCTTTACTCAAAGTTAAACAAACTAAACCACGGGCATGGGTGATCATAAAGTTAATGTCTTGGGCGCGCACATGTGCTGCCGCCATGACTAAATCACCTTCGTTTTCACGATCTTCATCATCCATTAAGATGACCATTTTACCTGCGCGGATATCTTCGATCAGCTCTTCAACTGTATTGAGCGCCATCCATTTTCACCTTAATTTAGTTGCTACACAGACTGTGCATGTCATTTTATGGCAGCTATATTAGCAATTTTTGATGTCTTTTGCCTATGTTTATCTCTGTGACGCTGTGTTACACAAATTGGTGAAAACTCTACAATATCTCTTTTTAAAAATTTGGATGAAAATTGTAATCGAATACAGATTTTTTGGCGGTTTAGATAAAAAACAAAAAGCCCGTGAATAATCACGGGCTAGATGGGGTATATCACTTATTTTTTGGCTTTTAAAATTTCGGTTCTTAACTTTTGCGCAAGTTCTGCACATTCTGCACTCATGCCGTTAATCATAAAGGCATGGCGAGTCAGTAAGCTACTTGGGTTTGGTAAAGCGATAAGTTGGTAATTATCACTCATTTGCTTCAATAACTCATTACTTAAATACAAGGCACTTTCTTTGGCTGTTAAGTGATGTACAAGGCGCGCCGCTGCTTGTACAGCATCTAGTTGCATCCCTTCTACCATTGTAGCCACTGCAGAACGTGTTTGCAGTACAAAGCGTTTTTCTTCACGATAGCGTTTATATAAGACTTCAGAAAGTAACTGAAAAATACTACTAATCATCAATAAACATTCCACTGCTTGAGGGTGTGCGGATGTAGTGATTAGGGTTGCACCTTGATGATCGAACTCGTGTTCAAACTCAAAATCACGGACATTTAAGTGATAATGTTGTGCACAAAGTTCGGTACTTTTCTTTAAAAACAGTTGGCATAAGCTAAAGTAAGGAATAGAAACCGATTGCCCAATACTATTGAGCAATTGTTTTGGGTCATAAAATTGAATATTTAGGGCAATTTGGTCTGCATTTAAATCTTGTGGATCTTTGAGTTTAGGGTGTTGTGCCACAGGTTTTTTCGGTGCTTGTTGTGCTTGTGCAATTGCAACAGCAGTTTGATGCTTTTCTTGCTGTAGGGCTTGGGTAAGTGCCTGAATTTCGTGTTTCAGGCGCATCTCATTGTTAATCGTTGCTAAATATTCGCTGCGGGTTGGGCGGGCAATCGCACGATAAGCTAACCAAAGTAGTAGGTGTAAGAACAGTGAGGCAAAAATTGCTAGCCATTCGCTACGTAGAATCTCACCAATACTTGGTTTGATTAAGGTCACTTCAACACTACCAATCTTTTTTTCGTTTTGTAGTGCATCGCGGGTAAAGACATCGCCCGAACGGGTTTTATATAAGCCATCGGTCGCAAGTACCTGACTGCTAGCATCTAAAATTCGAATTGAGGCAATGCTTGGATTGGTTTTATAACGGTCGACCAATAATGCTAAAGAAACACGATTAGCCGGCTCTAGTTCAGGCAAACTTTCGGTGACCAGTTGCGAGGTGACCAGTTGTCCCTGATTGGCACGGTTTTCTTTGAGTTGATGCGTTGTCGCAATCACCAATAAAATGGTTTGCAATGCAAAACTTACAATTAAAAGGCTCGCAAAAAGCCCTTGTCTAGGTGCATTCAAGGTAAACTTCCAAGGCAATTCAGTTCAAATTCGATTATGATTCCAACAATAATTGTAGCTCAGGCTCGAGTCAATCCATGCGCGAAATCACCCTTATATCATTTTTAGGATCTGATCAACCGAACTTAGTCCATCGATTGGTACAAATCTTATCTCATCATTCATTGCATATTTTAGATATGCGCCAAGCCGTGGTCTATGACCAATTGAGCTTAGGTATTGTGGTTACCGCTGAAAATGCAACTCACATTGAATTGGCAATGAAAGAACTGCTTATTTTAGCACATGAAATTGATTTAACTGTGCGTTTGCAACCAATCTGCAACGCAGAAGATGCTGCATGGCAAGAAAAATTTGCCGCGTCTAATTATGTCGTGACAGGTTTGGCACCTAAGCTAAATGGAACACAGTTACACGCGTTAACCCAAGCGGTTGCTGCACAAGGTTTGAAGATTGACCAGATACGTTGTTTGTCTGAAAGTTTTGCTTCAAATGCTGCGCAATCGCCTGCTTGTATTGAATTAAAAGTAACAGGGCAGGTGGTCGATTTAGCCGAACTACGTCAAGCGTATTTAGCGCTTGGCAATCAATTTGGTTTGGATATTTCGATACAAGACAATGACATTTATCGTAGCCAACGCCGTTTAATCTGTTTTGATATGGATTCGACTTTAATTGGGCAAGAAGTGATTGATGAACTGGCACGTGAAGCAGGAGTTGGTGAGCAAGTTGCAGAAATTACCGAACGTGCAATGCAAGGTGAGCTTGATTTCCAGCAAAGTTTCCGTGCACGGGTTGCATTACTCAAAGGCTTAGATGCCCACGTTTTGCCACAAATTGCCGAACGACTGACCATTAACGAAGGTGCTGAGCGTTTAATTTCAACATTAAAAGCATTGGGCTATCACACCGCCATTTTTTCGGGCGGTTTCCAATATTTTGCTGAATATTTACAGCAAAAATTGGGCATTGATGAGGTGCATGCCAATCAGCTTGATGTGTGTGATGGTAAGGTCACGGGGGAGGTGACAGGGCAAATTGTCGATGCAGCACGTAAAGCAGAATTATTACAAAGCCTTGCACACAAACTTGATATTTCTTTGGCACAAACGGTTGCAGTAGGGGATGGTGCAAATGACTTAGCCATGTTGGCTAAAGCGGGGCTCGGGGTGGCTTATAAAGCCAAACCTTTGGTACGCCAAACGGCAGAACATGCAATTGCACAAGTTGGATTAGATGGTGTGCTGTATTTACTAGGTTTAAGCGACCAAGAAATACAAACATTGGCACGCTAATTAATCTTAAGGTTTTTGGCACAGTTTTGACTGTGCCTTTTTTATGGTATTGTCATAAAAATGAAAGATTTAAAAGCAGAAAAATAAAAAAGATAGATTGCAATTGAGGATGAAAAAAATTTAAAAAATATTTAAACAGATGGTCGTGAATTGTAATGACAGTCTAACGATGATGGATTCAACATTTCTAAAGTTTTTTAGCGCTAAAAAAGTGTAATGACAAAAGAATGTTGCGACAATATGTGTCGCTATGTTGTCGTGATGCCCTTTTTTTTTCAATAAAACTTTGCATAATGCAGACATGATCAGGGAAAAATACCGTAATTAAAACGATATTCACTGAACTAAAGATGAGGTCGCTTCGGGCGTTTTTTTATAGGCGGAGGTTATATGTTAACAGCAAATTTTGCGAGCTTTCTCGGGCTCGGCTTAATTTTAATTGCACTGGTTGCTGTTTTCTTTTCGCCGTTTCGTCATTGGCTGGGCTTTATGTTTGCGGGTATGGGGTTTTGGGGCATGATTGAAGCGGTACGTTTTAGTGTGCAACATTTCTTCAGCCTACCCATGACGTATAGTTATTTAACTGCTTTAAGTGCTGCTATGGTGCTGATGACCTTAGTACTACTGCGGGCAGATCGACAAGCACAAAAAGCATTGGCACGCCGACAACTGATTGAACATACCCCAGTGTATGAGGACGAACAATAACAATAAGTGTCACAGTTTACTCAACTCAGGCGTATTCAAAATACGCCTTCTTTTTTTGTTTAAAATTTTCATACAAAGCCCTGTAGCTGTTTGATTCAGTTATGATACGATCACTGAAATCAAGATAAAATGACAATAGGCGAAATGCACATGAAGCTTTCTGCGATTCCTGTCGTAAAACTCCCATTGGTAAATGTCAGTACCGATCCTCTCGACTTATTACTGGTTGGGGTGGTTTTGCGTATGAAACAATTGGCAAAAACCAATCCTAAATTTATTGAGCTGATCAATGATCGTCAGATTCGCATGCAAATTGCGACTCAGGCAGGTTTTGCACGTCAAATTATTGTGAACCAAAACCAAATTGAAACTGTGGTTGGAAGTGATATTCCTGCTGATTTCAGCCTAACTTTTGTTGATAGCGATCAAGCAGTGAAAACCTTAATGCAAGGCAACCCTGCTGCATTTATGACGGGTATTCAAGAAGGTCTGATTCAAGTCGATGGCGATTTCACGTTGTTGATGTGGTTTAACAAAGTTGCACGTTTATTACCACCTAAATTACCGAAGCCTGTACAAGAGAAAGTGCAACACGCACGTGAATTTGTCCGCCATAAACTGGGAAAATAAGACCGAAGCCATGTAAACCTTTTTCATAACGGTTTTTGGTAAAACGATTTAAAGTTAAAAATGCCCTCAAAATTTGAGGGCATTTTTTATTCATTGATTTCTAAATTAAAAGTCACAGGGCCATCATTGACCAAATGCACTTTCATGTCTGCAGCAAAAATGCCTGTTTCAACCTGTGGATATTGGCTTTTGGCATAGCTGACCAACTGCTCATACAGCACTTTAGCATCAGCGGGTGGCATAGCAGAACCAAAGTCGGGACGTAAACCTTTTTGGGTTTGTGCCATTAAGGTAAACTGTGAAACCAAAAGTAAACCACCCTGTGCTTGGGCTAAGTTCCAGCCCATTTTTCCTTGTTCATCATCAAAAATGCGATATTTTAAAATTTTATCAATTAATTTTTTTCCAATTTCGAGATGGTCGGCTTTTGCAAGACCAATAAAAACCAAGATCCCCGTGTTAATTTCACCAGTCACTTGATCATCCACCACGACTTTGGCGTGAGTCACACGTTGTAATAAGGCACGCATAAGAATCAGATCATGCTAAAAATAACAGCACTATAAACAGCCTTTTAGGTGGATAAAAGCGGAATTACGCTGTGATCTTGAATTATTTTCGTCAAAATGATGTTGATTGGTGAGATATTTTTCGTCTGTAACCCTCAAATATCCGCAGATTCTATTTAAAAATATGCTTTAATGCCTTGAGCTAAGAAAGATCTAGACGTACATATGGAAGCAATAATACGATCTCTACTCGATACGGATTTATATAAATTTACCATGTTGCAAGTGGTGTTACACGAGTTTCCACAAACTCATAGTGTTTACCAATTTCGTTGTCGTAACCTTGATGATACTGTTTATCCACTCAGTGATATTGTCGATGATTTAAACGAGCAGCTTGACCATGTGTGTCAGTTACGTTTTCAAGAAGATGAGCTGCTTTATTTACGTGGTTTGCGTTTTATTAAAAGTGACTTTGTCGATTATTTAGAATTATTCCAATTAAAACGTCGTTTTATTCATGTGAGTTTAGATGCCGAAGGGCGTTTAGATATTCATATTGAAGGGCCAATGATTCAGGCTTTAATGTTTGAAATTTATGTCTTGGCAATTGTGAATGAATTATATTTTAAACGTATTCATTCAGACGATGTACTTGCTGAAGGTGAACGCCGTTTACAGGCGAAATTGAGTTTGCTTAAACAGTTTGAACCACAACAACAGACTGAAGATCCGCCATTTTTAGTGTCAGATTTTGGTACACGTCGCCGTTATAGCGCCATTTGGCATCGTCATGTTGTTGAAGAGTTCTCACGAACTGCGCCACATATTTTTCGTGGCACAAGCAATGTTCTATTGGCTAAAGAATTGGGAATTACCCCAATTGGTACAATGGCCCATGAGTTTTTACAAGCTTTTCAGGCACTTGATGTTCGGCTGCGTAATTTCCAAAAAGCGGCTTTAGAAGCATGGGTACAAGAATACCGCGGCGATTTAGGCATTGCACTTACCGATGTGGTGGGTATGGATGCCTTTTTACGTGACTTTGATTTGTACTTTGCCAAACTTTTTGATGGTTTGCGTCACGACAGTGGCGACCCTTATGAATGGGGGGATAAAGCCTATGCCCATTATGAAAAACTTAAAATTGACAGCAAAACCAAAATGCTGACTTTTAGCGACGGTTTAGACTTAAACCGTGCTTGGGATCTATATCAATACTTTAAAGATCGTTTTAAAGTCAGTTTTGGAATTGGTACCAATTTAACTAATGATTTAGGCCTTAAACCCTTAAATATTGTATTGAAATTGGTGGAATGCAATGGACAATCGGTAGCGAAAATTTCCGATAGTCCGGGTAAAACCATGACCGATAATGACACCTTTTTGGCGTATTTACGCCAAGTCTTTTCGATTGTAGAACCAAGTGAATAAGGCGCTCATGTATTGTCATACATAAAATATTTTATGATATGCCATGCTAAAAAGTAGCATAGTGCAGAATAGAGCGATGTTAAAATCAGCTTAGGCCGTTTGAGATTTTAAAACACGATGATGATATCTGAATGTAACTTAGGTTTACTCATAGAGGCAGAAGACTTGCTGCCACATTTAGGGCATCCTCAGCTTAAAATTATTGATTTAAGCCGCAGTTCAGTCTATGAACAGTTGCATCTGCCACATGCCATTCATGTAAAACCACATCAGTTATTGCAGCAGCATGAATTGGCGACAGGCGTTTTACCTGATTCAGCACAACTACAACAGCTCATTGAAGCATTACAATTAAGCTCTGAACAGCATGTGGTGGTTTATGACGATGAAGGTGGTGGTTGGGCTAGTCGACTCATTTGGAATCTACATTGTTTAGGGTTTCATAAAACCAGTTTGCTCAATGGTGGTATTCATGCATGGCTGGCGTTAGGCTATCCGACTTCATCTGAGGTGAGTCCGATTCCACCTGTAGCACAGTTATTTGAGATTAACGTATCAAACATGGCGCAGTTTCGAGTGCAATATGTCGAGCTGCTTGATGAAGTTCAACAAGGTCGTGTGCAACTTTGGGATTGCCGTACTTTAGATGAATATACAGGGCTTCGTTTGGCTGCACGTCGTGGTGGACATATTCCCGGTGCACGGCATTATGAATGGAGTACTGCCCTAAATCGTCAAAATCATTTAAGATTGCAACCTTTCGAGCAAATTCAGCATCGTTTACAACAGATTGGCTTTGATTTAACTCAGCCAGTCGTGGTGTATTGTCAGGCACATCATCGTTCTGCTTTAGCATACGTGATTGGGCGATTGTTAAATTGGCAAATTCGAGCCTATGATGGCGCTTGGAGTGAGTGGGGCAATGAACCCGACAGTCCAATTGTTAGCGGAGAGCATCCATTTTGAGTCTTACAGATCAACTGAAAAAACAGCTTTTTTTACAAGCGCAGCATCTTGTGCCACAGCATCAACTGAGCCGTGTGGTGGGAAAAGTTGCTGCAAGTGAAAATCCAATTGTAAAAAATATTGCAATTCAGGCATTTAAATCTAAATATAAAATTGATATGTCAATTGCACAGCAAAAAAATGCGTTGGCATATAAATCATTTAATGAATTCTTTACCCGTGGTTTGCAAAATGGTGTACGTGAAGTTGATGCTGCGCTAAACAGCATTGTGAGCCCTGCCGATGGCATGATTTCGCAACTTGGCGATATTGTCGAAGGTCAGGTGTTTCAAGCCAAAGGTCAGCATTTTTCAGTTGACCAGTTAATTGCCGACCCACAATTGGCTGCACCATTTCAAAATGGACAATTTGCCACTGTGTATTTATCGCCAAAAGATTATCACCGTGTGCATATGCCATTTGCAGGGACTTTAACTGAAACTTTATATGTACCAGGCGAGTTATTTTCGGTGAATCAGGTCACAGCAGAAAATGTACCCGGCTTATTTGCACGTAATGAGCGTATGGTGTGTTTATTTGACACTGAAATTGGGCGTATGGCAGTGGTGTTAGTTGGTGCCATGATTGTAGCGGGCATTGAAACGGTTGCTACAGGCAAGGTGAAACCAACAGGGCGATTAGAATTACAGCAACATCACATGACCTTAAATAAAGGCGATGAGCTTGGGCGTTTTTATTTAGGTTCAACGGCCGTCGTGTTATTTGAACCGAACACGATGCGGTGGGACGAAGCTTTTAAAGCGGAGTCTATGGTAAAAATGGGTGAGCGCATGGGTGTATTGCTCTAATTTTTGCCGATAAAACTGCATGATGAAGAATCCAATAAATTAACTGCAATTTATTGGATTCAATACTTGAATGTTTTGTGGCTGTGCTAATCTTATTCAAAATAAATGTATGACTGATGATGAATGTCATGTGAGTTCTTGGCTAACTTAAAAATACAGCCATCATGAGGATTATTGATTCTCTAGGAATGAAACTTTGATATCACGTGGGAAATCAGGAAATAAGATATAGAGCATATTAGGATGCTTTTTGAAACCTGCACCATCAAGATATTTCCACTTTTTAGAGATAAGTGGGCGTATTGCCAACATAAAAGATTCGCTGATATGTTCTTGACCATTCACCATGAGCGTTAATTTTTCAGGAATAAAGCATATCTCATTATTACCAACAATATAGTTATCTACAGGTGGTTGAGTTTCAACTTTCGAAACTACGATATTACTTTTTTTAAAATTATTTGCTGTAATTTCGAGTAAATTTCTAAAAGCGCTTTGTCCTCCAGCATAATTAATTAAAGAAGAATCAGTTTTGTTTTCAATATATTGGAAATTTCTAGAATTAAATGCAGTACTTATTGCGATAATATTTTTCGAAATAATGCTTTCATAGTCTTTTTGACATGCTAAATCTGCTGCAAATGTTGCTTGCGTCAGTATAGAAAAACTCAGAGCTATTGTTAACTGTTTTAATTTCATGTTTTGTCTAGGTTTAGCCGGATAAATTATCGAATTATAGGTTGTATTCGACCTATTGGAAAAAACTTTTTGATTTATTCGATAGTGCAAATTGCACTCATTAAATCCAGAGACCATCCCGCAAGTTTACCTATTTTTCGGGAGCATGATCGATCTGTTCCTCTCATTGAAAAAGTGCCTGTGTCTTACTTGCTTTAAAAGGCATTCAGCATTTTCGTTGATGATAGGATGTGATGACTTGCTATTTTTTGAATAGAGCTTGTCAATACATCCTAAATTATAACAGGCGGTTTATCTATTTCGCCTGCTTCAGTACCTCTACACACGGCGGATAGTTTTCCTGTGCGCGTTGCTTTTGTTGGGGATTTAATGCGAGATAACGTTTTACCCAGTCTTGTGCCAGTTCGGGGCGAAAGTCGGGATGTTGTACAGCATAATCAGAAATACTACCTTGTTGGTATTTTTCCATCTGCTGCATTAAATAAGCGGTTTCAGGTTTGGCATCGGGCTGACGAATAATAAAACACAAGATCGCCTGATAGCGTTCCACTTCATCTTTGCTTGGTTGCTGAATTTTAACGATGGCAAATATGACCAAACATAAGCCACAGATTCCCAGAAGAATAGACAATTTTTTCATGGCGACAAGATAGTAGTTTTCGAGTCTAAAAAGCAAGACAATTTATGCTAAGAACGAGATTGAAAATAGGTAAATTGCAAAACTCAATGCTCTGTTTGATAAAGACGTTCTTTAGGAAATACGGCTTTAAAGCATGAGCCTTGATTTGGACGAGAGACGATTTCTAAATGTGCGCCGTGCTGCATTAAAACATGTTTCACAATTGCAAGCCCCAAACCTGTACCGCCTGTTTGTCGGCTACGTGCAGTATCGACCCGATAAAAACGTTCCGTTAAACGTGGTAAATGTTTGGGGTCAATCCCAATGCCATTATCTTCTACAGTAAAATAGCCATGGGTTTGGTCGTCATGCCAACCAATGGTAATTGCACCACTTTCCTTAGGGGTATATTTAATTGCATTGGTAATTAAGTTGCCAAAAGCACTGGCTAATTCGATATCCGAGCCAATTAAGTCACAATGACTGTCGATGTCTAAATTGAGTTGATGTCCATATTCTGAGTTGTAGGCTTGTGCATCATCAAATAGTTGATTCATTAAACCGCGCATATCTACAATTTGGTTTTTGGCAATGGTTTTGTCATTTTCAAGTCGAGATAACAATAACAAATCATTCACCAAAGCATTCATACGCTTCGTTTGTGCTTGCATTTGCTCGAAAGGACGTTTCCAACGTGGATTAAAATCATCTTGATCGGTGAACATTTCCAAATAACCACTGAGTACTGTAAGTGGTGTACGTAACTCGTGCGAGATGTTATCAACAAAATCTTTACGCATTTGTTCTAGGTTGTGCATGCGTGTGACATCGTAGGCGAGCAGTAAACGACTTTCTGTACCAAAACGGGTCAGTTTAATTTGCACATAGCGTTCTTCTTCGAGCGACAGTTTGAGCTTAATACCATCGGGATGTTGTTCTAAATGATGAAAATAATCAATAAAAGCAGGCTGACGCAAAATACCCAATAAGTTGCGCCCACGATCAAGCTCTTGAATGCCAAGCAATTGGGTAGCAGCGGGATTCCACCATTCAATTTGTTGCAATTCATCGGTTAGAACAACAGCTTCAGCCAAGGCAATTAAAGAGGATTGCGCACGGTCAATTAAACCGACCATTTCGGCTTGTACCACCCGCTCTTGGCGTTGTGAACGGTAAATATTAAACAGTAATGCACCCCAAATACCATCTAAATTAGGCGGTACGTCATAAGGGCGATTGGCAATCCAAGCGTTGACTAAATATAGGGCACGTAGTTGCAAGACAATAAAAAGGAAACAGGCAAGCGCAATGCAGATCCAAAAGTAACCAATACCAAACCCAACTAATCCTGCAATCACCATAAAAAAGAACAGTTGTCTTAAATCCTGTTTGGCATAGTGCCAAAGTGAACTATAACGATAATTTTTATATTCGTGGCTAAGTTCAGGGGTTGGATAAGGTTCATACATACAAAAGGTTTATCCTAAGACATCTGCACGGGTTGAAAAACGATAACCTGTGCCACGCACGGTTTGCACAAAACGGTCGACACCATAAGGTTCAAGTACTTTACGCAAACGGCGAATATGTACATCAATAGTGCGGTCTTCAATATAAACATTACCACCCCATACTTGGTCGAGTAATTGGGCACGTGTGTAAGCGCGTTCAGGGTGCGTCATAAAGAAAGCCAGTAAACGATATTCGGTTGGGCCCATGTCTAAAATTGTATCAGAAAAGCTAACCCTTTGGCTGACAGGGTCAAGCAATAAGCCATTGGCATCAATGGTTTTTTCACCACTGAGGGCATTGGAACGACGTAATACCGCTTTAATACGCGACACCAATTCACGGGTCGAAAATGGCTTCGTCATGTAATCGTCTGCGCCAGCATCTAGGCCTTGTACTTTATGATCTTCTTCGCCGCGTGCAGTGAGCATAATCACCGGAATTTCAGATAAACTTTCATCACGTTTTAAGCGGCGACATAAATCGACACCGCTGGTTCCACCTGGCAACATCCAGTCTAGTAAAATGAGTGCGGGGCGTTGGTCAACAATGGTTTGATGTGCCTGTTTGGCATCTTCTGCTTGTAGGCATTGAAAACCTGCCATATCTAACGAGGTATGGATCATTTCACGAATGGGTAATTCATCGTCAACAATTAAAATATAATCCTCTTTCACAATCTTTTATCCTGTTAAAAGTGTTGTTCTGTGATGTAAGTATTACAAAGCTTAATTGTGACAATATCATTTCAAGTGGAAGGGCACTGGCCGATTTTAAAGCATATTTGTGACAAAATGCAGATACGACAATGACAAAAATATGACATCTGCCATTCATTTTTGGTTTTATAGCAAACGGTGAATGCTTTTTTTCTTCCAAACAAAGTGATAATAGCCACCTTGTAGCAAACATAAGCAGACAAAAGCTAATGCGTAAGCAAACCAAATGCCTTTTAGTCCCCAAAAATGACTAAACAAGTAAGCACAGGGCAATTCAATACATAAAATTGAGCCAATGTTGATGAGCATTGGGGCAGTGACTGTGCCGCTTGCGCGCATAATTGAGGCAAAAATAGCATTCGCACCAAAAAATAAAACAGCCCATAGCATGATAAATAGCAATTGCTGTCCTAAAGCCATGACGCTTGGCTCGGTAATAAACAGTGCCATTAAGTGCCATGAAAATAAGTAGGCCAACACAATTAAACTGCCTGTAATGAGCAAATTCATGCCCATTGCTGTGCGCAGGACTTTACCAAGTAAGTAGGCTTTATTCGCACCAATGGCTTGCGCTGCAAAAATTGAGGAAGCAATCGCAATAGAAAGTGCTGGAAATTGAATATAGTTGAGTACTTGATTGACCGCACCATAGGCAGCGGTGGCATGTGCGCCGTATTGGTTAACTAAACTGACCACAACCAAGCCTGCTAAAGAGGTGGTGACCATTTGAATGCCGGTTGGAATACCTAATTTTAAAATGGCTTTTGCAAGTTGAGGTTGTAGGCGTAACTGCTTTAAAAAGTGTCGATTTGGGCGCAGCGGATGTTGTTTAAAATTTAAATAAACAGCCAAAAAGATCAGTACTGCAATATTTCCCGTAATTGATGCAATCGCAGGAGCGACAATTCCAAGTTTAGGCAATCCCCAATAACCTTGAATAAAGGCAGGAGTAATCACTAATCCCAATAAACTGGTCATTAGCAAAGCAACCAATGGCGTTATGCTATCGCCAACGCCTCGCAGCACTGAAGTATAAATAATGTAGACAAATAACAGGGGGCTACCTGCCAACATACTACACATATACGGAATTGCTAAAGGTAGGATTTTTTGATCTACCCCAAGTATTTGTAAGAAATGTGGAGCAAAGACAATGCCAAAAGCGGCAATGATTAAACCACCGAAGAAAGTCAAAAATAGGGTTGTACCAACCACCTGTTGTACGCGTTCAATATTTTGTGCCCCCCAAGCCTGCCCCACCAAAATTGTAGTACCTGCCGAAAGCCCAATTACAAATGCCATTAAGCAAAATAAAATGGGGAAAAACACGGATACGGCAGCAATTGCATCGACGCCTAAAAACTGTCCGACAAAAATGCTGTTAATGGTACCTGAAAGGTTTTGTAAAATATTGGTGGCAACCAAAGGCAATACAAAAACCAAAAAGGTTTTCCATAAATGTTGTTCGGAAAAAACCAAGCCTTTTTTCATAATTAATTCAATGCCCTTATCTACATTGTATTTTACAAGCATTTAAAAAAACGCCACGTTGGCTTGCTGTAAATGCAGTGCCAATCTACCTGTGCTAAATTTTTTGTTATTAGGATAATGATATTGTGCGGCTAAAAATCGATGCTTTCGAGCAAATTCAGTTATTAGAGAAAGCATTTGGCATCATGATTCTTTGCCGATGATTTTTGTTAAAGCGTTTGGTTGTGCAATTATAGCATTCGCGCATAGTCATGTAATTGTGCAATGCTTGTAGTTGCACCACCACATACAATCACGAGAACTTGGTCGGTTGGAGAAAATGTAATTTTTTGATCATATAAAACCGATAGCGTTGCCCCGCAAGCAGGTTCTACCAAGGTACGATGATCATCTAAAAACTGCATACAGGCTGCAACCGCAGTTTGATCTGCAACAGTCAGTCCAATGACATTACCTTGCTGTGAAATTGCAAAGGCATTGGCACAAACCTGTGCTTGGCATATTGTTATTCCTCTTGAATGAGAGGAATAACATATCTAAACAGTGAATGCAAAATATCCAAACAATGGCTTAGAGTAGATAGTGCTGTAGCTTATAGCCACAGTTCAAGTCCTGCACGAATCAGCCCTAAAATTAAGCCAATACACGCACCTACCACCACGCCATTGACCCGAATCATGTGTAAGTCACCACCGACTTCGTTTTCAATTTTGGCAATCATTTCGGTTGAGTCCCATTCGTGAATCCGTTCACTAATAAAACGAATCACTTTATTGCTATATTGATCACTGAACCCAATAGCAGCACTACTTAAGCGTTGGTTGAGCAATTGGCGAACATCATTGTTTTGGATTAAATTATCCCCTAATAATTCAATTGCTGCACGTAAATTGAGTGCAATCCCTGAATTGGTTTTTTCTAAATCTTGCTTAATCGCTTGACATAAAATGACCACTGCACCACTCATGAAGTTAAGCATTTGTGGACTTTCGAGCAATGCATTTTTCGTGGCATTTAGCCGAATACTGGCATTGCTATTGGCATCTGCCAAAGCATGCATTAAGCCATGTGCATAATTTTCAATGTGCTGCCGCCACGGATGCTCAGGGTCGGCGAGCATGGCTTCTACTTTAATTAATAAACTGTCGATACTACGCTGCTGAATGTCGATGCCAATCCAATGAAAACCTTTCGCAAGTTTTCCAACGCCCAATTCTTTAAAGACTTTTTCTGTCATATCGCGCATTTGTTCAGGGTGTGCAATCACCCATTCATGCGCCATATCTAAGCCATGTTGTAATAAATCTTGATGAAAGTCGTTGTCTAAAATGGCATGTAACATTTCACTGGCAAGACCATTAATTTGGGTGTTGCGTACCCACTGCACGCTATTGGTTTGAATGAAACGGGCAATTTGTTCTTGTCCAACAAAGTCGAATACTTTGGGCAAGCTTTGTTGCATTAATAAAGTCACTTGTTGGCTATTTTGTGGTGAAGCAAGCCATTTGCCTAAACTCATGCTTAAATCGGTTTGAGCCAAGGTTTTTTGCACAACATTTGGTGATAAAAAATTTTCTTGGACAAATCGTCCCATCGATTCTGCAATGCGGGCTTTGTTACGTGGAATAATTTCGGTGTGGTCACGTAAAAACCGTGGAATGGGCAACTGCCCAAACGGATTACGAAATAACACGGTAATGGCGTACCAATCTGCAAGTCCACCCACCACGCCTGCTTCTGCACCCAACATTAAAATATGAATGAGCTGCGTGTCTTGCGGAAAAAATTTTGCACTCACAATCAAAATAAGCCATGCAATAATCGCAATGATTAAGGCAATGCTAGCAAAGCGTTTGCTGCGTTGTAAGTTGGGAGAGTCTGGTTGAGTGGTAAGACCCATTGCGCCGTCCTAAATCAAGGGGTGGTGGAGGTTGAAGCAGGTAGCATATCACCAAATGGACTTAAGCCATATTTTGCCCCTAATGACTTTAAAATGAGGCTAGCATCAAATGCGTCATCAGGATGGCGTTGCTTCTCTTTAAAGCAGACAATGGTGTAAGACACTTCGGTGGGATCGCTAAAGGTAACGACTTGTGGGCTATTAAAGAATGGGTCATAAAAACCCATATGACGATAAGGACTATAAGGATAAAACATTGGTGGTGGTGCAGGGTAAACTACACGATGCTGCATAGGCGCTTGGTTGTGATTACTCGGGTCATTTACGACTTTAAAATAACGGAACCCTTGTTGTAATGTAGTTTGTGCAGCTTTCACGAGTGCAATTTCTTGTGCACTGCCATAGCTCATATCACGTTCGGTTTTAAAGCCAATACGAAAGGTTTGATTATTGAGTGGATAACTGCTGAAATGACCGAGTTGGTCAAAACTACGTGGTTGTGTTGAAAGCGTGCTACAAGCAGATAACGCAAGAGGAGCGCTAATGAGTAGCCCCAAGAGGGTTTTGTTCATGGTGTATTCCTTCAAACCTTTAGTTTAATACTTGTGTTGTAGCGAATGAGTATGATTTGAGCATTAAGATCGCGTTGTAATTTTGTATAGAAATATAGCGCAAAAAGGGGGCAAGCTGAGCCATCAACTAAACAATACAGCATGAAAATAAGGTTTTGATATGCTCTGTTCTAAAAATAGCGATTGTTTTTTTGAAGTGATTCTTATAAAAGCACATCTTTAAGATGCTTTATTTTGAATAATATGCTGAACAGCCTTGCACAAGCGGCAAGACCTTGTAAGCTAAACATGTTTGTCTAGTTCATTTGAACAGACAGTAAACTTCTTTTATTGTGCTAATGTTCTGGCAATTTAGACGGAATACATTGGGCGATGCAAGAAGTTTGATGAGTAAAATCGAAAATTTAGAATTCAGGTGAGTAAATCTGTATGAGTCAAGCGAATGCACAATCTTTTGTTGTCCCTGCGTGGGTCAATGCTTCCTTATTGCAAGGCACATTACGAGGGATTGAGCGAGAAAGTTTGCGTATGCAGCATGATGGTTATTTGTCGCAATTGTCTCATCCAAAAGGTTTAGGTTCGGCATTAACTCATCCGCATATCACCACCGATTATTCAGAAGCGTTACTTGAATTTATTACCCCACCACAAAGCTCAATTACCGCAGCATTGGCTTATTTAACAGACATACATGCAGTTGTGAATCAGCAATTGGCTGAAGGGGAGAAGCTGTGGCCAATGTCTATGCCGTGTATGCTCGATCAAGATGAACAGCAAATTCGTTTAGCAGAATACGGCAGTTCCAATATTGGTTTATTTAAAACGTTGTATCGGAAAGGTTTGGGTGTACGTTATGGTCGCCGTATGCAAACTATTGCAGGGGTGCATTACAATATTTCTTTTCCAGATAATTTGTTTCTTGAGCTACAAAAAAATGAGCTCGATCCTCAACTTAAAAAGTTAAGTTTACAAGATTATCGTAGCCAACGTTATTTTGGCATGATTCGTAATTTCATTCGCTTCATCCCAATGGTGGTGTATTTATTGGGTGCAAGCCCGACCGTCTGCCGCAGTTTTTTAATTGGTCGTGAGCATCATTTAACCCCACTCGTTGGGGGAACACTACATTTACCTTATGCAACTGCATTACGCATGGGTAAGCATGGTTATCAAAACTCGGCGCAAAAGCAGTTAGGCATTCATTACAATAACCTAGATGCGTATTTGCAAGGCTTACAACGGGCAATTAAAACACCGTATCCTGAATTTACTGCACTTGGGCTAGACGATGAACAAGGCGAGCCAATTCAAATTAATGACCATGTTTTGCAAATTGAAAATGAATATTACAGTTTGATTCGTCCTAAACAAATTCCACAAGCTAATGAAACGCCATCGCAAGCATTGCAAAACCGTGGTGTGGCTTATGTCGAATTACGTGCGGTAGATGTCAATCCATATAGTCCAATTGGCATTGATGAACATAGTGCTGCATTTTTAGAAGTTTTGGCATTGTATTGTTTGTTGCAAGACAGCCCTGAAATTAGTGAGACCGAGCAAAGTTTAATTGAGCAAAACCATCTTGCAGTAGTTGAGCAAGGTCGTGCACCAAAGCTCAATATACAAACGCCACAAGCAATTTATACTTTAACCGACTGGTTGAATTTGCATTTAAATGCGATGCAAACGCTTGCAGGATTATTTGATGAAAGTAGCCAATCAGTATTGTATAGTTCAGCGTTAGCAACCATGCTTATTCGTACGCAAGACCCAAGCAAAACTCCTTCTGCAAGGGTGATTGAAGATATGCTACATTTTGGTGGGACATGGAAAATGGGAAGTGATCTTGCCCAAAACCATACTGCTCAATTACAACAGCATCAATTATCGGCAGAGCAGCAGGATTATTTTACAGCTTTGGTGCAGCAGTCACTCGATGCTCAGCAGCAATTAGAGCAGCAGCCTGCACCACCATTTACAGAATATTTACAGCAATTTCGTTAAACGAAAAGAGGATATACCTTTGCGAGTCAGTTATCGCCACGTGAATGCCCTATTGCTGCTTAGCAGTATTATTGGGATGTCATTTGCTTTATATCTTGAACATTTCAAAGGCCTAGAGCCGTGTCCGCTGTGTATTTTTCAGCGTGTTGGACTCATGGCGATGGGTGTTTTCGCCTTAATTGCCTTGATTCATAACCCAAATTCAACGGCGATGAAGCGTATTTATGCTGCACTTGCAGGATTGGGTGTGCTGTGGTCTGCGGGTGTGGCAACGCGTCATGTTTGGATTCAGCACTTACCACCTGACCAAGTTCCAAGCTGTGGGCCGGGTTTGAATTATTTGGTTAATGTTTTACCGTGGAAAGATGTCCTTTCACAGGTACTTACGGGTTCGGGTGAATGTGCCAAAATTGATTGGACCTTTTTAGGACAGTCATTACCTGTATGGTCACTTGTATTTTTTAGTGGGTTACTTTTGCTTTCGATTTGGCAAGTGTTCCGCCGTTATTAAGTTGATTAGAACCGCCTTCGGGTGGTTTTTTTATTACCTTGCTGATGAAGTAGCCGAAATTTCAGCATTTATATGCTGCAAAAGAAATTATTCAATAAATTGATCTTGCCAAGCAATAAGTATAAAAAATCAAAATGCAATAGCAATTTATTTGAAAAAAAAGTATCGGTTTAAGATCCAATGTAAGTTTAACTTTTATATCATGCCGTTTAGAGTTGTCGAATGCTACGTTCTCAAAATCCACAGATGCTCGAAAATCAACGGTAATTGGCAAACCGTTTTACGGCGTTAAATATGATGCTGAAGCTTGTAAGCGCGCACAAAGCAGTTTGATTGATTCAATAATTATTTTTAAAATAACAAATAATTAGATAACTTTTGAGAACTAAAAAGTACCTTATTCCTAGCATGAATATAAACACATGGATGATGATGTTTTTATATAGATTTAAACTATTACTTACTATGAATTGTGGTTTGTTTTAATGTGTTCGATGATTGCTATATATGGGTTTTATTAAATTAAACTTAAAATATTAAGACATAAAAACTATTTTTAAATTAAAATAAAATCATCCATAATCGCCTTCGTTCTCAGACGAAAGTCGACAAAGATATCGTAATTGGCTGTAAACCTATGATACCTCGAACTCATTTTCGCTCAGTCACAACCTCTTTTGACTGAGCTTTTTTTTGCCTATTTTTTGATTATTCTCGAATCACCTGTCCTGAAAGTGCATCAATAATTTTACTTGGGAGAGGGCTTAAACCAAGATCTCCAGTTAAATAATTTACCTGTTCTGAAAAATAGGTTTGTGCTTGTTTTATATTTTGTGCAGGTGCTAAACCCGCAGGATTGGCACTTGTTGATACAATAAAATGACCAAGTTCCTCACATAAGCGTTGGCACAATGGGTGCTGGGTAACCCGTACGGCAACAGTTGGGTGTTGTCCTGTAATCCAATTTGGAATAGTGGCATGGCTTGGTAAAAGCCAAGTAACAGCCTGATCATCTACTTTTTTGTGAGACCAACTATCAATAATGCGTTGTTGCATTTTGGCTTCTAATGGGGTGAGTAAGTGTTCAATTTGTGCAATCGATGATGCGAGTAAAATCACACCTTTTTCAATTGGACGTTGTTTTAGTCTTAGAATTTGAGAAAATGCATCTTGGCTAAATGGGTCACAGCCTAAGCCCCAAACGGCTTCAGTTGGGTAAGCTAAAACTTGGCCTCTTTTGAGAAGTTGTGCAGCTTGTGCAGCGGAGGAGGTGATCATTATGTTTGCGCCAAAATCAATTTATAGAGAATGGCTACGACTATACCGTCCTGCTTGCTGTAAGCACAAGCCAAGAAGCTCGAGTTCCATCAGCTGTGCTGACAGTACATTAGCAGGTTGTTTTAAGCGCAATGCTAATTGATCTAAATCGACTCCTACCCAATCAAGCTCTTGATAAATAGCCTGTAAGTGCGTTGGAATATCTTGCGGTTGCGGTTGCGGTTGCGGTTGCGGTTGCGGTTGCGGTTGCGGTTGCGGTTGCGGTTGCGGTTGCGGTTGCGGTTGCGGTTGCGGTTGCGGTTGCATTTGCCATTGGGTTGGTAAAGCTAAATCTTCAAGTACTTGTTCAGGATGATCGACTAAAATAGCCCCTTCACGAATGAGTTGATGACAACCTCGATTTTGTTCTTGATAAATGTGTCCAGGAATCGCAAAAATTATTTTTCCTTGTGTAGCTGCAGCCTGTGCTGTGGTAATCGAGCCACTTTTGAGTGCTGCCTCAGCAACAACAACCCCAAGACTTAAGCCGCTGACAATTCGATTTCGGCGTGGAAAATAACCTGCCAAGGGTAAAGTTTTTGGAAGAAATTCTGTAATGATTGTACCACCTTGAGCAATGATGTTTTGCCGTAACCTTGCGTGTGATGACGGATAGGTTTGCTCAATGCCAGTGCCCATTACTGCAATGGTACGTTGATGCTGTAAACCACCTGAATGTGCAGCAGCATCGATTCCTAAGGCCAAACCACTGGTAATATAAAAGCCTTTTTCTGCCAAATAATAGGCAAAATCATAGGCAATTTGTAAGCCTTGCTGTGATGCTTTGCGGCCGCCAACAATTGCAACTTGTGGTTGGCTTAAATGTAAAACATTGCCTTGTCCAAATAAAATCGGTGGCCGATCATCATAAGGCAGCAGTTGGGTGGGGTAGGTTGAATCTTGTGTGATGCAAATGAAGTCACAATGTTGCTCAATAAGTGCTAAGGTTTGTGCAAATCTGTGTTGTTCTTGTTGGGTATGAAACTGTTTAGCACGTTCAATATGATTTTTATGAAGATTTAACTCTGACCAGCGTTGTAAGTTCTTAGGGTGAATTGCCGCATCGCTACTGCCAAAATGTGTGATGAGTTTATGGTAAGCACTATAAGAATGCTGAACCAAATACCAAAGCTGAATGCAGGATAAATGCGGCGCTGATATTTGATTCAACATTGGCTATTCCTTTAATCAGAAGCCATTGGTGGAGCGATAAAAGCCCCAGTTTTAATAGGCAGAGTACTTTCTAAGACATAGGCATAACTTAAATGATCAAAACTGCGCAAAATCATAATAGTGCCGACAGCTTCTTTGGGTAAGGTGATTTTTTTACCCGTTTTGATGTCGGTAACCATAGCCCCTTGTTGATACACCTTAAACACTTGACCTGCTTGCGTACCTTCTAAGCGACCACGGTCAATCGTGACAATACTATTTTTAGCTGCACTGCCAATATTATCAAGTACGCGAATAATTTTTCCATTTTCAGTCACTTGATTTTGTGAGCTGGTGTAGAAGTAACTTGGCAAGTCTGCAGACAATTCTGGCAAAATTATATCGCCACGCCGTACTTCTTTGTCATAACTTTTATCTAGTTCAAGGGTGGTGATTTCACCTTCTTGATTGGTGCTAATCCCTGTTGCGACTTCTAAAAGCTCAATTGCAACGGTATGAGATTTTTTATTGGCATCTAAAGCAGTATAGGGTGAAGTTTCACGGTATATGCCGTAGCGTTGTCCAATGTTAAGTCCATTCCCTTTAACATAAATGGTTTGCCCAATACCTGCAAGCAAGCGTTCATCTGCTGCACCAACCACATATGGCGTATTCTTAACTGAATCTGGTGCTAAAATAGTGGCACGCTTGAGCCAAACTTCAATGTCTTTTAATGGAATAATTGAAATAGCATCGTCACTTTCAACACGCACTTGAGGTTTTAGGTTAATTGCACCTAAATGGCGGCGTACAATTCCTTCACAGCCGTCACCTTCATCTTTACCAATTAGTGGTCGTCCTTGATATGAGCAGAGTAATAGGCGGTCGCCAGGGTAAATCCAATGTGGATTCTTTACATGACGATTATTGGCCCAAATTTCTGTCCAGCGCCATGGGCTTTTCAGAAATTTGCCTGCAATTGCCCATAAAGTATCACCTTTACGGACCACATAGACATGAGGGGCATTGGTTTTTAGAACAGCAGGTGTCGGATTTGGTGATGCATGGGTTTGATAAACAAAACAAGTACTAAGGCTTAGCCCTAAGACAAGAGCGGCAAGATGTCGTTTTACTTTTGAACCTGAGAACTGGTTTTTCCCCACTAAAACCTTTTTCATTATCATATTTCCTAAATGGATATTTGTAATTGCGCTATAATAACGAACTTATATCGCGTTTTTCTATTGAAGTAGAATTCTTATTTCTTCATTTGCTATAAATGAAAGAAATTTGTTTTGTAGAGGAGGGCTTTATGGCCTTATTACCTATTCTAAGTTTCCCAGACCCACGCCTACGTACCATTGCGCAACCAGTGAAAGAAGTTACGGCTGAAATTCGTCAGCTAGCTGCAGATATGTTTGAAACCATGTATGACGCGCCGGGTATTGGTTTGGCTGCAACGCAGGTCGATCAACATATTCAGCTTATCGTTATGGATATTTCTGAAAACAAAGATCAGCCCCTTGTTTTTATTAACCCTAAACTAACCCCATTAACAGAAGATACACAGCCTTATGAAGAAGGTTGCTTATCTGTTCCTCAAATATACGACAAAGTTGCTCGTCCGTCACGTGTCAAAATTGAAGCTTTAAACCTTGATGGTGAAAAAATTGAAATTGATGCAGATGGTTTACTTGCTGTTTGTATTCAACATGAAATGGATCACTTAGATGGCAAGCTTTTTGTTGACTATTTATCACCATTAAAACGTCAACGTGCGCGTGAAAAAGTTGAAAAAGCAGCAAGACAGCGTGAAAAAGAAGCATTAAGACGCTAAAAGTCTACAATATGACATGCACTGAGCTAAATTGATTTAAATCAGTGCAAAAGTCTAAAAATAATAATTGATAAAAAACAGTGGTTTGTGTGTTTTGAGTTTAAAGTTTATACGGTTGGTAAAAAAGAATTTAAAAAAAGCTTGTATTGGTTTAGAAATGCTGTAGAATGCACATCCATCGGCGGTGATGAGAAATAAAACTTGTTGATAAACAGGAAGTTAGCACAAAGTGCTGAATTGAATGATTATTAAATAAGTTAAAAATATTTCGAATTACTAGTTGACTTTCTTTTTAAAGAGAGTAATATGGCCGACCTAGCTTGATGATGACGAATCATTA
>NZ_VTDK01000011.1:0-37731 GCF_035615575.1 Acinetobacter sp. MD2
TAATGATTCGTCATCATCAAGCTAGGTCGGCCATATTACTCTCTTTAAAAAGAAAGTCAACTAGTAATTCGAAATATTTTTAACTTATTTAATAATCATTCAATTCAGCACTTCGTGCTAACTGCCTGTTTATCAACAAGTTTTATTTCTCATCACCGCCGATGGATGTGCATTCTACAGCATTTCTAAACCAATACAATACCTTTTTTCATTGTTTTTGTTTGAGCGAATGTTTTTTAGGCTTTTTGGTGTTTTTTGTTGGTTTTTTCTGCATTTTTGGCATAAAAAAGGCAATCTTTTTATCGATTGCCTGATTTTTACAGAAATTATTTTCTCATTAGTCGGTAAAAGTCACCTTTGCAATGGCTTTTTTACCCGATTGAATAATTAAAGTGACGTTTTCTTTAACTGAGTAGCTTGCATCTACCACATTCCAGTCGACTTTTACCGCACCACGGGCCACGGCGTCTTTTGCACCAGCGGCATTTTTGGCTAAGCCCGCTTCACGTACAATAGAGGCAATAAACATTTCACCGCCGAATTGCCCCCGTGAAATGGTGACTTCTGGTGTTCCTTCTGGAAGTTCACCTTCAGTAATAATGTTACCTGCACCTTTATGTGCATTTTCAGCAGCTTCGGCATCGTGGAAACGTTCCACTAACTCAAGCGCAAGAATGCGTTTAATTTCTTGTGGATTACGCCCTTCTGCCATTTCTTTTAATAACGCTTGAATTTCTTCAACGGTTTTAAAGCTGAGTAAATCGAAATAACGTTCAATTAAGCTGTCTGGCATCGACAAGATTTTTTGATAAATTGCGCCCGGTGCATCAAATACACCAATATAGTTACCTAAAGATTTAGACATTTTATTCACGCCATCTAAACCTTCTAAAATAGGCACAGTGATACACACTTGTGCTTCTTGGTTATAACGCCCTTGTAGAGTACGCCCCATTAACAAGTTAAAGGTTTGGTCGGTACCGCCTAACTCTACGTCTGCTTCAAGTGCAACTGAGTCATAACCTTGTACTAATGGATACAAAAATTCGTGAATGGCAATCGGTTGTTGGTTGTTATAGCGCTTGGTGAAGTCATCACGCTCAAGCATACGCGCAACCGTTTGCTGTGATGCCAGTTGAATTAAATCTGCCGCTGTTTTTTCGGCAAACCATTCTGAGTTAAACACCACTTTGGTTTTTTGCGGATCTAAAATTTTAAATACTTGTTCTTGATAGGTTTTGGCATTTTCCAATACTTGCTCACGCGATAACGGCGGACGGGTTGCGCTTTTGCCTGTTGGATCACCAATCATGGCGGTATAGTCACCAATTAAGAAATAAACCTCGTGACCCAAATCTTGAAAGGTTTTGAGTTTGTTAATCAGAACCGTATGGCCTAAATGTAAGTCAGGCGCAGTTGGATCAAATCCCGCTTTGACTTTTAAAGGACGATCCTGTTTTAACTTTTTCAGTAAATCTTCTTGAGAGATAATTTCATGCGTGCCACGTTGGATTAGGGCAAGCTGTTCTTCAGCAGGTAAGAAATTCGACATCACAAAATCCAAACACATCAGTTATTCAATTTGTGCGATATACTAACACTTTTTCAGCGTATTGCAGGCTTTGTTGCACATGTCAGAGATCTATATTGGGGTAATGACGGGAACAAGTATGGATGGGGTCGATATTGTTGCGGCTTCTTTTCATCCGCTACAACTTCATGCAACTCTCACGATTCCATTCGACCCAGACCTTCAAGATGAGTTAATGGCGTTAACCTTACCTGATGACAATGAAATTGATCGGATGGGCAAGGCAGATGTGGCGCTTGCCAAAATGATTGGTCATGGCATTAACCAACTGATTGATGAGTACCAATTAGATCGCAGTCAAATTAAAGCCATTGGTAGTCATGGGCAAACCATTCGTCATCGTCCAGAGTTTGGTTTTACCTTGCAAATTGGCGACCCCAATATTATTACCGAAATCACCCAACTGCCCGTGATTTCCGATTTTAGACGGCGTGATATGGCAGCAGGCGGACAAGGTGCACCTCTTGTACCTGCTTTTCATCAAGCCGTTTTTCAACATGCGTCAATTGATCGGGTAATTTTAAATTTAGGTGGCATTGCCAATGTCAGTATTTTACCTGCCAATCAACCTGAAGCGGTGTATGGCTTCGATACAGGTCCTGCCAATATTTTAATGGATGCATGGTGCGAGCGTTACACAGGTCAGCCTTTCGATGAAAATGGCGATTGGGCTGCCTATGGCACGCCAATTCGTTCGTTAATGGACCGTTTATACGAGCACGAATTCTTTTCAAAAGAGCCACCTAAAAGTACAGGGCGTGAAGATTTTAATTTAGATTGGCTAGATGATCAGCTGATTGATTGGCGCAATGATGTGACTTATCAAGAATTAGAAGACACGCCTGAAAATATCCAAGCGACTTTGGCTAAACTTACCGTGCGTGCCATTCAAAAAGCCATTTATCGTTCAGGCTTAGAACATGGTGAAGTATATGTCTGTGGTGGTGGTGCATATAATTCGCATGTTTTAGAACAACTGCGTTGGCGTTTGCGTAAGCACCATTGGTCGGTGCAATCGACCGATGTACTCGGTTTAGCACCAACATGGGTGGAAGCCACTGCCTTTGCTTGGCTTGCCATGCGCTTTATGCATCAACAAAGCGGCAATTTACCTGCGGTTACAGGTGCAACAGGCTTACGTATTTTAGGCACGATCACAGCCGTTTAAACATATTCAAAAAAAAAGCGCCAAATGGCGCTTTTTAAATTGATATAACAGCTTAAATCGAAAACGATGAACCACAACCACAGGTGGTGGTTGCATTTGGGTTTTGAATAATAAAACGTGAACCTTCTAAACCTTCTACATAATCAACCACTGAACCCACTAAATATTGATAGCTCAATGCATCAACCAACATTTTCACATCACCATTTTCAAAAGCGGCATCATCTTCATTGGCATTATCGGCAAAGTTAAATCCATAAGAAAAACCTGAACAACCACCGCCCGTCACATACACACGTAACATCAGGTCTTGATTGCCCTCACTGTCACGAAGTTGGCGCACTTTTTTAGCAGCATTATCTGTAATCTCTAAAGCTTGAGCATTCATGATGGGCTTTCCTCAAAATCTTGGTTGCCGAACGGCAAAATTCAATCGAAAATTATAACACAATCTTGACACGGGTAAATCTTGCACATTTCAAAAGCAAATAAAAATCCCCAGCATTTTGATGATCTATTTGGTATTCACAGGCAATCCCGATTAAAATATCCCAACTTTAAAGTATTTAGACCCCACCTATGATTCAACTTGATCAATTGAGTATCCGTCGCGGCGGCCGTGTGTTATTCCAAAAAGCCTCGATGCAGCTTCATCCAGGTTGGAAAATTGGTTTAACGGGCGTGAATGGCGCAGGTAAATCAACCCTATTTTCAGCACTTTTAGGCGGTATGGAATCTGACACAGGCAGCCTGACGCGTCCAAATGTCTGGACTGTGGCACATATGGCACAAGAAATTAAAGCGCTTGATATGAAAGCAATTGATTTTGTGCTGTCGGGGGATGAAGAATATTGGAGCATTCAACAACAGTTGGATCAACCTGAAAACTTCAACGATCACGATCTTGCCACGCTTTACGGTCGTTTTGATGAAATTAGCGGTTATTCTGCACCCGCTAAAGCTTCGCAATTGATGGCGGGTTTAGGCTTCTTTGAGCATCAATCGCAGCTCGATGTATCGAGTTTTTCAGGTGGTTGGCGCATGCGTTTGAATTTGGCGCGTACCCTCATGAGCCGTTCAGACTTATTATTACTGGACGAACCAACCAACCATTTAGACTTAGATGCTATTTTATGGCTTGAAGATTGGTTAAAAGCCTACGCGGGCACGTTGGTGCTGATTTCGCATGACCGCGATTTCTTAGATGCGATTACCGATCATATCTTACATATCGAAAATCAAGAATTAATTCTGTATACAGGTAACTATTCAACCTTTGAACGTACCCGTAGCGAACGTTTGGCACAACAACAACAAGCCTATGAAAAGCAACTTGCCACCCGTGCGCATTTGCAAAAATATATCGACCGCTTTAAAGCCCAAGCCACCAAAGCCAAGCAAGCACAAAGCCGTATCAAACAATTAGAACGCATGCAGGAACTTTCTGCGGCGCATGTCGATACGCCTTTCACCTTCTCATTCCGTGAACCAACCAAAATGAGTTCGCCACTACTAGAGCTTGAAAGTGCCGATATTGGTTATGGCGAAAAGTTAATTGTCACCAATGTCAATTTACAAATCACCCCGACCAGCCGTATTGGTTTGCTGGGAATGAATGGTGCGGGTAAATCGACGCTGATTAAATCTTTAGTCGGTGATTTAGCATTACTGCAAGGCACACGTAAAGATTCAGAATTACTTAATATTGGTTATTTTGCCCAGCACCAAATGGATGCTTTAGATGGCAATGCTAGCCCAATGCTACAATTGGCACGAATCGCAGATAAAAAGATCAGTGAAGCCAGCTTACGTTCATTTTTAGGCAGTTTTGGTTTTAGTGGCGAACGTATGGATACGCCAAGTGAAAGCTTTTCCGGTGGTGAACGTGCCCGCCTTGCATTGGCATTAATTGTCTGGAAACGTCCGAATGTGTTAATTCTAGATGAACCAACCAACCATTTAGACCTAGATATGCGTCACGCTTTAACTATGGCATTACAAGATTTTGAAGGTGCAGTGGTTTTGGTTTCACACGAACGTCAATTGATTGCTAGTGTCTGCGATGAGCTAATTTTAGTGCATGGTGGACGCAGTCGTGAATTTGATGGCGATTTAACTGCCTACGCCGATTGGTTGCGCCAAGCCCGTATTGATATGATGAAAAATGGGCAACAACCTGCTGCACCTGTCAAATCACAGGTGGTCGTAACACCCACTATTTCAAAACTCGACAAAGAAGCACAACGTAAAGAAGCAGCACGTCAACGTGAACTGAGTCGTCCAATTCGTAAAAATATTGAAAAAATTGAAGCACAAATCGCCAAAATTCAACCTCGCCTAGCCGAAATTGAGCTTTTACTTGGCGATAGCGCCCTATACGATGCCAACCGTAAAGATGATTTACTCAAAATCATGAATGAACAAACCGAACTTAAAGCAAAACTGGCACAAGCGGAAGAACAGCTGCTTGAGTTAATGATGGAATTAGAGGAACTCGAAGCCTCTTTTGAAGATTAAATAACCTTTAAATCTCACCTAACCGACCGCTCTACGTACTTAACGCTTGAGCGGTTTTTTAGCTGTGAGAATGCAATGCTTTTTTATCTACCACATTGTTACCACATATTGCATTCACCACATATTCAGCAGGACTTTTAGCAGGTGCACGATGCATCTTATTGGGTTGTTCACCCAATCGAATATCCAAACCTTTTCCAGTTTGCTTATCCTTGGCATTTACATTCACAATTTTAAACTGTTCAGTTGGCTTACATTGCACCAAATATTGTGTGTAAATAATTTTCTGAGCCTGTACATTTTTAACCCAAACCAACATGTTACGTTGTTTTTGATCAAAAATAACACCCCGATCAAGATAAAGCGCCAAATCCTTGCTTTTATAAAGTTGTTGCCAAGTCTCTTGTGCTGCAAAGACAGGGCTGCTCATACTCAAATAAAAAAACATACTCATCTTTAATACATAACGAACAGATGATTGCATCAATGCTTGTTGTAACGCGGTATTCACGCTTATTTCGCTTTAATCATGATGAAGAAGCACATGATAACATCCTCTTTGACAAGGTCGCAGTACAGCACATTTGCTTCAGCCAATAAAAGTATATATTTTGATACATTTACTGAAACAATCGGCAGCACATTGAGCAATCAGAGCAAGCTCGTTATACTCCTGCACTTATATAAATGAATCTTGTGTGTACGAAGTAGATCAATTATTGTATTGAAAGACTGTAATTATGTTAGTCAAATACCATTGTTAGGATTGTTGCCATCGAATGGATTTTCTTGATTTTTTAATGAGTTTTGAGCATTACCTTCCCATTCTATTACAAGACTATGGGGTGTGGATTTATGCGATTTTATTTCTGATTATTTTTGCTGAAACTGCATTTATTTTTATGTTTTTTTTGCCTGGTGATAGCCTTTTACTTGCAATTGGTGCGCTCTGTGCAACCTCAGAAACCTTACAAGTGAGCCATATGATTGGGCTATTGTTTATTGCAGCAACTTTAGGTTATATCGTTAATTACCATATTGGCAAATCTTTAGGATGTAAAGTTTTAAATATAAAGTCTCGTTTCATTAAACAAGAATATTTATATAAAACCCATGACTATTTCGCACGCCATGGTGGAAAAACAATTTTGTTGGCACGTTTTATTCCTTTTGCTCGCTCATTTGCCCCCTTTGCAGCAGGCTCTAGCCACATGAACTACTTATTATTTTTAACCTATAATCTCATCGGCGCATTTGTCTGGATTGCCTTACTCATTGGAATTGGTTACGGCTTTGGTAATACTTTAAAGTTATTTGGTTAAGATAAAAACAAAAAAGCATCCCGAAGGATGCTTTTTTAATATTTCATTTAAGCATCAATATCTGCATTGAGCGCATTTTCTTCAATAAAGGCACGACGCGGTTCTACATCATCCCCCATCAAACAAGAGAACATACGATCCGCTTCAATGGCATCATCAATCGTCACTTGTAGCATGTTACGATTTTCAGGATCCATTGTCGTTTCCCATAATTGCTCAGCATTCATCTCACCCAAACCTTTATAACGTTGAATCATCATGCCACGGCGTGAATCTTGCAAAATGTGTTGCCAGACTTGATGGAAATTCGTAACTTGAATCTTACGCTCACCTTTTTGCAAATAGGCGCCATCTTCAAGCAAAGTAAACCAACTTCTTGAGTTTTTCAGTAAGCGTGCATACTCGGCCGAATTAAGTAAACCTGAGTCGAGCAAGTAATGATGCGGCAAGTTATGCACATATATCGTAATACGTGGCCAATAATGTGCCGACTTCACGCCATCTTCTGCTTCGGTTTCAAAACGCTCTAACGAAATTTCAGGGCGCAAGCTTGGCTGTAGTTTCACAATTGCGTTTTGTAATTGTTCAGCCCAAGCCTGTACATACGCTTCATCTTGATTTTGATCAATTTTAAAATGCTCAAGTTCAAGCAAACCATCAAGTAAACTTGCCGGATAACGCTGCGTTAAACGTGTTAAACTTTTTTGCGAAACTTGGTAATCTTCAATCACTTTAGCTAAAGCTGTGCCTGAAATCGCCGGTGCTTCTGCGCTAATGTGCAAGCCAAGCTCATCAATGGCATTCGAAATTAAATAGGTTTCGAGTGCATCATTATCTTTAATATATTGCTCATTTTTGCCTTTTTTCAGCTTATATAACGGCGGCTGAGCAATATAGATATAACCGCGTTCAACCAATTCCGGCATTTGACGGAAGAAGAACGTCAACAACAAGGTACGAATGTGTGAACCATCCACGTCGGCATCGGTCATAATAATAATTTTATGATAACGCAGTTTGTCTGGGTTATATTCTTCACGACCGATACCACAACCAAGCGCAGTAATGAGCGTACCGACTTCTTGGCTTGAAATCATTTTGTCAAAACGGGCACGTTCCACGTTTAAGATTTTACCTTTAAGGGGCAAAATCGCCTGCATTTTACGGTTACGCCCTTGCTTAGCAGAACCACCTGCCGAGTCACCCTCGACCAAGTAAAGTTCAGATAACGCCGGATCTTTTTCTTGGCAATCAGCTAATTTACCCGGTAAACCAGCAATATCTAACGCATTTTTACGACGCGTCATTTCACGGGCTTTACGTGCTGCATCACGCGCGCGTGCTGCATCAATAATTTTACCTGCAATTGATTTTGCCGCTTGCGGGTTTTCTAGCAAATATGCCGAAAACTCTTTGTTCATTGCCTGTTCAACCGCAGGCTTAACCTCACTTGAAACCAATTTCTCTTTGGTTTGTGATGAGAATTTTGGATCAGGCACTTTGACCGAAATAATCGCGGTTAAACCTTCGCGGGCATCATCCCCTGTAACAGCCACTTTCTCTTTTTTGAGTAAGCTTTCATTTTCCATGTAACTGTTTAAGCCACGGGTTAAGGCAGCACGAAAACCGGCCAAATGCGTTCCACCATCTTTTTGTGGAATATTATTGGTAAAGCAACGTACATTTTCTTGATAGCTGTCATTCCATTGCAACGCAACTTCAACACCAATGCCATTTTCAGCTTGGGTTGTAAAATGAAAAATCTCGTTGAGGTGGGTTTTACCTTGGTTAATATATTTTACAAATTCAGATAAGCCACCTTCATAGGCATATAGATGTTCGAAATTAACTCGCTCATCACGTAGGATAATTTTCACGCCTGCATTCAAAAATGAAAGCTCACGTAAACGGCGTGCTAAAATATCGACATTAAAGATGGTTTGGCTGAAGGTTTCAGCACTTGGCCAAAAGCGAACTTTAGTACCTGTAGTGGTCGTTTCACCCACGACTTTTAATGGGTATTGTGGGTCACCATGACGATATTCTTGCTCATGGATTTGACCTGCACGGTGAATCGTCAATTGCAATTGGCTCGATAGTGCATTCACTACCGATACGCCTACGCCATGCAAACCACCCGACACTTTATAGCTGTTGTCGTCAAATTTACCGCCAGCATGCAAAATGGTTAAAATCACTTCTGCTGCTGACACACCTTCTTCTGGGTGAATATCAGTTGGAATACCACGACCATTATCAGAAATACTCACAGATTCATCTTCATGAATCGTCACCACGATTTCATCACAGTGTCCTGCTAAGGCTTCATCAATGGCATTATCCACCACTTCAAACACCATGTGATGCAAACCTGAACCATCGTCCGTATCACCAATATACATACCCGGACGCTTACGTACTGCGTCTAAACCTCTTAATACTTTAATACTAGAGGAATCGTAAGCCTTTTCATTGGTTTGTTCTGTTGGAGAAGCAGGTTGAGACTCTGAACTCATGGTGACTCCCTAGTTGTTAAATGGTGGGTTCAACAGCGTGAATTTGACCCTTTTCCACATGAAATAATTGATAAGAAATAGACAGATCATGTAAATGTTTTTGTACGGCAACATGATCTAAAGTTGTCAAAAATACTTGGCTGCCAAGTTGGCTTAAACGTGCAATTAAACGCCGCTGTGCGGTCAAATCAAGTTCTGCCGTCAGATCATCTAATAATACCACAGTTTCCTTATTGCTCGCATGTAGCATTGCAATCTGTGACAGTTTTAATGCCATCACCAACAGCTTTTTTTGTCCACGTGACAACACCGCATCAGCATCTCCCAAGGCCGTTTTAAAGCGTAAATCGGCACGATGTGGCCCATGTTCGGTATAGCGCCGTTCCACATCTTTATAATGTGCTTGCTGTAAGTCGTGTAATAAGCCTTGTTCAGAATGAAAGCCAGCACGATACTCAAGTTGAATTGGTAGATTAGGCAGTAAATGCGCTAAATCTTGCTGAAAAAAATGCTGCCATTGTTCTAATACACTTAAACGCTGTGAATGCAGCAATTCGCCATATTCAGCTAACATTTGGTTCCACGGTTCTAGATCTTTTAATTGTAGCGAACGTGAGGTTTTAAGCAGACTATTACGCTGTTTTAAGGCGCGAGCATAATATTGCCACGCAGTATAAAAATCAGGTTCCACGTGGAACATTAGCCAATCTAATAATTGCCGTCTAAGTTTGGCACCATGATCAATTAAATCGGTACTCAATGGATCAATCAATTGTAAAGGCAATAAACGCGCCAATTGTCCTTGCGTGGCAATACTGTCGCCATTGACCTTAATGAGTTGTTCACCTGTTGCAAGCTTTTGCACCCCCATTTTTTCTTGCCCCGATTGAGCAAAAATCAGCGCATCATTTTTTTGGTTTTGAATATAGTGTTTTGGAATATGGGTTCGAAATGAGCGCCCTGTTGCTAAAATATGAATCGCCTCTAAGGCAGAGGTTTTACCTGAACCATTTTCACCATAAAAAACATTAAACGGCTGCAATTTTTGCAATGCAGCCGTTTGAATATTACGTACACGCTCGATATGTAAACGTGAAATCGCCATAACGTGTCTAAATTAAACCCGCATTGGCATAACCACATAGGTTTGGTCAGGATAACTTGGGTCTTGAACTAAAACGGATTGATTGGCTTCGCTCATCACCATATTCACATCATCACCGTCCAATGCACCCAATACATCTAATAAGTACTGTGCATTAAATGACATTTCCAATCCCGCACCTTGATACTGAATTGCAATATCTTCAATTGCTTCATCTTGCTCAGGGTTATTGGCACGTAATTGTAAAGTGTCGGTATAAAAATTTAAAAACACACCGCGTAATTTTTCATTACTTAAAATTGCCACACGCTGTAAAGACTGTTTAAATAAATCATGCGCAATCGTGACATTTTTATCACCGCCACGTGGAATAACACGGCGATAATCAGGAAATTTTCCATCAATTAATTTTGTGGTAAAGCGGACAGTTACACCACCCTGCTCTTTGTCTCGACTTGGCATTAAAATGGTCACATTTAATAATTCGCGACCAATCAAAACACTCAAAGGCTGATCTTCAATACTTAATAAACGCTGCAATTCACCAACTGCTTTACGTGGCACAATGGCTTGTAACACTTGGTCTGCTGTTGAGCTTGCATTGGTTTCACATAATGCTAAACGGTGCCCATCTGTTGTAACTGCACGCAATTGATTTTGATCAATCTCTAGTAGCGTGCCTGTTAAGTAAAAGCGAACATCTTGCACTGCCATGGCAAACGATGTTTTTTCAAATAAACGCTTCAATTCACGCTGCGTGACTTGCACCTGCGTGCCTTGCGTGGTTTCAGAACTGAGTAACGGATAATCTTCAGCCGCCAATGTTCCAAGCACAAAACGACTATTACCCGATTTTAAAATACAGCGCTGATCTTCTGTAATGTGCAAATCAATGAGTGCCGCAGCAGGCAAAGACTTACAAATATCCATCAGCTTACGTGCAGGAACAGTCGTCTCCCCTGCTTGCAAGCAAGCACCTTCAGCAAAAGGCATACTTGCCACCAACTCAACCTCAAGGTCAGAACCTGTAATAGTTAATGCAGAAGCAGAAGCTTGAATTTTAACATTTGATAAAATATTTAAGGTATGTCGACGTTCAACCACACCTACAACATGAGAGAGGACATTCAACAAACTCTCTTTCGCGATTTTTAAACGCACGTGCTAACCCTTAAATTAAAATAAAACTTAGACTATTCTAACCTAATTTAATGACAAAAATTTCGAAAATTAAGCACAAAAAAGAAGCAAAAAATAAGACTCATTCTTCACTTCTTTTTAAGAAATATTTTTAATTTTTTTTAATCACAGTAAAATTAAAATCATTTCACAAACAAACAAGCACTTAACTTTGCAGCAATCGTAGTAAATTTTTACAATCCTCATTAAAAATAGGATCTTGTTGTTTTAGACTCTGCACTTTTTCACAGGCATGCATAACAGTACTATGATCTCGCCCACCAAATGCCATTCCAATTTCAGGGAAACTATCCCCTGTCAATTCTCGTGCCAGACCCATTGCTAATTGACGTGGACGTGCATAAATGCGTGTTCGTTTTGGCCCAACCAATTCTTTAAGCGGAATGCGGAAATACTCACTCACCACACGCTGAATATTTTCAGTGCTAATCGTACGTGCACGAATCGCAAGTACATCTTTGAGTGACTCACGCACAACATCCAAATCAATCGCAGCACCTTTAAACCGTGAAATGGCGACAACCTTATTTAAAGCCCCTTCTAATTCACGCACATTGGCTACCACTTGCTGTGCAATAAACAAGGCACAATTACGAGGTAGGTCAACCCCACTACTTTCAGCTTTTTTCAATAAAATTTCGATTCGCGTTTCGATATCTGGTGGCTCAACCCCAACCGACAACCCCCAAGAAAAACGTGACACTAAACGAGGATCAAGCTCCGTTAACTCTTTTGGATAACGATCGGAAGTTAAAATAATCTGTTTAGATTCATCAAGTAAAGCATTGAATGTATAGAAAAACTCAACCAAACTGGCTTCTTTACCTGCCAAAAGATGAATATCATCTACCAGCAATAAATCTAAAGAACGACAATTTTTCTTAAATTCTTCAACTTTGCCTTTTTGCAACGAACTTACAAAGTCCTGTACAAAACTCTCGGCGGTCATATACATCACACGTGCATTCGGCTTGGCTTGCAACAGTGCATTTCCTACCGCCTGCATTAAATGCGTTTTACCTAAACCTGTTGGACCATATAAAAATAAAGGGTTATGTTGCGATGCACCTAACTGCGTGAGTACCTTACGGCAAGTTTCCGCAGCCATTTGGTTAGAACGCCCTTCAACAAATAACGAAAAGGTAAACAACGGATTAAGTTGGCGTTTTTTACTATTTTTATTTGTAGTTTGTGGAGCAGATGTCGCTAAGCTCTCTACTTCTCGCTTTAAAACAGGTTGGTTACGTGAAGAGGATTCACTTTGTAAAGCAGCTGTTGTTGTTGCAGGCAATTCATTTGCATTTAAAATTGCGCCCGGCCGAGAATCAACCAAAACCTCAACTTGACGTACACGTCCTTCAGACAATTGTTCCGCCAAAATCGAAATTAACTCTAAATGATGTTCTTGAATATAGCGGGTCCAATATGGATTCGGCGCATATAAACGCAAGATCGCATCTTTTTCTTCGGCAACGAGTGGGCGAATCCACATTGCAAAGACATTATCAGAGAGCTCTTGTCGCAAGCGAGTTAAGCAGTCCGTCCAAAGCATGTGAAACCCCTATTTATATTCAATTTAAATTCAAAAATACCTTCCTAAAGAAGGGTCGCCATTCTAACCAAGTTATCCACATCTGTCACAGCAAATTAAATTTATTTACTCAAACCAGCCGTTCAGCTTTTAAATTCAAAACTACCTGTGGATAACCAACCTAGATCACTGTGGATAAAATAACACAATTAGTTATCCACAATCTATTAAAATTATAAAAACACAGATATCCACAATACAACTCTTTATTTTTTAAATTTAAACAAACGTTTTCCACAGAAAAACCGTTTCCTAATAATAATAAATTTAAATTTATAAATTTGAATTTATTTATAGATCCAAGCTTACCTGAGGATAACTTTTAATTTATAAAACTTGAATTCAAATCAAAAATAAATGTTGCCCTAAAGTCATATTTTGTGAATAAAATTGAAGATAACTTTTAATTTATATAAAAATAAACATCTTATCTTGTGAATATTAAGTTTTTAGTGAAACTTTTTTAGAATGATCTTACGAATATAATGATTACAGATACAATAAATTGAGCAAAAAATAGGTTTTCGATTGACATCTTTTCTAATGCATCTTAAAATCGCGAGCCTTTATAAAGATCAATTTTGGGAGTTTCTGATATGAAACGCACTTTCCAACCTTCTGAGTTAAAACGTAAGCGTGTTCACGGTTTCCGTGCTCGTATGGCAACTAAAGCGGGTCGTCAAGTATTGGCGCGTCGCCGTGCTAAAGGTCGTCATAGCTTAACTGTATAATGTTAACGCTTCATCGATCGATTAGGGTGTTATGACACTTTATAGTTTCAGCACAGATGTTCGAATACGCTGTGCTGCAGATTACAAAGGTGTGTTCGATGATGCGCTTTTTAAAGTGCATCAGCCCCACTTTCTTTTTCTCGCAAAGCCCTCTACTCAGCTAAATAGTCGTTTGGGGATCGTTGTTGCGAAGAAAAAGGTTCGTCGTGCCCACGAAAGAAATCGAATAAAACGCATTGCTCGAGAGAGTTTTCGCTTGCATCAGCACCGCATTGGCTTGTTAGATATTGTCGTTATGCCTAAAATAGGTATAGAAGCAGTATCAAATGCTGAATTGCATCAGCAATTAAATTTTGCATGGCAAAAATTGTATCGTCTTGCAAATAAATCTCAAAACAATACGAAAGTTTCCTCACCAAAGTAGCGCTGGCCAATGGTTCGTATACTACATTGGTTGATACGACTTTATCAGATTGCGATTAGTCCTTTATTAGGACCTCGGTGTCGCTACATTCCTACTTGTTCACAATATGCTTTGGAAGCACTACAAAGGCATGGCGCTGTACATGGCGTGTGGTTGTCTACGCGACGTATTTGTCGTTGTCATCCGTGGGGTGGTTCGGGGTATGATCCTGTGCCCGTAAAAGCAATTCGTTTTATTTCATTTCAGCCAATCGATTCTCAAACGTTTCTGGTTGTTGTACCCTTTCGGAAACGTTTCTTGAACCAAAACCGCTCAAACTACTTGGGGTCATAGCTATGCAAAAATGGGCCAGATTTGCGATTCTCGGTGCCATGTTGGTTACCGCGTATTTGCTAATTTTAGCTTGGCAAAAAGATTATGGTCATGCCAATACAGCAGCACCGCAACAGGTGAATACTGCTGTCGCTTCGCATGATGTCTCTGCTGATTTGCCAAATAGCCAAAATAAACCAGCATCTACCGATGTGCCACAGGCCAATACTGCTACCGCGCAAGCAAGCACTGCATCTACCACAACAAATCAACAGCTTATTACTGTACAAACCGACTTATATCGTCTTTGGATTAGTCCTAAAGGTGGTGATATTGTTCGTTTGGAATTGTTAAATCATGATGAAAGTAAAGGCAGTAATCAGCCTTTTGTCATGCTTGAAAGTGATGCAAAACGAACTTATGTTGCGCAATCTGGTTTAATTGGTGTAAACGGACCAGACAGTAGTGCCAGTGGTCGTCCAACATTCGAAGTTGAGAAAACCAATTATTCGTTAGCGGATGCGCAAGCAGGTAAAACATTAACTGTACCAATGGTCTATAAAACTGCCAATGGTGTGGAAATTATTAAAACCTTTAGCTTCAAGCAAGGCCAATATCCAATTACTGTTGATTATAAAGTGATTAACCGTAGTGGACAAAATTGGCAAGGTCAATTCTTTGGCCAGTTGAAGCGTGATGATTCAGTTGATCCAGGTAAATCAAGCCAAGGTATTTTTCAACTTGGAACATATTTAGGTGGTGCTTGGGGTACGCCTGATGAACATTATAACAAGTTAAAATTCACTAATTTTAATGATGATAAGTTAAATGTTCAGGCCAAAGGTGGTTGGGTTGCTGTTGTTCAGCATTATTTTGTCAGTGCTTGGATTCCAGGGACTTTAAAGTTAACTCAAGCCAATGGTCAGCCATTCACGGCAACCTTACAATCACGTAAGGTTAGCGACAACATGAATGTAATTGGTTTTACTTCTCCTGAAATTAATGTTCCTGCTGGAACGGCAATGGAAGTGAATGCAACCTTGTATTCAGGGCCAAAAGTTCAATCTGAACTGAAAGATTTAGCGGCTGGTTTAAATCAGACGGTTGATTACGGTTGGTTGTGGCCAATTGCGAAATTATTATTCTTAGGTTTAGAAACATTCCATAATTTCTTAGGAAATTGGGGTTGGTCAATCATTTTACTGACAATCGTTGTAAAAATGATTTTATGGCCATTGTCGGCAAAAAGTTATCGCTCAATGGCGAAAATGCGTGTAATTGGTCCTGAAATGCAACGCATGAAGGAAGAGTTTGGTGAAGACCGCATGCGTTTCTCGCAAGAGATGATGGCATTGTATAAGCGTGAAGGTGTGAATCCACTTTCTGGTTGTTTGCCGTTGTTCATGCAAATGCCAATTTTCCTTGCGCTATATTGGGTGTTAATGGAAAGCGTTGAGTTACGCCATGCACCTTGGTTAGGTTGGATTCAAGATTTATCTGCGATGGATCCGTGGTTTATTTTACCGTTGTTGATGGGTGCAACTATGTACATTCAACAAATGTTAAATCCACAACCTGCCGACCCAATGCAAGCGAAAGTTTTCCGCTTAATGCCGATTATTTTCACCGTATTTATGTTGTTCTTCCCTGCGGGTCTGGTGTTGTACTGGATTGTGAACAACAGCTTAACGATTTTACAGCAAACGATCATTGGTCGTAGCGTAAAAAAACAACGTGAAGCAGCAGGTAAAGTGTAAAGTCTATTCCTTAGCGTTAGACACAAGCTGAATAAATCCGCTTAAGATGGTAATCTTAGGCGGATTTTTCTTTTTTAAATTTTGATTGTTAGGTGAACCATCATGCAAAACCAAACCACGATTGCTGCAATCGCAACGCCGCCAGGACGTGGTGGTGTGGGGGTGATCCGCCTATCGGGCCCAAAAGCATATGAAATTGCTGAGAGTCTGACCCAAAAGCCTTTACCTGCTGCGCGTATGGCTGGCTTTCGAAAATTTTATGATGTGAAAAATGAAATTCTAGATGAAGGCTTAATTTTGTGTTTCCCTAACCCACACTCATTCACAGGTGAAGATGTGGTTGAAATTCAGGGGCATGGCGGGCCTGTGATTCAAAATACATTATTGGCGCGGTTGTTAGCTTTAGGTGCGACTGCTGCCAAAGCGGGTGAATTTTCAATGCGTGCCTTTGAAAATGGTAAGCTAGATTTGGTGCAGGCCGAAGCAATTGCCGATTTGATTGATGCTACATCGCAAGCGGCTGCACGTTCAGCAGTGCGTTCGTTACAGGGTGCATTTTCGGCAAAAGTGAATGCTGTTTTAGAAAAACTGATTCATTTACGCTTACATGTAGAAGCGGCGATTGATTTCCCTGAAGAAGAAATTGACTTTTTGGCCGATGGTAAAATTTTGGCCTTACTTGAAGATGTGCAGCATTCAGTGAGTGGTGTACAGCAATCGGCACGTCAAGGTCAGTTATTGCGGGAAGGTTTACAGGTGGTCATTGCGGGTAAGCCGAATGCTGGTAAATCGAGTTTGCTCAATGCACTCGCTGGCGTTGAACGTGCTATTGTGACTGATATTGCTGGAACAACTCGTGATGTCTTGCATGAAAAAATTAGCTTGAATGGTTTGCCCATCACCTTAACTGATACCGCAGGACTGCGTGAAACAGGTGATGTAGTTGAAAAAGAAGGCATTCGCCGTGCGATTAAAGAAATTGAACAAGCCGATTTATTGCTTTTGGTGTATGACTTAAGTCAAGGTGAAGATCCGCTTACTTTGGCGGAGACCTATTTTGCCGATTATGTTGATCCACGTCGATTAATCTTAATTGGCAACAAGAGCGATTTAACAATACAAAGTCCAAATTTAGGTGAATTAAACGGTTTGCGACATGTAGTGGTTTCAGCCAAGCAAGAAATGGGCGTGCAAACGCTCATAGATGCAATTACAGCGCATGCAGGCTTCCAACCCGAAGAAGATACCTTTATTGCACGTACGCGTCATTTAGATGCAATGCAGCGTACTCAGCAGTACCTTGCTGAAGCACATCTGCAATTGGTTGAGTTTCAAGCAGGTGAGTTGATGGCTGAATCGCTTCGACTGGCTCAAAATGCGTTAGGTGAAATTACAGGTGATTTTAGTGCGGATGATTTACTTGGAAAGATCTTTGGGTCATTCTGTATTGGAAAGTAAGAAAAAAGCTGCCAATTGGCAGCTTTTTTAATCTTTATTTTTTATCTAGCGAGAGTGTTCCAGGCCCTGCAACAGCAAGTAATAGGAAGCCGCCGGCAATACTCATGTTTTTGAAGAAATGAATCTTGGTATTCATGTCTGCCATCATGTCCCCAGTTGAATGCCAAAAAGCGTGACCAATGAATGCTGTACCAATGGTATAGAGCGCTAAAATAAAGGCAATTGGGCGAGTGTAAAAACCAACTAAAATTGCTAAGCCTAAAAACACTTCTGTAAAGACAGCAATTAGGGCTGAAAGCATAGGTAATGGAGCATGCAACATTTGCATATATTGTACAGTACCTTCAAAGCCAGTTAATTTTGGAAAACCAAATAATAGGAAAAGGAAGATAAGTAAAAAGCGGGCCAGTAAAAGCAATACGGGTTGGGCTGTGCCGAAATTAAAATAGCGTAATGTATTCATGAGATAATCCACAGAAATTTGTATAAGAATAGAGCTATTATAGAAGTGCTATTTTCAACTTCAATCTATAAAAATATGACTTATTGTTGCAAAAATAGTGCTAAAAACTAAAAATATGTATCATTGGTATTGTAAAAAGGATAGTGTTGATGATGTTCCACGTGAAACATAGTCACAAAAAATAACCAAGTCTGGATAGGTGGTCGCGATTTTATCAAGCTAAACTATTTTTAATTCCTGACTTAAATTCTGAAATGAAGAAACTGAGCCTATTAATTTTATCCAGCTTAATGACATCTATTGTCTATGCCAACACCTCACATTTAGCGGTGCAACTTAAACAGCAATATCCTAATTTGAATTTCCAGAATCTTGCTCCAACTGAAACATCTAGGCTATATAGTGCAACTTTAGGGCAGCGTGTAGTGTATTTAGATGAGGCTGGACAACATCTTTTTGTGGGGCAAATGATTCGATTAAAAGATCAGAAAGACTTAACTCAAGATCTAATCAATATAATGCCATCTAATCGTATGGATTGGAAAAAATTACCTTTAAATGATGCGATTGAAATTGTGAAAGGTAATGGGCAACAGCAGTTGGCAATTTTTGAAGATCCTAATTGTCCCTATTGTCAAAAACTAGAACCAGAGTTAGATAAACTCAATAATGTGACAATTTATGTGTTCTTATATCCGTTACGTCCGCAATCGGTTATGCCATCAAAACAAGTGTGGTGTAGTGAAAGTCGTGCCTTTGCATGGAAAAATCTGATGCAAATGAAGATTCAACCCAAAGCAACAAAGTACTGTGATAATCCGATTGCACGTAATTTAGCATTAGGACAACAGTTAAAATTGGTTGGAACACCCACCCTGATTTTTAAAGATGGCTCATTTAAAACAGGATGGATGTCGAGCGATGAGATTCAACAGCATTTAGCAAAATAGCATGTTATGAATTAGTCATTTTTAGTAAAAAAGTTATAAATGACTAAGATGATGATTGCACCTAAAATCGATGCAATAAAGCCTGCAGAAGAACCTATCGTATAAAATCCAAGGAAACGCCCTGCATAAGTTGCAACAACTGAACCTGCAATTCCTAGCAAAGTAGTGACGATAAAGCCTGCTTTATCGTTGCCTGGATGCAGGGCACGTGCAATCAAACCTGCAAAGAAACCAATAAAAATGGTGACAATGAAGTGTCCCATAACTGCTCCTTATGTTGCGGTAGTCTTAAATTATGGTTTTATTGTAAGCGATGTTTTTGCAAAAAATCTAAGATAATCTGTTGCTTTATGGTTTTTATATTTGTTGCTGTGGTTCTACTTCTTCTTATTATCTTCAGCCGAAAAATAAGCTTAAAAGTAGTCTATCTTTGTGTATAAAAAATGGCTGCAATTGCAGCCATTCACAGCAAATCTTATAGGCCAATTTCGCCAATAAAAGGTAAATGACGATATTTTTGATCGTAATCTAAACCGTATCCAACAATAAATTTATCTTCAACTTCAAAGCCTAAAAACTTAACATCGAGTTCAATTTCACGGCGTGAAGGTTTGCTGACTAAAGTGCATAGTTGAATAGAGTTGGGTTGGCGCGTTTCTAAAATCTCAAGCACTTTACTTAAGGTGTTGCCTGAATCAATAATGTCTTCGATCACCAAAACATCTTTACCACGAATTTCGCCGTCTAGATCTTTTAAGATTCTAACGTCGCGGCTTGAAGTTGTACCACCGCCATAGCTTGAAACCGTCATAAAATCGAGTTCGTGAGGTTTATTGATTTGACGGCATAGATCCGCCATAAAAATAACAGAGCCACGTAATAAACCAATTAATACCAACTCTTTGTCGCTATTGGCATAATATGCGTCAATGGCTGCGCCAAGCTGTTGTACTTTGGCTTGAATCTCTTCAGTTGAGATCATCACGTTCATTTCGATTGTCATGGGTAGACACCTAAAACATCTAAAAATTTTTAAAATAAAAGAGGCGTTGACCAGCAACACCTCGAATTTATGAATGACTAAAGTTTAAAGCAATTTTAATCTAGATGCACCTATTGAGATTTTTAAACCGTTTATAAAGCCATCATGCTATTGACGATGGATTTAGTGTGGTTTTTGATAAACACAATGTCCATTCACATAGGTTGCGCTGATATTGCGATCATCACCCATAGTAAACAGTGCAAACAAGCCATCTTCAAGTGATTTGACATTCGATTGGCGCAGTTGTTGTAATGCAGTGGCATTTAGATTTAGAACGACAAAGTCGGCTTCTTTACCAACATTAAAGTTCCCTAGTTTATCTTCTAAATGTAAGGCTTTTGCACCACCTAAAGTAGCGTGATATAACGATTCAAATGCAGAGAGTTTATCGCCTTGCAATTGCTGTACTTTATAGGCTTCGTTTAATGTTTGCAGTTGGCTGAACGATGTTCCTGCACCAATGTCAGTACCTAGACCGACTTTGACTTGTTTTTCCCAGGTTTTTTTCAATGGGAATAAACCGCTTCCTAAAAATAGGTTAGAGGTTGGGCAAAAGGCAATCGCTGAATCGGTTTCGTGCATACATTGCCATTCAGCATCTTCTAAATGGACGCAGTGAGCAAACACCGAACGTTCACCCGTTAAGCCATAATGATGATAAACATCGAGATAACCTTTTTGTTCAGGGAATAACGATTTTACCCAAGCAATTTCATCTTTATTTTCACTTAAATGCGTATGCACATATACATCGGGATATTCTTGTTTCAACTGCCCTGCTTTTTCAAGTTGTTCGGGTGTTGAGGTTGGTGCAAAGCGTGGCGTGATTGCATATAAAGCCCTGCCCGTGCCGTGCCATTTTTCAATCAATGCCTTAGATTCGTTATAACCACATTCTGCGGTGTCACATAAATCTTCAGGTGCATGACGATCCATTAACACTTTGCCTGCAATCAAACGCATTTGAATGGTTGCTGCTGCTTCAAATAATGCATCGACTGATTCAGGATGTACCGTACAAAAAACCAGTGCAGTGGTGGTGCCATTTTTTAACAGTTCTTGCACAAAAAATTGCGCAATTTTTTTGGCGTATGCAGGGTCTTTAAACTGTAATTCGGTTGGAAAGGTATAGGTATTCAACCAACTTAACAGTTGTTCGCCATAAGCACCGACCATTTCTGTTTGTGGGTAATGAATATGGGTGTCGATGAAACCAGGAACAATAAGTTGGTTTGGATAATGCTGAACTTCTGTTACATCAGCCAAATGTGGCTGTGCATCTTGCCATGTACCCAACCAAATAATTTTGCCATTTTGGCTAATCAGGACGCCGTCTTCAATATAACGGACGTTTTGCGCAATTTGATCTGCTTGTGTAACCAAAGATTGGATATCTAAAAAGCGACCACGAACCGCAGTCGTCTGAACAGAAGAAGACATAGATGAACCTACAACTTGTAATTTTTTCGATTGATTGTAACGCATTTATGCTGATTGAAAAGAGGGATTACAATTCGTTCGCTACGATCTATCAAATTCCAAAAATAATAAAAAGCGATCATTAAAAAAAATATTGGGGGATTCGATGTTGCCTTAGTTTTGGCGTATTTTTCCGATGGCAAGCTTGGTCTTGTTCACGTACACTCAAGTCAGACTCAATCAATGAAAAGCAAATAAGAGTAACGAATATGTATTTTTGGAATACGCGGGCTTTGGCACATGCGCTTGTGCAGCAGACACTCACCAAACGTGACTATAAAAACTATTATCTTGCCGCTGCGGTGGTTGTAAGTGCGGTTTATTATTATGGTATGTACTCACCGTATATGGATGTTCGGGTGATTGGTGTCGAAGCGGCATTGACTTTATTGATGATGCTTTGGGGGATTCAACGTGTTTATCAAGCCAATGGTGGTGATGAGGGTAGCGCCTTTTTAAATCGTGTCACTGCGCTTTCTTTCCCTATTTTAATTCAAACCACCGTTGCAGGCATTGCATTTGGTGGTATTTTATTGGGCATTTATCAATATTTTAATTTGGCCAATACCGCGTTTGATTTATTTTATGAGTGGTGTATTTCAGCGTTTACACTGGCATTACAACTGCTGTTTTTTACCCGCTTAAGCCGATATATGCAGCGTGTTAAAGATGCCAGCATTTAACTTAAAAGCTGCTTACTCGACAAAGTAATGTGCGGCAAAGTGAGCATCATTGCCAATAATGTCGTAACAATCTTCACGAATGGATAAGCCTGCACAGTGATGTCCGACCATCCATAAACCTAATGTGGGCAGTTGACCTGCAAATAGTGGCGTATCTACCCATTTTTGTACCACATAACCCGATTTATCATAGTCATCAAAATAAAAACTGCCTGAAGCTGCCCCCATATCTTGACCATTTTCGAGCATATGAATATTTGCGCCTTCACGGGCTAAAATAGGCTTTTTGACCCACTTGCCTGTTCGCTGTTGTTGTGGGTCGAAAGCATGGGTTTCTAGCAATAAGGGATGTTGTGGATAGCGTTTCCATAGTTCTACTAAAATGGCTTTATTGGACAGTAACATCTTCCAACAGGGTTCAATCCATTTGGTGCGTGGGTTGAGATGAGCCGCAAAGGCTTCTTCAAAAATCCACTCCCACGGATACAATTTAAACAGGTTTTGAATGGGGCGCTGTTTTAAATCGACAAAGTTATTGCCATCCCAACCAATATTTTCCATCGACAATTCAGAAACTTGTAAATGCGCTTGATAAGCGGTATCCATGAGATATTCTAAATTGCCCCAATCTTCCCGTCCTGCCTCTTGGCAAGCGGCAAAATGTAAATGGCCACCACGTGGTAAAATGGTTTTCCAGCGTTTGATTAAATCCTCATGGATGCTGTTAAATTGGTCTCGATTGGCAATGCCAGACACTTGTTCAATCCACAACCATTGCGCCACGGATGCTTCGAGTAAACCTGTTGGCGTATCTGCATTGTATTCGAGCATTTTAATTTGGCTGCCGTTATAGGCGAAGTCGAAACGCCCATACAGCATGGCAGAATTTTCTCGCCAAGATTGTTCAATATGGGGAATTGCCGCCTTGGGCAGTTGAAAATAATCGGGATAATTGCCTCGTAAAATTAAATCACCGACCACATCTAGGCACATTTGATGCAGTTCATTGGCAGCATCTTCAAGTTGTTCAATTTGTTGTAGCGTAAACTCATATGCCACACCTTCAGACCAATAAATTGAGCCATCGGCTGAAGGTAAGTTAAAATAATCAAAACCAATATTGTGATGTTCAATTTGCCAATCGGGGCGTGGCGTAAATATTTTGCGTTTCATTAAAGGTCTTTTTAAATTAAAGAAATAAGTGTTTAACCACCAAAAGAAAAACCGCTACGACCAAAACCACCACGAATAGGGCTAGATGAAGTTCGGGTCTTTGCTGTTGCGGTAATGATGCTGTGTCGTAGGCTTAAATTTTGTTGAGGGCGCAAGGTACGACCTTGAAATTGCACTTCGCGATTATTGAGATAATAATAAGGTCCAACAAAATGTATTCTGCTCGATGCATGCCCCCCACCGCTATTAGATTCAGTTTCACAAAGCTCATTATTCCAATCATTTTGGCAATCATATTGATTATTATAGACATCTTGAACCAAACGATCTTGCTTGCTACAGGCCACCAAGAGCAATGGAACAAGTGCCAGACTTACTTTTTTAGAACGCATTTTTTCTCTTCGGTTGTATTTTATTTTATACATCAGACATCTTGCATCAATCCCTTTTTATTTCTCGCTATGGGCGAAAAATAAAAAGGTGTAAAGCATGATTCAAGAGATCCATTCAGCCTTTTATTTTTCAGATAAAAGGCTGTTCAATTTAGGCTTTTAGCCTAAATTTTGTTGCTTGTTATGACGAATGGAAAGCCATGCGGTTATTGCTAAAACCACGACAATAAAGCCGAGCGACATCCAAATTGGCAGATGGATCACATCTAACATTAACATTTTAAAGCCAATAAATAACAAGATAATGCCTAAGCCATAAGGTAAATAATGCAGTTTAGATGCAGCGCCTGCAAGTAAAAAGAACATGGCACGTAAACCTAAAATTGCCATTAGATTTGCAGTTAACACAATAAACGGGTCGGTGGTGACAGCAAAAATTGCAGGGATAGAGTCGACTGCAAAAATCACATCCGAAAATTCAATTAAAATTAGCACCAAAAATAACGGCGTTGCCCACAGTACACCATTTTGTTTTACAAAAAATCGCTCGCCTTGAAAGTTTGGTGTAATTCGCATGTGTTTGCGTAGCCATTTTAGCACCTTCATGTCTTCGATATTTGGGTTTTCATCATCTTGTCCTTTTAAGAATTTAAAGCCCGTATATACTAAAAAAGCGCCAAAAATATAAAGAATCCATGCAAATTCTTGTACGAACCATGCACCAATAAAGATAAACAGTGTTCTTAAAATAATTGCACCAAGCACGCCGTACAGTAAAATTTTACGTTGTAGTGCTGTTGGAATTGCAAAAGCAGAAAAAATCATCAGCCAAACAAAAACATTGTCAATCGCTAAAGATTTTTCTAAAAAATAACCTGCTAAGTATTCCATAGTTTTTTGATTTGCTAGTGCAACACCTATGGTTTGTTGTAAATAAAACCATAAGCCGCCTGCAAATAGCATTGCAACACTGACCCATGCAAGGCTCCAGTAAGCAGCTTGCTTAAGTGGGACTTCATCTGATTTTTTGTTTTTAAAGCCTAAAAAGTCGATGAGTAGCATGATAAAAACAATGCCAAAAAACACCAAGTACAACCATGGATTGCCGATAGAGTTGATCATTTTTCTCTCCATATCTAGCAAACAGCCATAAAAAAACCTCGACCAGTTGCCAGATGAAATAAAACATCAGTGCCAACATGATCAAGGTCTTGCCTACATTGGATAAATCCAATGCTCAGATACCGACTTTTTGCAAAGTGTATTGACGATATCTGACACGCATCGAGAACTGCTCGGAGCGTTTGGAGGAGGCTACTCCCCTTGTCAATATGAATATATATGGGTCAGATTGCCATAGTTTTGATTGGACTGCAATCAAAAAATGTGTATTAGATGACCTATATTTGTCGCCTTATTTGACCCAACCACGTTTAAGCAATGGTTGTGCGAAGAATTGATAGATTTTGAGCGCAAAGGCCATGATTGCATGTTCCCACTGTGGCCATAATGCTTTTGCAAGCAAATTCACTAAAAGTGCAATACTAAAGCCACCTAACATGTCTAATGGGAAATGTACACCTAAATAGACTCGTGACCACGCCACCATCCATGCTAAAACCAATAAAAATACACCTGCAATTTTGCGTTGTGAAAATAAGTAAGACAAAGCGATGGTGCTAAAAATTAACATGTGGTCGCTTGGGAAAGAGGCATTTGGTGCATGATGAATGAGCGTGCGCCCGACCCCCATTACAAAAGGTCGTGGATGGTCATAGAATAATGAAATGATAAAACCAATACCAATTGAAATTGCAGTAAGGACGACCGCTTTTAAGGCGCGTTTTTTCAATTCAAGGTCGCCATAGCACCATAGCACCAATAAAAAAAGTAGGAGTAAATATAGAACATCATTGGCAATAAAAATTGCAGCATCAATACTGAAATGGCTTGCGGTGATGGGTGCGTTGATGGCTTTAAATAAAGAAATGTTGAATGTTTCTAGTGACATTTTGCTGTCTTCGTACGGCACAAATAAGCGGCTTATCATAAAGACATTCTGAAAAGAGGAAAAATAGAAAAGTTACAGTTTTGTAATAATTTTTAGCAATAACGCTGTTAAGTCTTTTATTTGCAGTACAGGTAACACGCCGAGGACTGTTACCTGTAATACCAATGTCTTTTAGTGGGTTAAGGCATGGATTAATTTTTGATGTAAACCACCAAAACCACCATTCGACATAATCACTACAGCATCGCCCTCACCTGCTTCACTGGCAATACGTGCAATAATCTCATCGAGTGAGCGACTGACTTGCGCATGATTGCTTGAAGCTGCAATGACAGGTTGTAAATCCCAATCTAAACCTTCGGGTTGATACCAAATCACTTCATCGGCTAAACGGGCAGAATGCGCAAGTCCATCTTTATGACTGCCCATGCGCATGGTATTCGAGCGTGGCTCAATAATCGCCCAAAGTTTACGCTCACCTAAGCGCTTGCGTGCGCCATCAAGTGTGGTTTCAATTGCAGTTGGGTGATGGGCAAAATCATCGTAAACTTCAATGCCGCGTGGTGTGCCGAGTAATTCCATACGGCGTTTTACTCCACCAAAATTAGACAAAGCGCCACAGGCTTGTTCAATGCTGACACCCACATGTTCGGCAGCTGCAATAGTAGCCAAAGCATTGGCAACGCTGTGTTGCCCTGTCATTGTCCAGTGTACTTCTGCTTTCACCTTGCCGTGTTGCAGTACCTTAAAATGACTGCCATCTTGAGCAATTAGTTCAGCAGAGATTGCCACATTTGAATTCGCTTCAAGACTCGTACGCACTACAGGTGTCCAACAGCCCATTTCTAAAACTGTATCGATATTGGTTTCGGTAATGGGTGCGATAATTCGCCCTTGGCTTGGAATGGTTCGCACCAAATGGTGAAACTGTTTTTGAATTGCTGCTAAATCATCAAAGATATCGGCATGGTCAAATTCAAGGTTATTTAAAATTGCAGTTTTGGGATGGTAATGTACGAACTTAGAACGCTTATCAAAAAATGCCGAATCGTATTCGTCTGCTTCTACCACAAAATATTCACCACCACCGAGTCTTGCACTTTCGCTAAAACCAAGTGGTACACCACCAATTAAAAAGCCCGGATTTAATCCTGCTTGATCGAGCACCCAAGCCAGCATTGTTGTGGTTGTTGTTTTACCATGAGTACCTGCAACCCCAAGCACATGTTTAGCTTGTAAGACATGGTCTGCCAAAAATTGTGGGCCTGAAATATAAGGCAGACCTGCATCAAGCATATACTCTACAGCATCAATCCCACGTTTCATGGCATTACCGACAATGACTAAATCGGGATGAGGCTGCAAATGGCTACGGTCATAACCTTGCATTAAGGTAATGCCTGCACTTTCAAGTTGGGTCGACATAGGTGGATACACATTGGCATCGGAACCGGTCACGGTGTGCCCTAAGTCACGTGCTAACAATGCCAAAGAGCCCATAAACGTGCCACAAATACCCAAAATATGCAGATGCATAACTTGCCTACTCCACTTTAATTGACACAGCACGTTTTTAAATTGGTGTTGTGGTCGGAAAACATTTAAAATTGTGAGCAACGATAACAAGGCTGTATTTGAAAAGATAGTCACAAAGTGTGAGAACATCGCTAAAATCCAATCGAATAAAATGCTTAGCAAGGATCAGCACATTCAACTGTGATTGCTTATTTCGCAATAATGAACGCTTTATTTTCCCAATTTGAGGTCTACTGTATATGTCGACATTTCTCCCTTTTATTTTATTGATTATTTCCAATTGTTTTATGACGCTAGCTTGGTATGGGCATTTAAAATTTTTGCATGATGCGCCGCTTTGGCAAGCAATCTTATTTGGTTGGTTGATTGCCTTGCTTGAATATAGTTTTATGATTCCTGCTACACGCCTACTTGCTGCACATGGATGGAGCACAGGTGAAATGAAAATTACTCAAGAAGTGGTGACGTTAATTGTATTTGTGCCCTTTTTAATTTTTATGTTTAAACAACCATTAAAACTTGATTATTTATGGGCCGCTTGTTGTTTATTGGGATGTGTTTATTTTGTTTTTAGAAGCCAATAAGTGTCAAACGCAATGTTTTTTTGGTTCAGTGGTGGATTAAAAGTATGTGGCTTTGATGTTTAATAAAGCCAGTGTTTTGTTTTGGTGAGGATGAAAAAACAAGCTATACTGTGCCCTCTAACCCCTGCCCAAAGCTTTTCTTTGCTTGGCGAGATCCATTAATTTACGAATATTTTGGAAATATCAATGAATACGGTCGCTGCTACAGACGCTCAACCCTTAGTTGGCATTATTATGGGTTCTCAATCTGATTGGGCAACACTCGAACATACTGCAAATATGCTCAAACAACTTGGCGTTGCTTTTGAAGCAGAAGTCGTGTCTGCACATCGTACCCCAGATCGTTTATTTGAATATGCAGAAACTGCGCGCGAACGTGGAATTCAAGTGATTATTGCAGGTGCAGGTGGCGCGGCGCATTTACCAGGCATGTGTGCGGCTAAAACTGATTTACCTGTGCTTGGTGTTCCAGTGAAATCTTCTATTTTAAATGGTGTCGACTCACTCCTTTCAATTGTACAAATGCCAGCAGGTATTGCAGTAGGTACATTGGCAATTGGCCCTGCGGGTGCAACCAATGCTGCAATTATGGCTGCGCAAATTCTAGGTTTGACGCGTCCTGACATTGCCAAAAATGTGGCAGATTTCCGTGCAGCGCAAACTGACAAAGTCGCAAGCAATAATATTCCAGGTTCTCAGTAAGCATAAGAAACAGTTTGCCTGAGCAAGAGAGTGATAGAAATGAATAAAACAATTGGGATTTTTGGTGGCGGTCAGTTGGGCCGTATGATGGCACAAGCCGCACTGCCCTTAAATATTCAATGCACGTTTTTTGAAGCCAATACCGATTGCCCTGCTGCTGTGTTGGGTCAGGTTTTCTCAACACAAACCCAAAATGGTTTGGCTGAATTTATTCAAAGTGCCGATGTGTTCAGCCTTGAATTTGAAAATACGCCTTTGGCCGATGTCGATGTTTTAACCCAAAGCAAAGCGATTCATCCACCTCGTCAAGCTTTGGCCATTGCGCAAAACCGCTTGTCTGAAAAAACTTTGTTTAATGAACTCAAGATTCCCGTTGCGCCGTTTAAAGCGGTAGATAGCCTTGAATCATTAACACAGGCTGTGGCTGAGCTTGGTTTGCCAATTGTACTGAAAACGGCAACAGGTGGTTACGATGGTAAAGGTCAATTTGTGCTGCGTGAAGCCAGTCAAATAGAGCAAGCTTGGGCGGAACTTGGCCCTGCTCAATCGTTAATTGCAGAAAGTTTTGTGAATTTTTCGCGTGAAGTTTCGATTATTGCGGTACGTGGTCAAAATGGCGATGTGAAAACATGGCCATTGGCTGAAAACCATCATCATCATGGTATTTTATCGCATTCAATTGTACCTGCCCCACATAGCGAAGATTTACAGCCTGTGGCGCAAGAATACATCACTCGCCTGCTCAATCATCTTGATTATGTTGGCGTGCTTACGCTTGAATTGTTTGTGACTGAACAGGGTTTATTTGCCAATGAAATGGCACCACGCGTGCATAATTCTGGGCATTGGTCGATTGAAGGTTCGGTATGTTCACAATTTGAAAATCATGTGCGTGCGGTTGCAGGTCTACCTTTAGGTTCAACCGAGGTGATTCGCCCAACTGTAATGGTAAATATTATTGGCAAGCATCCAAAATCTGAAGATGTCTTGGCATTAAACGGCGCACATTTGCATTTGTATAATAAAACCGAGCGTGAAGGTCGTAAGCTGGGTCATATTACCCTAATGCCAATTCACCAAGATGATTTAACAGATCTATGTCGTCAATTGGCAAGAATTTTGCCAGAACCGTTGGCATTGACTCAAGATATGACCATCTAAACCTATTTTGTTGTAAAAAAAAGCGATCACATAGTGGATCGCTTTTTTTATGCTTTGAAATTCGGCAGGATATGCGCCCTTTTATATGATTGTAAGCATTGCCAATATTTAAATTCAAAAATTACCTTAAAAACCTTGGTGATTTACTTAATATTGCACCGCTTCGTTAAATGAAATCACTTGTTCAGTTAAATTTGACTAAAAGTCAGACATCGAATTAAAAAATGAAGCAAAATTTGGTGTTTTGAGCTGTGCAAAGCTGATGGATGGCTCTTAATTCGCATCATATTGCTGTGGATAAGTCGTAAACCAGAGATAAGGAACGTTTAAATTTAAAAAATAAGTTTGAATTTAAACTTTTTGCAGATTGTTTGAATTTAAAAATATCATCGTGTTAAAAAATGAATTCAAAGTGCTTAACAAATTTTGAATTCATTTTTCATCGTCAACAAAATAGGAAAATGCTAAGGTAGATCTATAAATTTAAATTCAAAAAAACGGTCATCATTTCATATGCGATATTCTTCAATTTTTGTTGGTTCTACCTTATTTTTTGCGCTTCATGCTCAGGCTGATTTATTGGTCAATGAAGTTCCAGTGACCACGACAACATCTAAGGTCAATTTAGCTGCGAATAATCCATTTCAAAGTTGTTTAGCAAATTTACGCAGTCAGGCATTAAGCTCAGGGGTAAGTGCAGTATCGTATGACCGCTATACCCAAAACCTCACCCCAGATTATTCAATTTTGGAAAAGTTAAATTATCAACCTGAATTTTCGACCCCAATTTGGGATTACTTGTCGGGTCTGGTTGATGATGAGCGTGTCCGTGATGGACAGCAAAAAATGGCACAATATAGCGATGCGTTAAATCGTGCATCCCAAGTTTATGGTGTGCCAGTTGCAACGATTGTAGCTGTGTGGGGGGTAGAGAGTAATTACGGTGCTATTTCAGGTAAATATCCATTATTACAAGCATTGGGTACTTTAAGCTGTGAAGGTCGCCGTCAGAGTTATTTTCGTGGTGAATTTTTTGCCACAATGCGTATTTTACAGCGTGGCGATTTAAGTGAAAGCCAGATGAAAGGTTCATGGGCGGGCGCATTTGGGCAAACACAATTTATGCCATCGACATACGAGCGCTTAGCGGTTGATTTTGATGGAGATGGTCGCCGTGATTTGGTTTCAAGTGTACCTGATGCGCTGGCATCGACTGCAAATTTCTTAAAGCAAGCAGGTTGGAAAACAGGCATGCCGTGGGGTTTTGAGGTTAAAATTCCACAAGGTATGTCGGTTGCAGGCGAAGGTCGCCGCAATAAAAAATCGTTATCGTACTGGATTTCTCAAGGTTTGATTCGTGTGGATGGTTCTGCTTTGGTGCAGGGGAATTTGTCGGAAGCGAGTATGGCTGGGCTAATGACACCTGCGGGTGCCAATGGGCCTGCCTTTTTAGTGTTTAAAAATTTCGATGCAATTTATGGCTATAATGCTGCTGAAAGTTATGCTTTAGCAATTGCACACTTGTCAGATAGTTTGCAAGGCGGTGGACCTTTTGTGATAGCTTGGCCAACCGATGATGCAGGTACTTCACGTGCAGAACGCCGTGAAATTCAAAAAGTTTTATTGGCAAAAGGCTATGATATTGGCGATGCTGATGGTTTAGTGGGTGATAAAACCCGCCAAGCAATTCAAAAAGAACAAATTCGTTTAGGTTTTAATCCGACAGGACGAGCAGGGCAACAAATTTTACGTGCCTTACGTAATGAGCAAGCACGAAAAATTTTACCATAAACCTTCAAAAAGGAGAGCGGCGTGCTCTCCTTCGCCTTTAAAAGTCTTTTTTATCGATTTTAACTGCATCTAAAATATCAAAAATCACCGCAGTTACGTCTTGGCTTAAGTCCCGATCATTAAAAATTTCGTAAGCGGTAATTGTAACGTCTGTGTCATTAGGTAATTCTTGTTGTTCTTCTTGAATTAAATGTTCAATAGGTAAAAGCGTTTGTTTGATTTCAAGATGTAAAATATCTTCGAATTCAATATTTTCATCATCCAATTCAATCATTTGCTGATTAAAATAAGGCAGAAGAATAGCGTGTAAATAGGGGCTAATTTCTTCAATATTAAAAAGCTCGATATCGCGTGTTTCTTCAATGGTGCTGATATGGTCGTTCACTTCAAGAATAATATGATAGTAACTCACGCGAATCTCCATTAATGATTGGATGGTTATTTGATCACAATACCATGTTTAAGGTATCTATTCCGATGCTTTCTCATCAATTTCAGCATAAAAATTGTAGCGTCAAATTTTTATCATTTTATAGGCCATAAGAATGTTGTTTTAATAATGCTAAATCACTGTTGGTGAGTTCAAAACTTTGGATATTTTGTTGTTTTAAAATCGGATACATTAAGGCTTTAGGATTATCTTCGACATGTTTGAGTCCAAGCGCATGACCTAATTCATGTGCCAGTACAAGGCGTAAGTCATCCTTATTTTCAAACTCGTAAACATTAATTTCTTTGCCATTAAATAAACCTTTATCAAACATTTTTGCTGCATAGCGTTGATTATAGTGCTGAATCGATTGGTCGATGGCTTGATTATTTTGATTGTAATAAGCGACATGTCGATTGGATTCTGCAACAGTTTGATTATGTGCCTGAACGGCTAAACTGAGTGCTTGTTTTCTTTGCTCTAAGTCAAACTTTTGTTGTTCTAGACGTTCTTTTAAGGCAGGTTCAGCACCGCCATGTTGATTAATTTGTTTAATGATTTGGTTATATTGCACCACAGCAGATTGTAGTTCTGCTTGTTTTTGATCGATAAAAGCTTTTGATTGCTGAATAGCTTGTTTTTCTGTATCGATAAATTGTTGTTGCCGATGTTGTTGTGCTTGAGATACTTGAATTTGTGTTTGTTGTTTTATTCTTAGATTTGTCTGATTTTGTCGTTCATCATAAATAAAATTAATGCTGAGTTGTGCCTTGGGATCATATACAAATAAAGTACGTCCTGTGCCATTTTGCCAAATTTCGGTTGCTTGTTGAGTAAGTTGTTGAATTTCATTCTGCGAGAGTTGAAAACGTGGATCAATCTCGCCAATTCGATAATGTAGCCGTGTATCGAGTGGATGTAAAATACGACTTGAGATGGGGTTGAGTTTGATTTGAGGATGGCGTAGTTGCTGAAATAGCAAGAAGGCACATACTATTAAAAGGGCAATCCACAAAGCTAATCTCATAACATCCCAAGCGAGTTTTTAATTGTATTTAATTCATCTATCATATTCATTTTTCATCATGGTTTCACTAGAAAAAAGTGCTTGTACTTGTGTGGTTTAGATATTTTTAAAATAAAAAAACCGCCCAAATTTGGACGGTTTTTTATTCAAGCTGACAAATTATTTCTTGTCATCTCTTACTTCAGTGAATTCAGCATCTACAACGCCATCATCCGCTTTTTGCTGTTGTTGACCTGCCGCTTGTGCAAACTGACTTGGGTCAAAACCTTCAGCACCCGGCGCGCCTTGAGTAGCTTCATACGCACGTTGCGTAATTGGCATAATGATGTTTTGAAGCGCTTCAGTTTTCGCTTTGATGTCTTCAACATCATTTTCTTTGGTTGCAGTTTCAAGCTCAGCAACCGCAGTTTCAACCGCAGTTTTTTCATCACTTGTTACTTGCTCACCTAAATCTTTAACCGCTTTTTGTGAGCTAGAAACCAAGGCATCAGCCTCGTTACGTGCTTTTGCTAACTCTTCAAACTTACGATCTTCTTCAGCATTCGCTTCAGCATCTTTAATCATCGCTTCGATTTCAGCATCAGACAAACCAGAGTTTGCTTTAATCTGGATCGATTGTTCTTTACCCGTGCTCTTGTCTTTAGCAGATACTTTTAAGATACCATCCGCGTTGATGTCGAACGATACTTCAATTTGTGGCACACCACGTGGCGCAGGTGGGATATCGCCCAACTGGAAATTGCCCAACAATTTGTTTTGTTGCGCCATTTTACGCTCACCTTGGAACACCGAAATGTCTACCGCAGGTTGGTTATCCGCAGCAGTCGAGAACACTTGAGATTTCTTCGCAGGAATCGTGGTGTTTTTCTCGATGATTGCAGTTAATACACCGCCCATGGTTTCGATACCCAATGTTAATGGAGTAACGTCAAGTAAAAGTACGTCAGTTTTGTCGCCAGACAATACCGCACCTTGAATTGCAGCACCAATTGCCACTGCTTCATCAGGGTTTACGTCTTTACGTGGTTCTTTGCCAAAAAATTCTTGAACTTTTTGTTGAACCATTGGCATACGTGACTGACCACCAACTAAGATTACGTCAGAGATGTCGCTTGTCGAAAGACCCGCATCTTTAAGCGCAATACGGCAAGGCTCAATGGTACGTGCAACTAAATCTGCAACCAAACCTTCAAGTTTTGCACGTGTTACGTTGATCACTAAATGTTTAGGACCAGTCGCATCAGCGGTGATGTATGGCAAGTTAATTTCAGTCGCATTTGAAGAAGAAAGTTCAATCTTCGCTTTTTCAGCTGCTTCTTTTAAACGTTGTAACGCTAAAGGATCTTGTTTTAAGTTGAAGTTTTGCTCTTTTTTGAACTCTTCAACCAAAAATTCGATTAAGGCATTATCAAAGTCTTCACCACCAAGGAATGTATCACCATTGGTAGACAATACTTCGATTTGTTGGTCGCCATCTAAGTCAGCGATTTCAATGATTGATACGTCAAAAGTACCACCACCTAAGTCGTAAACCGCAATTTTACGATCGCCTTCTTTCTTGTCCATACCAAATGCAAGTGCCGCAGCAGTTGGTTCGTTAATGATACGTTTAACTTCAAGACCTGCAATTTTACCTGCATCTTTAGTTGCTTGACGTTGCGCATCGTTAAAGTAAGCAGGAACGGTAATCACCGCTTCAGTGACGGTTTCACCTAAGTAGTCTTCTGCAGTTTTCTTCATCTTTTTCAAGATTTCAGCAGAGATTTGTTGTGGTGCAAGTTTCTTGTCGTTTACATCGACCCAAGCATCGCCATTGTCTGCTTTGATGATTTTGTAAGGTACAAGACCAATGTCTTTTTGTACTGCTTGATCTTGATACTTACGACCAATTAAACGCTTGATGGCGAATAATGTGTTTTTAGGGTTGGTTACTGCTTGACGCTTAGCAGATTGACCCACCAAGATTTCGCCATCTTTATAGGCAATAATAGATGGCGTAGTACGTGCGCCTTCAGCATTTTCAATTACTTTTACTTTGTCGCCTTCAAGAACAGCAACACATGAGTTTGTAGTACCTAAGTCAATACCAATGATTTTAGCCATTAGATGAATTCCTTAAAAATTTGTGCGTTTCGCTTGTTATTCGATATGAGAGCCGTTCGAGATTTTTCAAGTTTTATTGCTAAAAAAATTTCTAAAAGCTCGTATATATAAGGTTTATTGACCAACCATGACCATTGCAGGGCGGAGTAGGCGACCATTTAATGTATAGCCTTTTTGTAAAACGGTACCAATTTCGTTGGCTTTTGCGTTTGGATCAATGCCAACTGCTTGGTGTAAGTCTGCATTAAAACCATTTTTTGTATCTGCTTCAGTCACGCCAAACTTCTCTAAAGTACTGAGTAGAGATTTTAAGGTCAGGCGAATACCTTCAAGTACAGGCGTTTCTTCATCACCAGCGGCTTGAATGGCACGTTCTAAATTATCAACAGAATCAAGCAACTGTTTTGCAAATTTTTCTAAAACAGTATCTTTATGCTTTTCAGATTCACGTTGAATACGTTCTACGCTTTTTTGCGCTTCATAAACGGCATTGGCAGTACGTGCTTTTTCAAGTTTTAAGCTTTCTTCAAGTTTTGCAATTTGAGCCGTTAAATCTTCTGTGCTTAATTCGGTAACTTGCTCATTTTCAACTTGAGTTTGTTCGGTAGGTTGCTCTGAAGATAAGTCTTGAGCTTGTTCGTGTTGCTCATGTGCCATTGATGATCTCCGTTTAAATATGTTCTTTAACATGTACAGTCCTTTGGCGTTCGTAGGCGCTACGCATACTTTAAACTGCCATGAAATAAGTTTTATGACTTGAAATACAAGATCGGGGCAGTTTGTCAAAAATCAACTATTCAGAATGTGAAAGCCTTGAAATGAAGTAAAAAATTGATTTTTTACTGTTTGATTCAGTTGATTGTGCAAAAAATAAAAAGAGGCTGTGGGTAAAAGAGCTATTTTCACTACAATCTATGTTCGTTGGATTTTTACGATATAAAGCAAATTAAAAGAAGTGGATATAAAAGTTTTATATGTGTCGACTTAATTGAGATTGAACTCAGCATTTTTTACATGCTACGTTAAAGCTTAATTTGGCGATAAATCTATAAAATGTGATATTAATCAAAATATTAAGTTTATTTATTTACACTATTTAAACAATAATAATATCAATAAACAAAGAACAGTTCATCATGATTGCACTTTTGTATTTTTAGGTAAACTATTGAATACTTTAGTGAAAAAATAAAGTGTTAAAAAATAAGCAGAAAAATCATAAATTAATGAAAAATATCATCATATTCTATTGGTGTTCGTCGTTCTAGTATTGGCATTTGCTACATAAAAATCGTAAATAAGGTGCATATAGTAAAAAAAACACTTAGAAAAAAGCATATTTCTATTGCCAAAGATTCGTAAAGATGAGCACACGCTTTGCAAAGCGCTTTTTAAATTTTTATTTTTGATGAGAGTGAACATGAAAAAACTTGCGATTTTATCTGCGGTATTAGGCGGCTTTACATTTATGGCAGTTGGTTGTACTTCTCATGAAGCACAGCAAACATCAACGGCAACTCCAGTTGAACAAGCTGCAGCCTCAGATACTCAATCATCTTCTACTCTAGCGCCAGCGGCATCCGATGCTCAGCCATCTATTGTTAGTACGACAGCTGCACCAGCATCAGACGTACAATAAAACATGAAGAAGGATAATTAAATGTGCGTGCTTTACTTTAATTGTCCTTCTTTTTATTTAAATCATCACATCTAAAAAACAGCAATTTATTCAAGATAAGCCAAATATAAATTTCACGCATATTTAAAGTATATGTATTTGAGCTAATCTTTGCTTTTATACATCTAATTTAATTGTCCGACTTAACTGCACTATATGCTAGCTGCATCTTAACGTTTCGCTTGTCAATCTTTTGATTGTTACATGAATATTTACCATAGATTAAAAGTAAGAAATATTGAAAGGATTGATGTCTTAAGCGATGGTATCGGTGTAATGAGTAAGTAAGGGCACTCAAGATAAACAATCAGATAAATCCCTTTATTTAGATAAAAAGAATATAGAGCATCAGTATCTGTGTGTTTGGATACCAAATATGGAAAGAAGAACGATAATGGTGCCAAACTTTAAAATAAAAGCCAAAATAAAATAACCTATATAAATCATTGGCTTATTTGTTTTTGGTAAAATTTTCGCACAAAAACAGAACAATTGAAAATAAAGTGCACTAAAAAAGCTTGCATGTGAAATAAATCCATCTATAATGAGCACATACCGACGAGATGCATCGAAACTTAGAAAATAAGTTGATGTGATTGATCTGGTTTTTGTTATTGACGAGATGGCAAAAAATCATTAAAGAATTGATAAGAACAACTTGTGTGGATTTTTACTGATCAGATCATCGATATATTATCATTGATTGATTGGTTTAAATTACTCGAAGTTTATTTGAGCGAAATTTAAGTCAGAAAATTGATGAGCCAGATTTAGCACTTTTAGTAAAGTGCAAAATGATTTTTAACTGAAGAGTTTGATCATGGCTCAGAT
>NZ_VTDK01000012.1:0-32067 GCF_035615575.1 Acinetobacter sp. MD2
GAAATATGTGGATGACGACACTTTTGAACAAGCTCAGGTTTGAAGTCATCGCTATAGATACGACGTTTTCTTTTTACCAATCCAACATCAACGACAGTCAATTCTTGACTCATAAGCAAGTACCCACTAATAAATAAGTGGGTACGAAAATAAGCGTCTATGGTTGATTTTAGTAGTGGGGGTTCAGCGGAGGCTTACATATTTACGCATAAAACAATCCAAAAAAAAGCACCCGAGGGTGCTTTTTTAATACGACTTATTTAAGGAATTGGCTGCTCATCTTCAAATTCTGGTTTGATTTGAACAATGAAGTCTTGACGATTCAAACCACGCCATAGCGCATATGCCGTTGCGATATAAATTGAAGAATACGTTCCTGCAAATACCCCAATAATCATAGCAACAGAGAACCAACGTAAGCCTTCACCGCCCATAATCAGCATGGCAACCACAACCAATAACAAGGTCATAGAGGTATGCACGGTACGGCGTAAAGTTTCGGTTAAGGCAATGTCGATAATTTCGCGTGGGCTTGCACCGCGAATTTTACGGAAGTTTTCACGGATACGGTCAGACACAACAATATTATCGTTGAGCGAGAAACCAATTACCGCAAGCACAGCGGCTAAAACAGTTAAGTCAAACGGCCATTGCATTAAAGCAAAAACGCCTAGAATCACTAAAATATCGTGGAACAACGATAAAATTGCCCCAACAGCAAGTTTAAACTCGAAACGAATAGTGACGTAAATCAGCATTAAAACTAAAGCTAATGCGACAGCACCTGCCGAACGAACGTAAAGTTCATTGCCGACTTGCCCACCCACCGAATCAACTTTGTGTACAGTTGCCACGTTATTTGGCAGTTGCAACACTTTAGAAATGGTGTTGTTTAAGTCTTCAACTTTAATATTTTGTGCAGGCATACGCACCAATAGGTCGGTATTACTACCTAGCGTTTGTACCACAGCATGTTGAAAACCTGCATTTTCAAGCGACTTTACAATTTGGTCTTGATCTGCCGCTTTTTGATAGGTTACTTCTGCTGAAATACCGCCTGTAAAATCGAGTCCTAAATTTAGCCCATGAAAGGCAATTAAGAAGATACTGGCAATGGTAATGATGATTGATGCGATGCCAGCAGGCTTCGCAATTTTCATAAACCCAATAATGCGTTCGTCATCTGGACGACCATATTGCTTTGATTTCGGTTGAGTCACATTGGTCATTTTCAATCTCCTTAAATGCTCAACTTAGTCAGATTACGGCGTTTGCCATAAACCAATTGGACAATGGCACGCGTGACGGTAATGGATGTAAACATTGAACATACAATACCAATCATATGGGTGACTGCGAAGCTCTTAATTGGACCAGAACCAATGGCAAATAGAATAAATGCCACAATAAAGGTGGTTAAGTTCGAGTCAATAATGGTGTTATACGCACGATCATAACCCGCCACAATCGCTTGTTTAGGCGATGCACCCCATTTAATTTCTTCTCGAATCCGCTCGCAAATTAACACGTTGGCATCGACTGCCATACCAATGGTGATGATAATCCCTGCGATACCTGGTAGTGACAGCGATGCACCTAATAGTGACATGACTGCCAAAATCATAGCAAGGTTAACCACTAAGGCAAAATTGGCAATTAAGCCAAATAAGCGGAAGAACGCAATCATCCAAATCGCAACGAGGATAAAACCAACTTCAGTTGATAAAATTCCTTTGTCGATATTTTCCTGACCAAGGCTTGGCCCAACCACACGTTCTTCTACAAAGTACATTGGTGCAGCAAGCGCACCTGAACGCAGCATTAATGCCAGTTCTGAGGCTTCTTGTGGCGAACTTAAGCCTGTAATACGGAACTGTGAACCTAACATTTGCTGTACGGTTGCAGCGTTAATTACGACAGACTCAGTATAAGGCGTACGAACTTCAGTTTGTGCATGGGTTTGAGGATCGGTCACGTAGGAAATTTTTTGTTTATTTTCAATAAACAAAACTGCCATACGTTTACCAATTGCGCTGCGGGTTGCATCCGACATCAGCTTACCACCTGCGTTGTCGAGGGTAATATTTACCTCAGCGCCGCCTGTGTCTGTGCTTAAATTTGAAGATGCATTTTGAACACGTTCGCCTGTCAAAATACGATTACGGTTTAAAAGTAATTGACGACCACTGTCTAAAGATTGATACGCAAATACCTCTGTACCTGCTGGCAATGGCTGACCATTATATTTACCTGTCATTTGGTCGATATATTGATCATTTTGGTCAGACACCAAACGGAATTCAAGGTTAGCAGTACGCCCTAAAACACGTTTTGCTTCAGCAGTATCTTGTACACCCGGTAATTCAACCACAATACGGTTGTTACCTTGAGTTTGAACTAAAGCTTCTGCAACACCTAATTCGTTAATACGATTACGTAACGTGGTTAAGTTTTGATTGACTGCATAAGACTGAATTTCTTGCTTACGCACGTCGGTATAACTTAAACGTAAAGTTGGGCCAGTATCTGTTGCAATCGCTTGTTGGCTAAATTCATTGCCGTTACGACGTAAAAAGCTCATTGCTGCATCACGGTCGTCATTGTTTGCAAACTGCACCGTAATCACATTATTGTTTAATGCTAAGTTATTAAACTTAATGTTGTTATCACGGAATTGACGGCGTAAGTCGGTCGATGAGGTATCCATACGCTGTGCAATGGCTTTGTCCATATCCACTTCAAGTAAGAAGTGAACACCACCACGTAGGTCTAGACCAAGCTTCATTGGTTTTGCACCAATTTTTTGTAGCCATTCGGGGGTGGTTGGGGCAAGGTTAAGTGCTACAACATAGTCATCGCCCAATTGGCGTAATGCTTCTTTGGCTTTTAACTGTGCATCGGTACTATTTACACGCAATAACGCAGCATTATTGGTAAAGCTGTTGTCATGGCTTGAAATATTTTGGCTTTTTAAAATTTGCTCTGCTTTTTGCAAGATAGACTGGTCAATTTTGGTTCCAGCCTTTGCACCTGAAATCTGAACAGCAGGTTCATCTGGGTACAAACTTGGCAGTGCGTATAATGTGCTGACAATCAAAACCACGATAATCAGCAAATATTTCCATGCAGGGTAACGCATTTGCGATCTTCTTAAAATGAGAAAGTCGTGCTTTCACACGACTTAGAGAAATTAAAGACTATTGAGTGTGCCTTCTGGTAATACAGAAACAACACTTCCTCGTTGGATTTTCACTTCATTACCACGGTTGAGTTCAACAACGGCAAAATCACCTTCAATTTTAGTGATACGGCCCATTAAACCACCCGCAAAAACCACTTCGCTGCCCACACCTAAACTTTGAATTAAGTTACGATGCTCTTTGGCACGTTTTGATTGAGGACGCCAAATTAAAAAATAGAAAATGGCAACAAAAACCACAATCATGCCTAAATTGGCAAACATGCTTGGTTGTTGTGCTGCACCTTCAGCGGCGTAAGCGGTCGAAATAAATAGGCTCATCTGAGTTTCCTAATTTGAATAAAATTTACTGACGAATTGAGCAATTTACCTTGTCTTGGCATCAAGCGCAAATGTTGTCAGTTTAGTCGGCAGGGCAAGGTGGAACTTCTAAGCCACGGCGTGCATAAAAGTCGGCAACAAAGGCATCAAAAGTGCCTGCATCTAAGGCATCACGCATCATTTCAGTTAAGCGTTGGTAATAACGCAAGTTATGAATTGTGCCCAACATTGATGCCAACATTTCACCGCATTTTTCTAAGTGGAATAAATACGAACGGGTAAAGTTTTGGCAGGTATAGCAGTCGCAATGTGGGTCAAGTGGCTTTTGGTCGTGACGATATTGACTGTTACGAATACGCACCAAACCATCGGTCACAAAATAATGACCATTACGCGCATTACGCGTTGGCATTACGCAGTCGAACATATCAACACCACGGCGTACCGCTTCTACGATGTCTTCAGGTTTACCTACGCCCATTAAATAACGCGGCTTGTTGGCTGGCATTTTGGCAGGCAAATAATCAAGTACCTTGATCATTTCTTCTTTGGGTTCACCGACCGATAAACCACCAATTGCATAGCCGTCAAAGTCAACTTCAAGTAAGCCTTTTAACGATTCATCGCGCAGGTCTTCATACATCCCGCCTTGAATAATTCCGAATAAGGCATTCTTATTTTTCAAGACATCATGATGTTGGGTCTTACAACGTTTTGCCCAACGTAAAGACAGTTGTAGTGATTTCTGTGCTTCTTCATGCGTTGCAGGATAAGGCGTGCATTCATCAAAAATCATCACAATGTCAGAGTTTAAAGTGTGCTGAATATCCATTGAAATTTCAGGCGATAAAAACACTTTAGAACCATCAATTGGCGAGCGGAAAGTCACGCCTTCTTCTTTAATTTTACGCATTGCGCCAAGACTAAAGACTTGGAAACCGCCTGAATCGGTTAAGATGGGCTTGTTCCATTTCATAAAGCCGTGCAAACCGCCGTGCTCACGAATCACATCTAAACCAGGGCGTAAATAAAGATGGAACGTATTGCCTAAAATAATTTGGGCTTTAATATCTTCGATGTCACGTGGCAACATGCCTTTGACTGTGCCGTAAGTGCCTACAGGCATAAACACAGGGGTTTCAATTTCACCATGTGCTAAGGTTAAACGACCACGACGGGCACGACCCGACTGACCTAATTGTTCAAATTTCATCTTTCATCCACTCAAGGCGAAAAAACAGTTCGCTGATGTTTTGCAAATTACAAAAGTCCGATATTTTCCTTGATTCTGTCTTGTAGCGCTACTTTTTATTTTGCGGTTTTGTAAGTAAATTGCACTTATTTTGATGCACTTGCTTTCATATAGAACCCAACATAATCATTCATATAAAGCTAAAAATTAGGTTTATAGTCATAATTCTGGCGTAGGATTGGATCGCTAAATGGGCGGATGGTTTTTTTAGAAAGTAATAAGGTGTTGATCAAGTTATTCGGGAAAATTTGAATCTGATTGTTAAACACTTCTACATTACGGTTAAAAATTTGAATAGCCGCTGCAACATTGGCATTTTGTGCTTCAATATCTTGCATCATTTGGCTATATAGTTGGTCTGCTTTTAGCTCAGGATAATTCTCGACCACGACATTGAGGAGATGTAATAGTTCTTTATTGAGCGTTTCGATCTGTTGGAGCTGCTGAATATCACTGTCGTGCAAATTTAAATTCATAATATTCTGCCGTAACTGTGTCACTTTTTCTAAAGTGCTTTGCTCAAACACGGTATATTGTTGTAAGGTTTTCTCAAGGTGATTGAGTGTTTTTACTTTTTGTAATTCAAAATTGCTCACATCTGCCCATGCACGGCGGGTCGCATTAAAATAACGAATAATTTTGTTGCGAATCATAATTGCCCAAACGACCAGTACAAAGAAAAATCCTAGAAATAAAAACCATCCCATGTGCCTGCTCCTCATCATTTTTATGACAATATATTTTGCATTAATTTTCTAAATTTTTCGTAGTTTAGCATGCTTAAGGTGCGTAAATGTCCACGTAAATCAGATATTTCTTGAATTTTATTTTTTTTACTATGTACGGCAAATAAGTCACGTTCTCCCACATAGCAGGCAATTGATTCATCGGCATGGAAAATTAAATCGCCTTTAAAATGTTGAAAAAACTGTTCTAACTTAAGGGTGAGGCTTGGACTTAAATATTTTGCATTTTGAATGGCATCGATCCCATAAATTTTGAGTTGTTGGCTTAAAAGGATATCACTGCTGTGCCAGCGCTCGGTATAGGGTTCATCAAAGTTTTTCCGTCGATTACTGATGGCAATACCCAGCGCAGGTACTTCAAAAATAAACGCGCCCCATGCGGTTTTTTGCATGGTTTTAATCACCACGCGATCCCCATCTTCATCTTCTGTGCTGACTTCAGTGGCATAGGTATATTCAAAGATTAAAACAGGGTAGGTTTGATCACCCACGTGCCAGTCAGTTACGGCATAGCACTGAATTTGACTAGACTGTGTGCCTTGGTCAAATAAAGGGAACAGATTTTTAACCCGACTCAGTAAATAAACCGATTGCGTGTTTGGAGGAAGATGTGAAGGTAAACCACCAAATTGCACGCCATAGCGTAACTGAACCATGCGTTGTTCTAGAAACTTGATTACACTGCGAATAGGGTCGTCGGTTTCATAGCTAATGTAGGCAATAAAAATGAGTACCCAACCAATCACGAAGCAAAGTGGGAAGGAAATCAAGTGACGTAAAAACCAGCCAAAAAACAACCATGAAGCACCCAAAATGCCAATGAAAAAGGACAAACCATTGTGGAACTTTAAATCGCGCGCTTCTCCCCAAGGGTGTAAATGCTCTAATAGTTGCTGTTCGGTGGTGACGGACTTTTCAATGTGCCAAAGACGTGCGACATTGCGCATGACCTGTTGGTTTTTTTTATAGCGCAGATGTAAAACCCGTTTCGCAGTATCGATTGGCATGGTGGTTTAAATCTATTTAACAGTTGTTTTTAATTTTTGGTAGCAGTTTTAATTTGCAAAAGCACGTTTAAATGCTTTTGCAAATGCGGTACTTATTCGTCACCAATCTCATCTAAAAAGTCGTAAGTTGGAACAAAGAACAAACAACCTGAAATTGGGGTGCTAAAGTCAAGTAGTCGATCGACTGCACCTTCTTTGTTGCCTGTAAACATGTTGCTCAACATCGTATGTGTGGTGCTAAAAGTACGTGCATAACCAATAAAATACGTCCCGTATTCATTTTTAGAAGGCTGTGCAAACGCAACATTGGCACGTAAAATTTTCAGTTCATTGCCGTGAGCATCGTGTGCTTTGCTGACGTTGTTGTGTGCTGTTTTGGGCTTTTCTTCATCGCTAAGTTCAATGTCGTCAAATTTACGGCGGCCAATCACTTTTTCTTGTTCTTCGGTAGAAAGCGCGCGCCACATTTGCATGTTGTGTAGATATTTCTGGGTAAATGCATAACTGCCATTTTTAAATTCAGGGTCTTCATCGCCTACAACGGCCCATTCGCGTGCTTCTTGAAATTCAGGATTTTCTGTTCCATCGACAAAACCAAGAATGGCACGACCATCTAAGTAACGAAAACCATTCGTTTCATCAATCGCTTCAGTAAACTCACCTAAAAGCTGATGAATCATTGCAGAAAGTTCAAAGCAAATGTCTTGTCGGTCAGCGCGGATATGAAAAAATAGATCGCCTGCGGTTGCAACCGCAACATGCTTTTCACCCCGAATTTCAGTAAAAGGCTTGAGTTCTTTTGGTTTTGGCTGATTTGGAAATAAGCGATCCCAAGCCTCTGAACCAAAGCCAAGTAAGGCATTAAAATGACTTTGTGGAAAACGCTTACTTAAACTGCGAACTAAGGCGGTAAAACCCGCACAAAAGTCTAAAACACCATCAACCGCATCTGGGTTTTGATGAATGGACAAAGTAATGAATAATGCATTTTCACCTGGGGGATTGGTCACGGGTTGTAATCGTTCAGCCATAAAAATTTCCTTGGATGCATTGTTTTAGATAGGACACTTGATTTTTAGATTTACAAATTATGCGCGGGCTGTCAAATCGTAGAGCGATAAATGTTTTGAAATATTGGTTTTGATTTTAAAAGTGAACGGTGGTTGAACCGAGAAGTAGCTGCGGTGCTACTCTCGGCTAAGCAAATTTTTAGTCTTGAGCGCGATCAATCAGCATGGCATCGCCATAACTAAAGAAGCGATATTCTTTTGCAACTGCATGTTGATAAGCATTCAAAATAAAATTTTGGCTTGAAAGTGCTGATACCAACATCAGCAAAGTCGACTCTGGTAAATGGAAGTTGGTAATTAAACGATCCACCACACAAAATTGATAGCCTGGATAAATGAAAATTTGGGTGTCACCTGTCCATGCCGCCAGTGTGCCATTGTGTGCTTGAGCTGCACTTTCTAAAGCACGTGTTGCCGTTGTACCCACAGCAATCACTTTATTGCCACGCGCTTGGGTTTGACGAATCAATTCAACCGTTGCTTCAGGCACATCACACCATTCGCTGTGCATGATATGGTTTGAAATATCATCGGTACGGACAGGCATGAATGTACCTGCGCCAACATGTAAGGTCACAAAACTTTTTTGTACCCCTTTTGCGGCAAGTTTTTCAAGTAAACTTTCATCAAAATGTAAGCTCGCCGTTGGGGCAGCAACGCTGGCAATTTTATCTGGGTCGTGAAAAACCGTCTGATAACGCTCGGTGTCAATCTCTTCTGCTTCACGGTTAAAATATGGTGGAATAGGGAGCTGCCCAAAGCGGTCGAGCACGCTTAAAATGGGTTGGGAAAATTCAACAACATATAAGTTTTCGTGGCGACCTTGTACCGTAACAGGCACTTGTTCTGAACCGATAAACAGCGCCGTACCTGCTTTAGGCGAGTTGCTAGCTTTAATATGACAATGGGCAAGTGTCGGGCTGAGCATTCGTTCAACCAACACTTCAACCACACCACCACTGGCACGTTTGCCTTTTAAACGGGCTTTCATAACTTTGGTGTCGTTTAACACCAATAGGTCACCTTCATTAAATAAGTCAATAATGTCGGTAAACATGTTGTCATGGTACTGCCCTTGTGCGTTTAAATGTAATAAACGAGACGCAGAGCGAGACGAAAGGGGGTAACGAGCAATCAGTTGCTCAGGTAAATCAAAACTAAAATCGGTCAGTTGCATGAGCTAAAACGTGTGAAAAACTGGCGCTAGTATAATCTTTTTTCAGTTAAAAGCGTATTTTTGCTGTTTTTTTGGACGAAGAAATTCGGTCTGTTGTAAAAGTAGCCGATTAGAGTGGTTTTATCGTTGACAAGATTTTAAAAAACGCTAATATACACAGCGTAAACCAAGCATCTTAAATCCCGAGGTGGTGAAATTGGTAGACGCGGTGGACTCAAAATCCACTGTTCGAGAGAACGTGTCGGTTCGAGTCCGACCCTCGGGACCAAATTCTTAAAAAGCCCTTAAGCATAATCAGACTTAAGGGCTTTTTTATTGTCTAAAAAATGATGTATTTGATCTTAACTTAATGTTAAAAAATGAGCCTGAAAATAAATTGAGACTCATTTTTTAACGCAAAAGCGTCATTTATGTGAGTGACATTGCATTAAGTTGCCAGTAATCGACTTCTAAGTTTGCATCACCACTAAATATAAGCTGTGGCGTATTTTTTGGGAAGTAACGAGAAGTCATTACCCCAAGTCCCTGATTAATAAAAATCTCAACACTTGAGTGATCGAGTAAAATTTGTAATTGCTCAACTTTTCCATCCCAGTAACGCACTTCATTTTCATCACGGCTGAGCGACTGACGTGTAAGGGTAATCCCTTGAGTATCGCATTGCAGCCATAGCGTGTTAGCAATACAAATCTGAAAATTTCCATTGACTTGAATGATGAGTTCGGCACTTGGTACATCTAATGTGTTGAGTGTATCTGCACATCCTGTTAAATGTTGATGATGCTGTCGCAGGGTTTGTAATTCACGTGCAGGGGTTTGGTAAAGTTTGCCATCTTTTAGAGAAAGTTCACGTGGTGCGCTCATCATATGAAGCCAACCAAATTTAAGTGTGGGTTGTGAAAATTCATCTTGGTCGGGCATGCCCATCCATCCCACTAACAACCTGCGACCATCTGTGGTGAGTGTGGTTTGTGGGGCATAAAACTCATGCCCATAATCAAGCTCAACAAAACTTTGGTGTGAATAATTGCCTGTGGCGTAATCTAACTGACCTAAAACATAACCACATTGATATTGGTTGAGGTAGCGGCGTGCTTCGGCCTTAACCCCTTGAGGGCAGTTAATCAGAATGTCATAACCATCAAGATGGAATAAATCTGGGCATTCCCACATATAGCCAAACGCAGGCGTGTCGCCAACGGTGCTACCTGCAATTTCACCCAATAATTCCCAGTCTTCTAAGTTTGGTGATTTTAAAAGTAAAACCTTGCCTTGTAATTGTAAGTCTTGTGCGGCAAGTACCATATACCAGATATTGTTATGCTTCCAGACTTTCGGATCACGAATATGTCCTGTGTAACCTGCTAATTGTCCAATCACCGGTTGTTTGATGAATTCGCCGTGACTGTCTTGTCGCGCGATACATTGCCATGCAGTACGTTCGGCTTCTGTTTTTCCAAGCATGACATTGCCTGTATAGATTAAAACCAATTGTCCGTTGTCATTAACAGCAGACCCTGAAAAACAGCCATTAATATCAAAGCTTTGACAGGGTAGTAGGGCAACAGTTTCGTTGTTCCAATCCACTAAGTTGCTTGATGACCAGTGTCCCCATAATTTGGTGCTATGGTCGCAATCCAAAGGATTCCATTGATAGAATAAGTGGTATTTACCGTGAAATTGAATAAAACCATTTGGGTCGTTCATTAGTCCCACAAGTGGGGATAAGTGCCATTGTGGGCGGTGAATATCATCGGGGGGATGGTGATGATTGGCCATAATATTGCGTAAAGTTTGTTTTAAAAGTTGAACTTCTTTCACAATGAACCCTCTTGGTTGTACTTAAATGTTAAAAAATGCAAAATGCAATTCTAAGGTGATGGCTAATAATTAAGATGGAGAAAAAGCCTGAGCTAATGGGTGTTAAAAAGGATGATTTCTATTATTTATGGAAATAGCTGTTTGGAGTTGTTCTCAAAAATGTATAAACCAAACGCTAATTAGACTTTAAGCAATCGTTTCTTAATAGCTAATAATTGTCATTTATGGGTCATAAAATCGAGGGTTTGAGTGTGTCTTGCGCAGCCCCAAACATGAATAAGATTGGGGTTTGCTATAGATGATCTACTTAAATTAAGCCTTGGACAGGGTGCAACATTAATGCAGTGCAGTTAAGTGGGTATAGGCACAATATAAATAACCCAAGACGAGTAGTGCGACAACAGGCTCAACAATTTTAGACCATGTTGGTACTTTGGCAACGATTGGCTCGGCAACGTGTTGATCTTGATGTGAATGAACCATGTGGTGAAACTCCTGAATAGTGGCATCAATTGATGCTGTGGGGTGTGTGGTTACTTTTGAACCAATGAGCACGATAAGTTGATTGGTTTGCCATACCCAATCTTCTGCTTGTCCAGACAAACAGTCAATTTGCCGGTTAAGTAATTCATTTAAACCACGCTGACCTAACTTGCCAACGCGATCGAGCTGTTTTAATTCACCAAATTGTAAGTGAATAATTTGCTCTAGAAACATCTCGAGTGCTGCGGGTTGTAAAGTTGATTGATTGTACCGAGAAGTGGTTAGATGGCGTGCTAAATCTTGAATATAGAGTGGATCTTGTTGCTGAATTTCTTGATAAAGTGCAGTTGCATTGTTTTGCCATGTCGAAATAATTTTACCAAGCGCAAGCGCATTGAGTTCTAGATTTAGGGTGTATGGGAATTCATGCCGATGCTGCTGAAGCTGTGTTTGTTCAGTAAAATATTGAAATAAATCAAATGTCATCGGCATGTTCCTTTATTTAATCTAAAATGCGTAGGCTTGGTTTTTTCTTTTCTGGTGTTGTTGGGTTTGGAGTGCTTTCTTGGTTTTCTGGTGCTTGCTCTGTCACATTATCATATTCACTTGGGTCAAAGAATAAGCCTTGTCGTCCATTTTCGCGTGGATAAATACCCATCACTGCGGCAAGTGGAACATAAATATTTTGTGACACGCCACCAAAACGTGCTGAGAAAGTGATGGCCTCATTGCTCATATGAAGTTGATGCACAGCATGAGGAGCGATATTGAGGACAATTTGTCCGTCTTTTACAAATTGAACAGGTACATTGGTATGCGGTTGGGTCGCATCAACCAATAAATGAGGAGTAAATTGATTGTCACAGATCCATTCGTAAATTGCGCGTACTAAATAAGGGCGGGCTGGATTAAGGGCAATTTCTTGTTCAGACATGGGTGTAACTCTTTCATTTTTGCAATAAAAGCACTATACCTTTTTTTTTCTTTGAATGTCATGGCTTGTGTGGTGATAGAGTGTTAATTCTGGTTGAAATTCAAGCAGCTTTATGTGGTGTTATTTGATTTGCTAAATTGAAATATAAGGTGTCGATATTTTATGAATGTACTTGGTTTTAGTGTTAAAGCTGGCTTTTCGCTTTTATTGATGATGTGTATTGCAAATGCCTATGCAGACAAGTTGGATATTGATGCTCAGGTGCAAGAGGCCGCTGCTGAGGCAATGGAAGTTGCCGAAGCTGAAGCTGTACCTATACCTGCGAGTGATACTGAAGCTGCATGTCGTGCTGATGATGCTTGTGATGTTGTGGCTGCTGTTTCTGAGCATGATCTGTATGGCGGAATTGTCCAAAAATATGTGGTAAAGGGTTGTCAGGTTACAGTGTATAAAGATGGGCCGGTAAAAATGGTGAATATTAAAACTGATCAACCGTGTAATGCGCCATTGCCTAAAAATCATGTATTTTCAAAGGTGACTAAAACTTATATTGAAGATGGCTGTCGGGTAACTGAATATGAAAATGATGCAGTTAGGGTGTGTCCGAAGAAAAGTAAAAGAAAATAAGCAAGATTGAGATATAAAAAAACCTCGGCAAATGCCGAGGTTTTTTGTCCGATTCGGTAAACGAATTAACGTTTAGAGAATTGAGGACGTTTACGAGCTTTACGTAAACCAAGTTTCTTACGTTCAACTTCACGAGCATCACGAGTAACGAAACCAGCTTGACGAAGAGCAGGTTTTAAAGTTTCATCAGCAGCGATTAAAGCGCGTGTGATACCGTGACGGATCGCACCAGCTTGACCACCGATACCACCACCAGCAACAGTGATGTATAAATCGTATTTTTCAGTAGCGTCTAAAAGCTCTAAAGGTTGACGAACAACCATACGAGCAGTTTCACGACCGAAGTACTGTTCTAAAGTACGGTTGTTGATAACGAGTTTACCAGTACCAGCTGACAAGAAAACACGTGCAGTTGCGGTCTTACGGCGACCTGTACCATAATTAGTAGCCATGTGCTTTATCCCTTAGATGTCCAAAACTTGTGGCTGTTGAGCAGCATGCGGATGCTCGCTACCAGCGTACACTTTCATCTTCTTGATCATTGCATAACCAAGAGGACCTTTTGGCAACATGCCTTTCACTGCTTTTTCAAGAACAGCAGTAGGTTTGTGTGCGATTAACTTTTCAAAGTTAGTCTCTTTCAAACCGCCTGGGAATCCAGTGTGGCTATAGTATTTTTTATCAAGTGATTTTTTACCAGTCACTTGAACATTTTCAGCATTGATCACAACGATATAATCGCCAGTGTCAACGTGAGGAGTATAAGAAGTTTTGTGCTTACCGCGTAAACGACGAGCGATTTCAGTCGCAAGGCGACCTAAAGTTTTGCCAGAAGCATCAACAACGTACCAGTCGTGTTGTACTTCAGCAGGCTTAGCGCTGAGAGTTTTCATTACCACTACCTATTATAGTTGGTTTGGACGGTGGAATCTGTCCAAACAAAAAGGAGAGCAAATTTTAAATGAATTTAACTTAAACTACAATCAAAAAATCGCTTTTTTGAAGCGAAGAAGTCATCCCCAAGCTTTGTGTATTATAATAAGCGCCTAGAGAAGGAATAAGACATGATGAAGCCTTTATATGTAACGTCTGGCGAGCCTGCTGGGATTGGCCCTGATATTTGTTTGGCGCTTACTAGTCGTGAAGATGAGCGTCCTATAGTCGTTTTAGCCGATGCCGATTTGTTGGCTAAACGTGCAGCACAATTAGGGCTAGAGATTGCATTCATCACATATACAGGTCAGTTGCATCCTGCACCTGCTGGAAGCTTATATGTAGAACATATTGCACTTGCCGACCATGTAGTCGAAGGTGTTTTAAACTCAAAAAATTCAGCTTATGTACTCGAACAATTACGTCGATCTGCCGAATATGCCCTGTCAGGTAAAAGTGTAGGAGTTGCGACCGCACCTGTGCAAAAGTCGATAATTAACGATGCAGGCATTGCGTTTAGCGGGCACACCGAATTTTATCAAGAATGTGCTGGGGTTGAACGTGTGGTAATGATGCTTGCCACTAAAACCTTACGTGTTGCATTGGCAACCACGCATTTGCCTTTACGAGATGTAGCCGATGCGATTACGCCCGAGCGCTTGCAACAAGTGATAGACATTTTACTTCATGATTTAAAAACCAAATTTAAAATGAGCGAACCACGTATTTTGGTGTGTGGTTTAAATCCACATGCGGGTGAAGATGGCTATTTGGGTCGTGAAGAGATTGATGTGATTAATCCTGTATTAAATGAGTATCGCGCAGCAGGACATCGTATTAGTCTGTGCTTACCTGCCGACACACTATTTACACCTGAATACCTACAAAATGCCGATGCTGTTTTGGCAATGTACCATGATCAGGGTTTACCTGTGCTAAAATCACAGGGATTCGGTGAAGCAATTAATATTACTTTAGGCTTACCTTTTATTCGAACTTCAGTTGACCACGGTACGGCATTGTCTTTAGCGGGTACGGGTCAAGCCAAAAGTTCTAGCCTACATGTTGCAGTCGATTTAGCATTGGCGCTTGCTCATTCAACATAAATTATTTGGAATTGTTCTATGTATCAAATTAATGCCCTAAACCCAAAAGATGAAGGGCATCAGGCACGTAAACGCTTTGGTCAAAACTTTTTGCATGATCAACGTGTGATTGCCAAAATTGTTCGTTCAGTCAATCCACGTGCGGGCGAAAATATTGTCGAAATTGGGCCGGGTTTGGCTGCACTAACTTCGCCGCTTATTGGTGAGTGTGATGCGCTTACTGTGGTTGAACTTGACCGTGATTTGGCTGCGGGTTTGCCTGCACGCGTGCCACATCCTGAGCGTTTAAAAATTGTTGAAGCAGATGCGTTAAAGTTCGATTTTAGCCAATTGTTTGAAGAAGCACGCCCTTTACGTGTGGTGGGTAACTTACCCTACAATATTTCAACTCCACTGTTATTTCATCTCTTGGAATTTGGCGCTAAAGTCAAAGATATGCACTTTATGCTGCAAAAAGAAGTGGTTGACCGTATTACAGCAGCGCCAAACACCAAAGAATATGGTCGTTTGTCGGTGATGATTCAATATTACTGCAAACCGACCTTTTTATTTGAAGTGCCACCGGGTTCATTTAATCCACCACCTAAAGTGACCAGTGCTGTATTTCGTTTGGTACCGTATGCTGAAAAACCAATTGTGGCCAAGAATGAAAAAGCTTTGGCACGTTTGGTGGGGCATGTCTTTACTCAGCGTCGTAAAACATTGCGTAATAGCTTAAAAGGCATGTTGGTTGAAGATGGTTTTGAGAAAGCAGGGATTGACCCGATGGCACGTCCTGAAACCTTAACTTTAGCTGAATTTGTTGCACTGTCAGACCAAATGGTTGGTGTATGACAAAGCGTTATAATTATGTGATTGGTGATTTGCAGGGCTGTTTTGAAGCCCTAAAGCAGTTACTCAAAAGCATTCAATTTGACCCAGAGCAAGACTTTATTTGGTTTGCAGGCGACTTGGTTGCACGGGGTGAAAATTCCTTAGGCGCATTACGTTTTGTCAAAAAACTGGTGGAGCGTGGTGCAGCAGCAACGGTTTTGGGAAATCACGATTTAACCTTGCTTGCTTGCGCGCGTAACTTAAAAGCGATTAAACCTAAAGACAATACCCAAGACGTGATTGATGCAATCGACAGTGATGAGCTGATTGATTGGTTGCGTCGTCAACCGCTGTGTTTGTTTCCGAATGAACGCATTGTATTGACCCATGCAGGTATCCCATGTACGTGGTCGGCAGCAGAAGCAAAAGCTTTTGCACAAGAAGTTGAAGTGGTGTTGGCTCACGATGACTTTGCGGTATTAGATGCTTTTTTAAGTGAAATGTATGGCTCGCAGCCTGACCTGTGGCAAGATGATTTAACAGGTCATGCTCGACTACGCTGTATTGTGAATTATTTAACCCGCATGCGTTTAACAGATTCAGCAGGGCGTTTAGAGTTCAGCTTTAAAGAGTCTTTAGATGACCCAATGCCAATCGGTTTTAAACCATGGTTTGAGTTTGAAAGTACGGCTGCAACAACACATCAAATTATCTTTGGACATTGGGCCGCATTAAAAGGGCGGCGCGTCACCAACAAAATCCAAAATGTGGATGGTGGCTGTGTTTGGGGTGGTGAATTGGTGGCATATCGCTTAGAAGATGAGCAAGTTTTTCAAGTTACAAATCCGCTTTAAATCTGCTGCTGTTGCGATATTCAGAAATGAAGGTCATTGAATGACCTTCATTTTTTTATTTTAAACAATGAGATATTTTGCAAAATTCTTTAAATCCTTTTGTGATTAATTACGAAGCCAAACTTGTGTTCGTCCTAATGCGGAAACACCTAAATAGCCACGAAGATAGAGCATTTTACCATTTGGGCTTAATTTTGCTTTCAGTGTGTAGATCTTTCCTGTGAGTGGATCTAAAATTTTACCGTTTTCAAAATTATTGTTACCTACATCTTTTAAATGATGAATGATCTCTAAGCCCAAAATAGGTTTTTTTGTATAAGGTTCAGGACAATTGATGCAGGTTTCTTCTGGTGTATAGTCTAGTCGTGGTGTGATTTTTATAATCTTGCCCGTATAGATGCCAGTGCTTTGAGTGCTAATTTGAATTAGACCTTGTATGGCACCTGTTTTGTCATCTACATTTTTCCATACCCCTTGAATATCTGCTGCAAAACCTAAACTTGAGCAGATTGATAGCATAATTACAGAAAGGAATTGATAGATTTTCATGTTTTTTCCTATTAATTAATGATTTTCTCTGTTGTAACAATGAGATTCCTTCTCATTGCAGTTTTCTGGCTATTTCAGCAAAGAAAATGCTAAAGGTAGCCAAATCGCAGTAAAGACCCCATTAACAGCCATGCCAAATGCGGCATAGCGCCCTGCCACAGGACCACGTTGCCATGCCTGAACCGTGCCAATGGCATGTGCCGCCAAGCCGAGTGCTAAACCTGAAGCACGTTCATCATGAATATTTCTTAAAATAAAGGTTGAAAAAATAGCGCCAATTAAGCCAGATAAAATCACAATTAAAATCACTAAACTGACGGGAGAGCCGACTAAATTGGCAATATTAATGGCAATAGGAGTGGTGACTGCACGAGTGCTAAAGGCTAAAATTGTGGGATGAGCCATATGTAACAGATAAGCCAAACTGACAGGCAGTGCAACGGCACTTAAGCTTGCAAAGCATAAAATTCCCGAGAGTGCTTTGAGGGGTAAATCGTCATAGCGCATAGTGGCAAGTGGAATGGCTAAGGCGACAGTTACATAGCCAAGCAAACGTCCAAATACGTCATGAGTGCCTTGCATATAATGCTCATAAGGCAATTTCACCACACTTAGCATCGCAATTACACAAAACATGCCAATTACAAGTACTGGCACACGTGACAAATAACGGCTCAAACGTTTTGCAATGAAATATGCTATGAGTGTGATTAAAAAAGATTCAAGAATAAGTAACATAAGTCCCTCTTTTTGTTATAGCCAATGCTTTGACATTTTTGCGTAGACCCATAAAGGAACAAGGGTACTAAGGCATAAAATAAACAAAAATAACGGAATTTCTTTACCCATGTGTACTAAAGTGAGCAAAGAACCTGCACAAACGGGCAAAAATGCAAAAGCACTTTCGCGCATAATTTTATTATTGGTATCGACAAGGCGAAGTGAAATTGGGCGTAACCGACGCCATAGCAACATACAGACTAATAATGAAATTAAACCGACTAAATTGCCGAGCTCTGGGAAATGCAATTGTGTCATCACCCAGAGTGCGGTTTCTCTAAAAATAATAATCAGGCTGATATTCCCGATCCATGCTTGCCAATCTATTTTATTTATTCCATTCATTTTTGTCGGAGGAACATTTTTTAAGCTGTTGGCTTTAGTTGTACTCCATCTCTGCTTAAAGTTCAAATGCTTCAAGGGGGCGTTTGAACTGACTGGCGCGTTCACCTAAAATTTCATCAAGTGGTAAGTTTAAGCGGTAAATCAGTTCTTGTAGTTTATGTGGGGCAATTTGGATGTTTAAGATTAAATTACCTTGTTCGTCATATTGTTCAGACTGAATCACATTTAAATTATACAATTGTGTTCTAAGCTTGCCATATTGAGGTTTTAATTTAAGTTCAAAATTTTGCAATTGTCCCATTAAGCATTCTTGTACTGCTTGACGCAATAAATTTAAACCTTGCCCGCTATGTGCTGAAACATACACGCGATCAGGTAAATTGGGTGCGGCATAGATGATTTTCTCGGCTTCACCACTGCGGTCAATTTTGTTATAAACCCGTAAAATTGGAACTTCAACGCCAATCTCTTTGAGCACACTTTCAACGGCATCTATTTGCTCAAGTACATCGGGGCTGCTGCTGTCAATCACATGCAACAGTAATGTGGCTTCTAAGGTTTCTTCTAAAGTCGCTTTAAATGATTCAACCAATGAATGCGATAAATTACGAACAAAACCAACTGTGTCTGCTAACACTAAAGTACCAATTCCATCCCAAGTTAAGTGGCGCAGCGTAGGGTCGAGTGTGGCAAATAGTTGGTCTGCGGCATAAACATCGCTACCTGCTAAAATATTAAACAGGGTCGATTTGCCTGCATTGGTATAGCCAACTAACGATACAGTTGGAATATCTGCTTTTTTCCGTGCAGCACGACCTTGAATACGAGTTTGACGTACTTTTTCAAGCTTGGCTTTGAGTTGTCCCATCCGAATTTGGAGTAGGCGGCGGTCAGTCTCTAATTGAGATTCACCCGGGCCACGTAAGCCAATACCGCCTTTTTGACGGCTCAAACTTGCAAAACTGCCGACTAAACGGCTAGATAAATACTCTAGCTGTGCCAATTCAACTTGCAATTTACCTTCATGGGTGCGGGCGCGCAAAGCAAAAATGTCTAAGATTAAACCTGTGCGGTCAATCACTCGGCATTCAAGCACTTTTTCTAAATTACGTTTTTGGGCAGGAGAGAGCGCATGGTTAAAAATGACCAAATCAATCTCTAAGATTTTTACACGCTCGGCAATTTCTTCAGCTTTACCCGAGCCAATAAAAAATTTGGCATCGGGTTTTACGCGTGGCACGGAAACAATCTCTAAAATTTCCGCACCTGCCGATTTTGCAAGGAGCTGAAATTCTTCTACATCAACATCTTCCAATAATTGGACGGTGACATTTACTAGGAGGGTATTCTCACCACCTTGATGTTGTTCGATTGAAACCACGATATTTGTACTCGCCTAGCTGTATTAAGTTCTATTGTAGATAAATCTGTCATCTTAGGCGAGGGGGATGATAAATTGCAGGTAATGGAGGCTTTACGCCCGATAATTTAGCCGTGAAACAGGTCTTGAAGTAAAATAAAAGTACCTGCATAGAAAATGCTCCAACCAATGATGCGTTTGAGTGATTGAAGAACAGGTTTGAGTGATTGTTTGAAGTGGCTTGAATTGACGAAGGTATTCATGGTGTTCTCCTTAATCGGTTGCTGCTGATATCCTTATCTTAAGCAAGGAGTGGTTTTAAATACAATTGAAAATCATTATCGTTATCTTCGGTTATTTGAATGATTATTGCAACTTTTTTTGCAGAATAAGTGGATGGCTTTATAATGAGTCACACTTTAGGCTTTTGTTTAGAACACTATGACAGAACAACGATCTCCATCATTACAACAACAGAAAAAAGGATTTGCACGAGCATTACATTTTGCAAAAAAAATTGGTCATAGTATTTCAGCCGTGGGCGAAGGCTTTTATGTCGTGTATCGTCATCAATTGTATAAGCATCCTAATGCTCCTGAAAACACCCGTTATGTACAATGGTTTTGTCGCCGTTTGTGTGATGTATTTAATGTGGAATTACAAGTGCATGGTGAAAGTGTGGCACGGGAACCTGCTTTATGGGTGAGTAATCATATTTCATGGTTGGATATTGCCGTGCTAGGTTCAGGTGCGCGGGTTTTCTTTTTGGCAAAAGCTGAAATTGAGCAATGGCCTTTGCTAGGTAAATTAGCCAAAGGCGGTGGAACATTGTTTATTAAACGTGGTTCGGGCGATTCTTTGCGTATTCGTGAACAAATCACGCAGTTTTTAAAACAAGGTATTCCCGTATTATTTTTTCCTGAAGCAACCACGTCAGATGGTACTTATGTAAAACGTATACATGGTCGTTTATTAGGTGCTGCAATTGAAGCTGAGCGTCCTGTACAAATTGCACTGATTGCCTATATGAATCAAGAGGGGCAGCTTGATCAAGTCGTACCGTATGTTGGCAATATTTCATTTAGTGACCATGTAAAGCATGTGCTTGAAATGCCAAAGGTCACGGCACATTTAATGCTATTGCCACGCATTGAGGTGATAGGAAAAAACCTTGAACAACTTACAAAAGAGGTTCAGATTGCGATGCAACAAGGTTTACAGACCTTGCATCAAGATATTTTAAAGGTAAGACCATCGGCGGTTTAAGTTACATCATACCTTCTATCGGTAGCCATGAAATAAAGCGTAAGCCTGCTTTTTGCCACCATTTCATTTTTGGTTCGCTTGGATAGACTTTTTGCATGGTTGGTGTTTCTCTGAGCCATTGAATTTTTTGTTCGGGGCTCAGTTGCAATTGATAGCTATAATTGTCGATTTCGTGATTCATAGTGGTATGAATTGCGGTCGCAAGACTTGGGCTGTCTAGTAATACTCCAATTTCGGTATTCAGTTTGGCTGAGCGTGGGTCAAGATTAAAAGAACCAATAAACACTTGTTTGTCGTCAATCGTCATCATTTTGGCATGTAAACTTGAACGACTTAAGCCTTTTAAACTTAGTTTGGTTTCTTTGGCGATTTTGGATGTTGCTGGATTCAGTGCAATTGTGTCGAGTACAGGTAAAAACTCATATAATTTAACCCCATTTTTAAGTAGTTCTTGTCGATACTTCGAATAAAAGGCATGTACGAGCCAGACATCATTGGCTTTAAACGAGTTGGTCAGTACCCGTACTTCTACGCCTTGTTGTGCAAGTTGGCTTAAAACCTGCGTACCTTGTTTTTCGGGTACAAAGTAAGCGGAAATAATATCAATATTGTGTTGTGGCGTTGAAATAGCATGGCTTAATTGCGTGTTTAAATAATCTTGTGGCTGTGCTTGATTCCGAATTTTATTCGGTGAATCCTTAACGACTAGTGCCTGCACCCAATCAAACTGAACACTTTTATTGAGCCATTCGTCAAAGTCGTGTGAATGATTGGCTAAATTTAGATAATTTTGAACTGTCACTTGTTGATAGTGTTGATCTAATTGTTTTTTGAGACTGGCATAACGAAGTTGGTGTTGTTGTGGATTGACAATTTGGCGAACAGGATAGGCATAAGCGTCATTCCAATAATCATCAAAAGAGTTTGAAATATCGTCTACGGCCTTGCCGACCAGCAGCACATCAATATCTGAAAATTGATAAATATCACTAGCATTATAATATTGATTACTCATATTGCGCCCACCAATTAATGCCACTTGATGATCGACAATAAAACTTTTGTTATGCATGCGTCGATTAATGCGTTTTAAATCGAGCAACATGTCCATTGCACGGAAATTACGAAAGCGATAGGGATTGTAAAGTTTGACTTGAATGTTTTGATGTTGGTCGAGTGCGAGGAAAATCCCTTCCATCTTTTTAGCATTATTGTCATCAATCAGTAACCGAACCTTTACGCCACGGTCTGCTGCCTGAATAATATTGTGTAATGCCAGTGCACCAATATTATCGTTATCCCAAATATAGTATTGCAGATCTAGGGTTTTTTGCGCTTTATTGATTAAGCTTAAGCGGGCGGAAATCGCTTCTAACGGATCATTAAGTACATGGTAGCCTGTAAGATTTGGATTTTGTGCTTCGAGTGGCTGTAGTAATTTTGCCAGATGGGTCTGCGAGGTATCGGTCTCATTTGCATGCACAATGGGCTGTGGAGATTGCGGTGGTAGGGTACTACATGCCGTTAAGCCAAAACTTAAGCTTAATCCGATGGCAAGCATGCGTGCAGACCGAATATTGCCGTTGATCAGTCGCGTTTCACTTTGAAGTTGTGCCATATCATCTCAATTTATTTTAGTCAGCATCCCTGTTATTGGATGATGATCATGTTTACCTGTCCCCCTCAATTTGAGAAGTAATATGTGGAATTTTAATACAATTATTTTCATTTTCTATATGATTTTTATTGCCATGACTATTTGGGGGCTTGTACAGGCATGGATCAGTCAATCAAGAACTGAAACCATTCATCCATTTAAGGCATTTATTCATTTATTGGTGTTTTATTTATCGTATTTATTGTTTCCAACATTAATTTTCACGCTATTTGAAGGTTGGCAAGGTGAATTTGATTTACATCAAACCCTATTTATCAGCAGTTTATGTGTGATTTTAATTTATGCCCGTTTTATTGAGCCGCATTTGATTCGGGTGCAAACCACACAATATCAACTTTTGCCCGATCGTGCTTTTCATAAACCTTTTAAAGTGGCTTTAATTGCCGACTTACATATTGGTTTGTTCTCGGGACATGAACGACAACTAGATCAGATTGTGGCAAAAATTAATCGTGAACAGCCTGACATTGTTGTGGTTGCTGGTGACTGGACTTATGAACCCGAAAATCGCCTGAGCGATGAGTTATCCGTACTCAAAGAAATTAAAGCGCCCGTGTATTCGGTGAATGGTAATCACGATGAGCAATATCCAGGGCCACCGATTCAAGCTTTATTGCAACAAGCATTGGTGGCGAATAATGTGATGGATATAGAAGGAAAAATTGTTGAGTTTGACGAATTTCGTTTGCTTGGTATAGGTGATTTGTGGGCGGGTAAAACTGATATGCGTAGCTTAGCTGAATTACCACAAGATAAACCGTGGCTGATTTTGTCACATAACCCCGATACGGTAGATATGGTACCGCCGTTACCAACACGCCCGCTGATGTTGTCAGGGCATACTCATGGCGGGCAAGTTGAACTACCGTGGCTGACCTCTTATATGATGAAACGTGTATCGATTTTAGGGCATAAAAAAGGCATGTATCAACATGATAATGCTGATGTTTTTGTAACGGTCGGGACGGGTATGGTGGGTGTGCCATTTCGTTTTCGTGTGCCACCGACCATTGATATTATTGAGTTAATTTAATCGCAAAATAAAAAGGCAATTCATCTTGAATTGCCTTTTTTGATTAGTCAGTGTGGTTAGTGGGCTTCATCCCAGTTTTTGCCTTGTCCAACATCAACAATTAACGGTACAGAAAGTTGCAGTACCGATTGCATGGTATCTGCAATTTTAGCCGCCAATTCATCTGCCATTGCTTCATCGACCTCAAAGACCAATTCATCGTGGACTTGCAATAATAATTTGGCATGTTGTTGCGGCAGCATTTTTTGAACTTCAATCATCGCCAATTTAATAATATCGGCGGCACTTCCTTGCAGAGGTGCATTAATCGCAGCACGTTCGGCAGCCTGCTTAATCATTTTATTACTTGCCGAAATATCTGGGGTATATAAACGCCGCCCTAAAATGGTTTCGACAAAGCCTTGCTCTGATGCTATTTGACGAGTGCGGTTCATGTATTCCAATACACCTGGGTAGCGTTGGAAGTAACGTGCGATATAACTGCGCGACTCTTCACGGCTAAAACCCAGCTGGCGAATGAGACCAAATTCAGACATCCCATACAGTAAGCCGAAGTTTACAGCTTTGGCTTGGCGGCGTTGGTCACTGGTAACATCTTCAAGCGCAATGCCTAATACTTCTGCTGCGGTACGCTGATGCACATCTTGCCCATGTTTAAATGCATGTACTAAAGCTTCATCTTGGGAAAAATGCGCCATTAAACGTAGTTCAATTTGTGAATAATCGGCTGCCAGTAAAACGCGCCCTTGGGGAGCAATAAACGCCTGACGAATTTGGCGACCAATTTCACCCCGAATTGGAATATTTTGTAAGTTTGGGTCGGATGATGATAAGCGTCCCGTAGCCGTCACTGCTTGATGATAACTGGTATGTACGCGTAAGGTATCTTCACTTGCTTGTTCAATTAAACGGTCGGTATAGGTGCTTTTAAGCTTGGCGAGACTGCGATGTTCTAAAATAATTTGGGCAATTGGATGCTCAATTTTCTCTAAAACACTTTCGCTGGTGCTATATTGTCCTGTTGCGGTTTTTTTGCCGCCTTTAATAGCCAGTTTATCAAATAAAATTTCGCCGACTTGTTTTGGCGAAGCAATATTAAAGCTTTGCCCTGCCAAGGTAGTGGCTTGGTCTTCTAAGCCCTGCATGGTTTTGGAAAACTCAGTACTCAGCTGCGACAAAAAATCAGGGTTCAGTAAAATGCCATTTTCTTCCATGTGTGTAAGGACTTCTGCTACAGGCATTTCAATGTTGTGCAGTATTTGGGTTAATTCTGGCATTGCTGCAAGTTTGGCAGACAAAACTTCAAATAAACGATACGTCACATGTGCATCTTCGGCAGCGTAGGGGGCAGCAATTTCAATTTCAATTTGGTTAAAGGTTTTTTGCTTCGCGCCTTTGCCTGCAATTTGCTCAAATGTGGTGGTCAAATGGCTTAAATATAAACGTGCGACATCGTCCATGCCGTGACGAGTTGCAGTGGCATTGAAGATGTACGAGGCCAACATGGTATCAAAATACCAACCTTTTAAATCAATGCCATGATTTTTAAAAATATGTGCATCGTATTTTAGATGATGGCCAATTTTTTTAACTTGGTCATTTTCTAAAATAGGTTTGATTTGCGCTAAGACCTGCTCACGATTCTGCTGTTGCGGAGCATGTTCATAATCGTGTGCTAAAGGGACGTAATAGGCATCCTTTGCATCAAAGGCAATTGAAAAACCGACCATTTGTGCATGACGATAATCTAAACTGGTGGTTTCTGTGTCAATGGCAAAGCGTGTAGCCTGCTGCATTCGTTGTAATAGGGCAGTCCAATCCGCATCGCTTAATACGGTATGATAGGTTGCCGCACCGATTTTATCGTCCTGACTGCTTGCTTGGGCATGGTTTGTACTTTGGCTTGTTGCCTCAGCCGTAGGTGCGGCAGCACGTGGTTGGTTTTGTGTATAGCGTTGATTATCTGGGTTGTTGGGGTGATCTAAAGACTGTAACTGATTACGAAATTCAAGTTCGGTATACAGCGAACGTAAACTTTCGACATTTGGATTGCCCAGTTTTAAATCATGCCAATCTAAAGTTAAAGGAAGGTCGCAAACAATACTTGCCAATTGATGATCAAGCGTAATGCCTTCAACATTGTCTTTTAAGTTTTGCCCAACACGTCCTTTAATACTGTCGACATTTTCTAAAATACCGCCAATGCTGCCATATTCATTGAGTAATTTGGCTGCGGTTTTTGCGCCCACGCCCGGAACGCCCATAATTCCATCCGAGGCATCGCCCATCAGGGTTAAGTAGTCAATAATTTGGTCGGGACGGACGCCAAATTTTTCAATTACACCTTCAACATTCAGCTGACGTTCCTTAAAGCTGTCCTCTAAGGTCACTTTTTCTGTGACCAACTGTGCCATATCTTTGTCGCCTGTTGAAATAAGCACATCATAGCCTTCAGCAACTGCACGATGGGTAAGCGTACCAATAATATCATCGGCTTCTGCACCAGGGAGCATATATAGCGGAATGCCTAAAGCACGAATTAAAGCATGCAAATAAGGAATTTGTTGTGCTAGTTCTTCTGGCATGCTTGGGCGATCACCCTTATAAATTGGTGAAAGCACATGCCGAAAAGTGGGTTCTGGTGTGTCAAAAATCACCGCCATATGTGTCGGATTCATTCGACGCATCAATTTTTGAATAGCAGAGATTGCACCACGAATCGCATTGGTGTGTAAGCCTGTTGATGTAATTAATGGCGGCACCGCGTGATAGGCACGAAATAAAAAATAAGACCCATCGACCAAAACAAAAGGTGGCATTCTCAAATTCCTAAAACAATATGCAGTTTATTTTACGTGAAAACGCAGCAGAATGCAGTTGATGAAATTTTAAGAAGGTTGCGTGTTACTTTTTTAAGTTTTAAGTTTTAAGTTGTGGGTCAAGATATTCAAAAATGAATGGAAATTTTGTCGTTAAAATAAATAAAGGTCGATATATTCGACCTTTATTTGTTGTGTATGCTCGTGCAGTTTTACTGTGGCGTATTCCGTAAAGATGGCACAGGTGCATCCACAAAGCCGATTTTAGGCACAGGAATTTCAATATTGTTTTGAACTAAGGCATTACGAATGCGTTCTTGTAAAGAATCTTTGACTTGTCCATGATTTTCTTGCTCGCACCAAACCGAAAATAACAGTTCAATGGAGGATTCCCCAAAAGCTGTGACCGACATTTCAGGTTTTGGTGTTTCGAGGACTAAAGGATGAGTATTTGCAGTATCGAGCAACACTTCACGGACTTTTGCTAAATTTTCGTGAAAACTAATTGCCAAGACAATGGGGATACGCCGAATAGGATATTTGGATAAATTCATCACAGGCGTTTTAATCAGTAATTCATTGGGTAAGCGCACATAAAGATTATCTAAGGTGAGTAATTTAACCGAAAGCAGGTCAATTGAAGTCACTTCGCCTTCAATAATTTGCCCTCGAATCATGGTCAGTTGAATGGTGTCACCGACTTCAAAAGAGCCTTCACCAATTAAAAACAAACCACTAATTAAGTTGGTGGCAGACGTTTGTGATGCGAAACCCAAAGCAACCGTTAAAATACCCGCAGCACCCAAAAATACACTGACTTTAAAGCCTGCTTCTTTGAGTCCGGCAATAATAAAAAAGATGAAAATGGTATAAAAAATACCACGTCGCCATACCATGCGCTGATGGGCGTTAAAGCGAACGCCAAAGGTTCGAATAAAGGTGTTGGAAACCAAACGGCCAATCACAAAACCTGTAAAGCAAATAAATGCAGCAACAACAATTTCACTGATTCTTTCTAGGTTAAAACTGGTAAAAATACCCTTGAGGCTAGAAATAATATCTTGTGGAATTTGGGCTTTATCCATAACTTTTCCTAGAAGAAAGAATCAAACATGTGGAACAGTGCGCTTTCAGGGTAGCGCGGCGCATGCATATATGTAACTTCACCTGCACGGGGCGGCGTGCGATTTTCAATTCGAATTCGTGGTGGCCGATCAGAGGATTCATGCATGACTTTAATATGTGATGTCCATAACCGATGGGTACTGTCACTATAAAATAATGGTAGGGCTGGCACAGGTACATTCATACGGTCAAAGCGTAACAACTCATGGCTGCTATTATGAAAAATAATAGGGGTTACTGCTCGAAATGCCCGCGGCTTTAACTGCTCAAGTTCAGTACGTCCATCAACTGCGGTGGCATAGCACAGTTCACCTGTACGTTTATCTGGGCCGAACCATGTGTCTTTAGGGCGAATAACAGGTAAATCAAATAGTGGGTCTTTTAATCCTTCAGCAAAACCTGAAATCCAAAGTGGTGTGCTGATATATAAGAGTCCACGTTGTCCAGCAGGAATATACATTGGATCGACAGGACGAATGACCACAGAACGATTGGCTAAGCGTGGCATTAAATGAAAGGTGTTGCCCATTTTTCTGAACATATAACGTTCCACGTGAATGGGGTGTGGAAGTGCAAAGTCAGGCTCTAAAATCTCCTCCCACGTTTGTTCATAATCAAACTGTATCTGTGGGCGGTGATATTCCATTCTCCATTCTTGTAAACCGCGCGTTAACCGAAAGAATAATGATCCAAATCGCCATGTGCGGGTTTGGAGCGGTTCAAAATGAAATTCGCCCCACCATTTTATATTGGGAAATTCACTTTCAGGAATAGAATCATCTATTGCCACAATGTTTTATCCTTCTAGTCAAAAAAGCATAGAAATGAAAATATTACAAAGTTGATTTGCGCGAGTATACGGGAATATTAAAATTGGTTTAAGTCAAAAAAAATCAAAATGGCTCAGTGCAACAGAATACATACACAAGTTGAAAAATAGATCAGAGCGATAGAAAATTAATATTGTAATAAGCGGCGATGTTGCATGAGTGGCATTGCGGCACGCATGTGCTGTTGCTGTACCAAGTCAAAATCAACCGTAAGATGTTGTAAACCTTCTGCTTCAATACGTGCTAGAACGTGACCTTCGCTATTTGTGGCAGCCGCATGTCCCCAAGTTTGACGTTTTTCGCCGTGCCAGCCTTGCTGTGCAGCGCCAAGCACATGGCACTGTGTGTCTATAGCCCGAGCCTGTAGGAGTAATTCCCAGTGTTTTTGACCTGTGGTGTAGGTAAATGCAGCGGGGGCAGTCAAAATATTGGCACCGCGTTGACGCAAAGTCAGTGCAAGTTCAGGAAAACGTAAGTCGTAACAAATCATTAAACCAAGTTGTCCAAAGGGCGTTTGCACCACAATGGGGTTATCGCCTGGCTCAAAGTTTTTCGATTCTTGGTAACCGCCAACGCCGTCGCTGACCTGTACATCAAACAAATGAATTTTGTCGTAACGTGCTTCGGTACCTTCAGGGCTAATGCATAAGCTGGTGGTGCGTACACGACCATCAGGGACTGGCATGCCATTTGGACGAAATGGGCAAGGAATTGTCCCTGCAATCATCCACATATTATAGCGGTGTGCCAATGCTTCAAGGCGTTGTTGCAGGCTTTCAAATTGCTCAGCTGTATCACGTTGTTTACCTGCTGCAAAACATAAAAAGTTTTCAGGAAATACAATCAGTGATGCACCATTTGCTTTACTCTGTTGCATCATGCGTTCTACATCAATGAAATTGGTTTCAATGTCATTTTGAGAATTCATTTGCACAACAGAAAGTAAAGTCATCGACAAAATCCTTTAAAATGGTGTTATCCGTGCTGAGATACTGCTAGTTGTGTCTCTTCTAAATATTCTTGTTGTTTTTCAAGTTGTTTAACTAGTGGTTCAAAAACATTTTGATTACTTTCATTTAGCTTCATCAATGTCTTATGTGCATCTAAAACCGTTTTAAGCATGGTGTGTTGATTGGTATTTTCATCAATAAGTGTGTGTGGACAAGCAACTGAATCACCACAATTTAAAACAATAAAAACCTGTCCAAGTCCCATGCTATTGGCCAAAGTGGTAATATCAGGATTGGTTGAAAGCATGACAGCTTGAATATTATGTGCTTGCTTTAGCTTAATGCCGAGCTTGGCTAGAATACCCAAAATAGTGCTATCAATAAATGTGGTTTGGGTTAGATCGACGACTGCACCGATAACACCTGTTTGTTGTTCAATCTTACTCAAAAGTTTGTCTAGACTGATACAAGATTGCGCGCGTACTTCTCCTACAATTTTGAAGAAATACGTACCATCTAAACTTGTATATTCAACATGACCTGTTGACATATATATGCCATTTTTCGAGGAGGATTAGAAATTATCCCATAGGGGCAAATTAGACTCAAGGGGGAGGTTGACTAAAAAATCACAAATAAAAGCTATCATACTGATTTTAAAATTATTTCATTCGGCACAAACTTAAAATGGCAATGTCATCTGCAACATGTGCAGGTGCTTTAAAGTTGTGATGCTGTAATTTTTCCACAAGTTGTTGAAATTGTTGGTTTAAAGTGCCATCGAATGACTCTAAAGCACCATCAGAGCAGACAATAAAACGCGAATTTCGGTTTAAAATACATTCAAATTCTTCAACTTCTAAGTCTTCGGTTAAGCCTAAAGGAAAGCTACTGGTGTTTAAGATTTGTGGTGATTGGTGTTCATCAAATAAAATAGCGGGTGGGTAATGTCCTGCACTTGACCAACGCAAATGATGGGTTTCAAAGTTTAAAATTCCCGTAATCATGGTAATGTGTTTTTCAATATTCTCTTGTAGCAACATGCCATTAAGCTTTTTAATCAGCTCGCGCGGGGTTTTAGAGCGACCATGAAACGCCGCCATCCATGAGGTCAATAAACTACTGGTTACACCATGTCCAGAGACATCAGCTAGATAAAACATAATTTCTTTATCGCTGATTTTCCAATAGTCATACCAATCGCCTGATAAATAGGCGGAAGGTTTAAAAAACGCATCAATTTTATAGTTGGCAATATCGATTGGATCGGGAAGCAGCTTTTTTTGGAGAAGTGCAGCAGAAGGTAAATCACGACTATCTTGATTACGTTTGTACTGTGCGTCAATTTTACTTAATGCCACAATTGGGTTTTTGGGCAGATTATACCAAATCCAACCTGCTAAAGCCCCTTGTTGCCAAGCTTCAGCCAATGCACTACCTTCATTTTCAAAGGCCAATACAATGGTGGGTAAAGTCCATTTATGGTTTAAATAGTCTTGAACATCTGCAATGGCGATAATGTTCTGATCGTATAGGTTGATGTCCTCGATATGAATCATTTGTAGACTCGGTAAAACATCTAGAACTTGTGCTAGATGTGGAATGGTACGAGTAGGTTGAATGAAATACATAAATAAGCGAACAATCCTTGCCTAATATCAAAACAGCATCACCATTATTCATCACAATGCGTTGAGATGAAAGAGTCTTTATTGACTCATACTTTCATCATCGACAAATGAAACTTGATCAGCACTGCCTTTTCGTTCAGAAATCTGAAATTTTTTACGTTGCAAATATGCATCCCGGATCGCAGCATAACGATCCCCTTGGAGTGAGCCATCAATATCTAACAAACCACTGCGTAAATCAATGCCAGCTAATGCAACATCACCCCAGTAAGCGCCTTTACTGTGCTTAAAGATAAAGCGTTGTGGCTGTGCTTGGAAGTCTGCTACAAAACCTAAGCCATCTCGAATAGTGCTAGGCCCGAGTATGGGTAGCATTAAATAAGGGCCAGAAGGAACACCATAATAACCTAATGTTACGCCTAGACTTTCAGATTGTTGATCTAAACCTAAACGTCGAGCAGGGTCGGCTAGGCCAAACGTAGTCAATGTGTTAATCGTGAAACGACCTAAAGTTTGTAGTGCTCTTTTAGGTTTCAATTGAATGGTTTGGTTTACCGCGTTCCACGGCTCTCCTAAATTATTTCTAAATTGGCGATAACTTCCACGAACTTCTTCGGGTACTTTTTCTTGATATTGCACTGCGATAGGGCGGAGCACATGTTGATCTAAAGCATCATTAAATACATAAACCTGACGATTGAATGATTGAAACGGATCTTTGACATTATCTGGCTGTGTTGCGTTTGCATCGACTTTTAATTCGGTGATGGTTTTATGTGAAATCTCTTTTAATCGTAAAAAAGGAGATGTGTGTGTAGATGTTGTTGTGGTTGTGATGGTACTTGTTGTTGCCGTATCTGTTGTTTGTACCGATGTGGATACAGAATCATCTGCCCAAGCAGCGCAGCTTAGACCAAGCAGACATAATGATGATCCGAAAATGGCAAGTTGATGCATGAATGCTTCCATTAATATATAGATATTTTATTGTGTATATTTTATAACATGAAAAATATAAAAAGTAGATTTATTCAAATTCTCATCTATAGCGACTTTAAATTGGCGCAAAAGTCTAAAAATAATAATTGATAAAAAACAGTTGTTTAGGTATTTTAAGTTTAAAGTTTATACGGTTGATAAAAAATAATTTAAAAAAAGCTTGTATTGGTTTAGAAATGCTGTAGAATGCACATCCATCGGCGGTGATGAGAAATAAAACTTGTTGATAAACAGGCAGTTAGCACGAAGTGCTGAATTGAATGATTATTAAATAAGTTAAAAATATTTCGAATTACTAGTTGACTTTCTTTTTAAAGAGAGTAATATGGCCGACCTAGCTTGATGATGACGAATCATTA
>NZ_VTDK01000013.1:0-12842 GCF_035615575.1 Acinetobacter sp. MD2
TATGATGTACATCATATTGACGTACATTATTGGTGGTATTATGGCGAATCTCGCAACTGAACGACTCAATGTCCGTGCCACAACCGAAGCAAAACACATGATTGAGCAAGCAGCGAATCTATTGGGATTAAGCGTGAGTTCATTCATCTTGCAATCTTCTTTTGATCGCGCACAAGATCTATTGAAATCAACCTATAACCTGAGTGTGAACAATACAGATCGAGATCTTTTAATGGATCTACTGGAAAACCCACGCCCTGCAAATGATGAAATGAACAAATTAATGGGTTTGCTGGATGAAAATTGAGATTTTACAATCCAGTCATGACAAAAAATCCTTTAATTGCGGTCAAGAAGATTTAAATCGCTTTCTAAAGCAATATGCATCACAGCATCAAAAGTCAGGAACAAGTAAAACCTACGTTGCACTTGACCATGAAAATAAGGTACTTGGATTTTACTGTTTATCAAGTACCTCAATTAGCTTTGAACTGATTGATGAATCTTTCACAAAACGATTACCTCGTTACCCTTTACCAAGCGTAGTGATTGGGCGTTTTGCGGTGGATCTCACAACGCAAGGACAAGGTATAGGAAAATACCTCTTGGCACATGCGCTAAGACAAGTTGCCAGAGTTTCACAATTAATCGGTGTGAACTTTGTTGTCATTCATGCCAAAGATCAGAAAGCAGCGAGTTTTTATCAACGTTTTGGATTTACAGCACTATCCTCGAATCCGTTGACATTGATCTATCCAGTTAATCAGATCCCTGTTTAGACATTATCCATTCGGTAAAAAAAAGCGACTAAAGAACCCCCTTTTCTTTGGTTCTTCTTCTATAGCTTTTGCTACTGAAATACGCTTATTTCCATTTTGCTCTGGAGTAGTCAATCCGTCATATTTCGGCTCAGGTTCTGGCCGAGGATCCGTTGCTATATCCTGGCTAGGTTTCTGATCGGTAAACGTAGTCATATTGGCTGTGGGAGGCTTCATTTCAATGAGCGTTAAAAGAGTATCTATACGGGCATTTGCCTTGGATTCACGATCTTCGGCTTTTTCTAATTGTTTTTTTAGAAAGTCGATTTGGTTTTTCAGTTCTAATACTGTTTTATCAGTGTATTCAGATGTATTTTGATTTTGTATTGATGGTGTATCAATACGTTTTGACTGTTTTGTTCCAAAAGGCTCACCATAAACACGAAGTAGTTCTGAAAGGTCTATAAATCCATCATGGTCACGACTTAAAGTACCATTTTTTATATCTTTATATAGTGTAGCTCTAGATTTTTTGTACAGGGTTGCAGCATCACTAACACTGTATTTAGTAGCTGTATTCATAGTGTATTGCTGTGTATTTCAAAAGTGTATTGGAGAATACAATATGTGTATTCTCCAATACACTCAAGCTTTAAATCCAAGGTTTTTTAGATGGGGTAAAAATTGCTTTTGTTGTATTGGATCTTTCAGCATTTCCTTAATTTTTACTGCTAGGTTCTCATAGCTTTCATTACCATTTGCTAAATTTGAAAATTCAGGTAGTCGTGAAAGCTGATTACCAAACATATTGATTTGAGCATCTGTCATTTGGTGGAATGCTGCTTGGGGTGTTTTGGTTAATTCTTGTTGATATGGTCTAGTTTTCGATTTAATTCTGAATTGAATATCTGTGATAACTCGGCCCTTCTTGAATTGGTCGTAGTCAACGGTAATATTTGTATGTTTATTAATTTCACTTACTGCTCTGTCTAAGACGTTAGATTTAAAGTTAGACATAGTTGAATATTCAGTCGCATCAAGACCTAACTTTGATCTAAGATCGCTAATACTGAATTTCTCAGTTTTTGCTACATTCAGCCATTTAATTAATAGCTCGTATAGTCTGATGCTATATTTACTCTTAAAGTCAGATACTTGTTCTATATGGTATTTGGTAAATTGTTCGCTTAATCGGCTAATTAAGCTGATAACTTCGTTACTAAGGTATAAAACAACAAGACCATTAGCATCGACATAGGTCACTTTATTTACCCAATTTGCAGTAGTAAGAGCCTCTTGGCCCTTATATCTATCTAAATAGCTAAATTCCCTTCTTTTTAGTGTTCTTGCAGCCTCTCTCAGCAAACCATAAGCATTGTTACTATCCACTTTAAACTGATGAATGTAGTCACTTACAGAGACCTCTATTGCCGTATTTGGTGTGAGATTAGATGATTCTCTAGCCCCAACTATGGCCAAGAGCATAATACGTTGTTCGATAAGAGATAAATTGAAAGAGGCATCGATAAGAGCATTGTCTTTTACAACTAATTTATTGTTATTTGTCATGACACACGGTTTATTGATTCATTTAACTAGGTTATATTCTATATATTTTAAATAGTCAATAATCTAACTATCTAAATACCCCTTAAACCTATCTTTATCACCCCTTAAACCTATCTTTATCACCCCTTAAACCTATCTTTATCACCCCTTAAACCTATCTTTATCATAGCTGAAAGCATTGCTATTAAATGCTTTCAGCCTATCTAAAAGCATTTAAAAGTATTTAAAAACATTAAAAACCCAAAGGCTTTCTTTTTTCTTGTGGATAACCTATAAAAATTGCCCTTGGTTTTCTCTCACTTCGTTCGTTCAAACTCTATTGAATCTCGCTTTGCTCGATTCTCCGGGGCAATTTTCTTTTTATTTTTTTCATGAAGCCAATGTCGAAAGAGCAAAAGCAAGAACAACAGCAAAGTCAAAAGCAAGAGCATTCGGAATTCGCTACGCTCATATTTCTTGAAAAGCAAAAACATTACTTCGCTCGTAGACACTCACTAATTACTTTCTTCATTAATCAAAAAAGAGCAAAAGCTGTTTTCAGTGAAAGAGTCTAGGCAAATTTTGTTTTGGTCACTCGTAGACACTCGTTTTGTTCATTTTATTTTGAAATCAGATCAAACTATTTTTTAAAAACATATCCACGTACAACAGTTTTTCAGATGTAACAGTACAATTTTCTGAATATTTTTAGATGTAACAGTACAAAAGTTACTAAATATTTCTATTGAATTATCTTTCAAATCCATTAAGACCATAATTTTATTAAAATTTAAACTTTTTCTTACCTAGTATTTAATAAAAATAAAGAAACAAGCATACTCGTACATACACAAAAATCTCCGATTTTCCTGTATTCCGAGGCTTGTTAGGGGGAAACCCCCTAAGACCCCATCCCCACCACACCAGGATTTTTTTCAAAATACTTGGACTGGTGGGGCAGAGCAAAAGCATCCCTCAAAATTGGACAGCTGGCCATTTCGTCAACTCAATAGCTGCGGTCCAATTTTTCAGGCAAAGCAAAGGCAAAAGCAGAAATGAAAACAAAGCGAGAAAACAGCGATGAAAAAAATCATCGCAACAAAGTCATTCAGATTCGACTGACTGAATCTGAATATCAACTTTTTAAAAAAAATGCGGATGCGAGAGGTCTGAGCTTTTTTTTACGTGATTGTGCGATGCGTGAAATCGCAACGCGTAAAAACTTGTTGGTTAAACAGCGTGAGCGTGTTGTGCGTGTTGCAAACGTCATTAATCGCTATCAAGACGTTGACCCACAGCTTTTATTTCAACTGGGGAAGATCGGTAACAATGTTACGCAAATCGCACGAGCAGTAAACGTCATCAGAAAATACAGAAAAGACTTTGATGTTTTTGTTGTGCAAGAGGCAATCAAAGAAGTGCAGAAAGTATTGAATCAGATTCAAAAAGATCACACGCACAAGCCAGAGCGACAAGCACCACCACAGGCACCCAAATATGAGGACATAGACTTTGATCTTCAATTTTAATAAAAATGGCGATGGAGATCCGAGCCAAGCGAGTTCGTATGTGCTTGCAGACAAAGACCACAAAGGCGTAACAAGAGCAAATGTGAGCGTTCTATGCGGTGATAAAAACACGTTCGACAATATCTGTAACAGTCTTGATTTCAAGTGGAAATATACGAGCGGAGTTATCTCATTTCACAAAGATGACAATCCAAGTCCTCAGCAAATTAGAGAAGTGCTTGAAGCATTTGAGCAGCATGCGTTTGCAGGTCTTGAACCGCATCAATATCATCTTTTTGCAGTACAGCACGATGAAGAAGATGGCTCAAAGCATGTGCATGTTTTAGTGCCACGAGTTGAACTCGAAAGTGGTAAATCATTGAACATAGCACCTCCGAATTGGCATGAATACTATGCACCGCTACGTGATGCTTTTAATTATCGTGAGAATTGGGCAAAGCCGGATGAAATAAGGCGTAAGCGACTGATCGCAGTCGATTATTTGTTTGAAGAAGTTGCAAAAAAACGTGCTACACGTAAAAAAGACAATGCAAAACTCCCTGAAAACCAGCGTAATTATGCAAGTGAAAGCGAAAAAACGCTCGTTAAACGCAATAAGACACTCGAAAAAATACATGAATCAGTCGTTGGGCAGATAGAAAACGGCAATATCAAGAGCCGATCTGACGTTATAGAACATCTAAAAACATTGGGCGAAGTTACACGAGCTGGCGAAAATTATTTAAGCGTAAAACTTAAAGACACAGCAAAAGCGATAAAACTCAAGGGTTTTATCTATGAAAAAGACTTCAATCTTGAGCAATACAAACAGATTGTTGAGTATCAAAATGCAAAGCAACCGACAAAATCAGCCGTTGCCACGCCTGAAGAAATCGAATATAGCATCAAAAAGCATAGCGAAGCTGAACAGCTACGCATGAAGCGTGAGTTATTCAACCAAAAACGCTACAAACAGCCTGAGCCAACGCCTGAATATCAAACGCTTTTTGAGCAGTATCTCAATAGCTTCATGGCCCCACCGACACCATTTGAGAGTGTAAGAAATGATAAACGAAATGACAGCAGAAATGTTGCTGAACGAGATGTTTCAACAGCTAGACGAAGAAAAGCAGACGAACTTGCTAGAAAGCTACGAGAACTTAACGACAGCATTACAGAACAAAATAGACTTGCTAATGAGCGAGAACAGCTTTTTAACGAGCAAGAACAGTTTGCTACAACAGCAGTTACAGCAGCAGGAGCAGATACTTTCAAAAATAAGTTCCTTAAAGCCGTCACCCCATTTTTACGAGCAATTAGAGATCGGTATGCAGAGCAAGTTACAGAGTCAAATAAACAACATGATCGAGAAAATGGACTTATCACAAACGATAAAAGACATGATCGAGGAACAGCTAAAGACAGTGTTATCAACGCTTTCACAAGAGCAAGGGGAACTTTCAGAAGTGATTTCAATGCTTTCAAATCAGCTTTTGATCAGTCAAGAGCATCTATCGAAGCAGATCAAGAGCGAAATCAGCGTGCAGTTAGAGCCAATTGGCGATTTATTGAAACGACAATTGCTTTAAAAGAACGAATGAAAAGAAATCGGCAAGTTCTTGTTCAAAGATATAACGCGGATGATCAATATTCAAAGCACTGTAATGATCAATTTGATGAATTAATACAATGCTCTCAGTATGTTAACCAACAGTACAAAAATTATAAGTTTGAAAAACTGGATACATATCTTGAAAAATCCATCAGCATGTTGCAGTCCATTGTTGATAAAAATAAATACTTTGATCTACAGATGCGTTGTGAGCAATGTACTCAAAATGACTGTGTGCAGATGCGTGAATCATTTGAAAATGATAAAAAGATCGTGTCTGAAATACAACGAATTGTTAATTATTTCGTGAACGAACATGGGCTTGAGTACACTGACAACAGACTTGCGCAAGATTATATTTCTCTGCGCAATGAAGCGTCAGCCGATGTGATCAACAGGCACATTCAAACATTGAATAATTACGAGCAAAAAGGCGCATATAGAGCTGAAACCGTTGAGGTAGTGCCTGAGCAACGGTATGAGCCAAAAACCGCACCACAGATCCAATATGAGCCACCACAGAGGGGTGGTGGATATGACTTTGATTTCTGATAACCGATAGTTGGCAAAAAGTCTTCATGATGTGATGCCCACGTGACGTGGGCTGAGTGATTTTGATGCTTTAATATGAATAGTTTTGCTCATAAGATTGTTCAGGGAGCAGTTGACGAAAGGCGCGACTAATTTCGTTGTAGTCGCAATAGGCATTGTCTTCGATGTATCGTCTGGCCCAAATCATCGTGGCATGATGATCATTAAAGCTTTGATCGAGTTTTAAAAATAAGGCCAAGCGATAGTTGTGTTGGATTGCATAGTCATTAATGAGTGAAAGTCCAACAGTATGGCTGTCTAATTGTGGTTCAGTGAGTAACATTATGCTTCTCCTCAAGGTTTAAAATGGAATGTTTTATGTCTTGAGTGTATTTATAACACATAAAATTATGTGTTATACACATATTTTTATGTGTTTATTGTAATTTTAGCCCCTGTGCTATAATAAAAAGATAAAATATGATGATCAAAGTGCTTACATGCCATACATTGAATTTCAGCGTCTGATTGGAAAAGCGGGGCTTTCCATTAAGGAGTTTGCTGCCTTATTGAATATGAAGCCAAATTCAATTACTAATTATAGTAAGCAAGGTACTGTACCCATGCATATTGCGGTGATTGTGGCTTTGATTTCGACAATGAAAGATGAAGGGTTAGATTTTCATGAGGTTTTTGAAAAAGTAAAATCGTATTCTGAATCGCAGTGACTTGTTGTTAGTTGATCATGACTTTGCAAATCGCAATAAAAAAAACCAGACATCCTGTCTGGGTTTTTCGTATTTGGTACTTAAGCATGACTCCTGTCGTACTTCACTGTCCTGGTGTATGACTTATCATTGTTGTTTATCGTCTTCGAATATCCTGTTCTTTACCCTCTCATCATAAAAAATGAGCCAGGTGTTGGCTATGGTCAATTTCCCTGAAGATATGTAAGCCATTTCTTCTATGATTTTATCCTGTATTTATCCCAAGATTTGTCCGCAGAAAATGGGGATAATTTCCTTTATTCCACCTTTGTTAAATCAGTAAAAACCTCAAGAAGACCACTTCTTGAACAAAAATATTGAAAAAAGGTATCAAACCAGCTTAAAAAAAGTCGATTTGTTTCCAAATCGACTTTTTAAGGTTTGCACCTTAATTTTTTTAACATAAATTGCTGTTTTTAAATAGGTTAATCTAATCTATTTCGCATAAGTGGTATTATGTTAATTTTAGATAAATTAATAAATGATATATCTCACTGATTAAAGTGAGCGTGAAAGCCATTTATGTTCAAGACAAAACAAAACTGTCGACAATATCATTAATCTATTTGATAAATATAGGTATTTAGAGTATGGAATTTCACTTTCAGCACCTGTACCACCAGGTCTGTAGAATAAAATCTCTTCTACTCGTCTAATAGACGCATGGTGCGATCCATTTCTTAATGTTCCATTCATCTCACTTAATATTTTTTTAAATTCTTCATGTTGACTAACACAAGATATTCTCTTTTCTTTATTAAAATCATTAATAAATTTATTAAGGTTACAACTAGCTAGTTGATCAAAATTCCTCCCATTTATAAGGTTAAATATTCCAACTAAAAATATACATTCATCAGCAATATATTCATAAGTATTTCCATAAAACTGCTTTGTTTGATCAAAATTTTTAGATCCAACTATTAATTCATCAATCTCACTATCAGTTGTTCTAGCGTATACTCTCATTTGAGCGAATTCAGTAACTAAGGAAAAATAATTAGAACTATTTTGAATAAATTGCTCTTGAGCGTTCTCCCATCTGTTCTCTCTATAAAATTCTATAAGCCCCTTAAAACTTTCGATATTTGTATTTTTAGCTTCTATGATCGCATTGTTAATCGTTGTATAGTATTCGTTAAAAAGTGGGTAAAACATTGATGAGAAGAAATCATAATATAGCTCATTGTGATTACTAACATTTACTCTAGGAACATATTTTTTTCTTTCTTTAATATATTTATTTTTCAAATCGTCGAATTTTTCAACATTTTGATTTTTTCTGCCCCATACATTGTATGGTTTTATAATATTCTTCCAAATTGATTCACAATTATGCACATCAAAAAAGTTAGCTGAATCTATTATTTTCAATCCATCAAATGATTTTTTTTCAAACACACTCGGCCATCTTTTTTCGATAAATTTGTGTAATTTTTGAATCCCCATAGTCGTTGTCATTATAGCTCCGAATGGAGAGTGATACATTTCCTTCGTATACGCGAACCCACTATGTAAACAAATTATGTGTTTACCTATTTCCATAGGGTTTTTCAATTCATGCTTTTGCGGAAAAGAGCTATTTTCTATACATTCAACAAAATCAGCTATATTCTTATTTTTCTTTACAGCTATTGTTATAGGCATGTCACAATTAGGGCAATCAAAAATATGTGGTTGATGTGGCTCACTACCTTGCCCAATCTTTAGAACCATAACGAAATCACATTGATTACATTTGATATCAACTTTTAAACTCAAAACTATCCCCTCTACTTTATAAATTAATATTAAACTTCATGTAATTTTTATAATATCAGTTACTTAATAAATAGGCATAAAAAAACCTGACATTTTGTCAGGCTTTTTACTATTTATTAATTAGATAACGTATAGTTAATCGAAGACTCTGCTAAGACTCTATTTTTAAAGTAAACACTACCACCAGTATTTAACTTTTTCTTAGTTTTGATTTTTAAACGATGAGCAATCAAAGCTTCTAGGCTTTTCTTTTTTTCAAACGATTTAGAATCAATTACTACATTACTCATGGGCATTACCTATTTATAGCTCAAAGAGATCTATGACTATTTTTCCATTTTCGCATTTTTTATCTAGAACTTCAAACTTTGATGGTGGACAGATCAGTACTTCTCTTTCATCTTCACCAAAGTAGTTTACATAACTTAAGATACTAATATCTTTACCTTTTTTTGTTTCAAAATAAATTTCAACATCATAGTCATCATAAAAACCCTCTTCTTTTGACGTGCTCATAAAAAATGGATACGTTATTATTTCACCTTTAACATGGCTATCTATCCATGCTTTATTATCTATATACTTATCATTCCTACATACAATACCTTTATGGTTAGGTAGTTTTTCTAGACATCTAAGAAGAAGGTTTTTTATGTCATAGAAAAAATCATTGCCAATATTTTGGTTCAATACTCTCGATCCATAACCTGTATAAAATTGTATTGCAACAGACTCTAAATCGGACAACATATATCGATCTTTAAATGAAGCCATCTTTTTATCAGCTTGGATAGCTTTTAAAAAATCGCTATAACTCTCTGAAGAGCCTGAGTCTTTGATCCATTTATTAATTAGTTCTATCTCATGCATAACTTTTATCAGGTTTATATATGAAAATCGGCAATAATTATGACATCGAAAATAAATTGTGTGGTGGCATATTTGGGCTATTGATAGGGGATGCTATTGGGGTCCCATATGAATTTAAAGAAAAAGATGAAATAACATATCTAGATATAGATATCCTCCCCCAAAATTTAAAAAATAAAACTTATCCCAATGTTAAATTTGGTACATGGTCTGATGATGGAGCGCAAAGTTTAATTTTACTATCTAGTTTATTAGATAACAATTCACTGGATTTAACTGACTTTTTAAATCGCTTAATAAAGTGGCTTGATACTGGCTATATGTCTATAGACAACTATACTTTTGATGTTGGTATTCAAACTTATATGTATCTAAACACCTACAAGAAAAATAGAAAATTTGAAATAGATAGGTCACCTAATGAATATCAGAATGGTAATGGCTCTTTAATGAGATGCTTACCTTTAGCCTTATGGCATACAGGGTCTAATCACGAACTCATTCATCTAGCACATAAACAATCTCTTGTTACACATCCACATATGAGGTCTCAAGTTTGTTGCGCACTATACTGTTTAATCGCTAGGAATATTTTATATGGTCTTTCACCTAAAATAGCTTTTGAAAAATCAAAAAGAGAAATTATTAGTATCTATATTAAAAATTCTTATTTTGATGCACTCAATGAGCTAGAAAACCATATTCTTTCTTATGATATGAATAAATGTCATGGTGGTTCATATGTTGTTGATTCTCTTATGAGTGCACTATTATGTCTGAATGAAAAAAGCTACTCAAATATAGTTAAAATGGCTATCTCATTTGGCAATGATACAGACACAACTGCTTGCATAGCAGGAGGACTAGCAGGCATTACCTATGGTTTTAGAAATATTCCTAATACATGGGTATCAGAGTTAAGAGGAAAGGAGATCGTTTACCCATTACTACAAAACTTATTGGAAACTAAGTACTCAAATATGAATTAGAAAAATCTATATTTAACATAAAAACTCTTATGCGAAATACAAAAAACGAGGATCTATAGGCCATCGCTGCGTATAAGAAATTTTATGTTAAGCCTTAGACTTCCAATCAGGATATATGATTCGTGTTCCTCAAGAAGATGGTAGTGCCTTTGTGCTAAGAAAATTTTCTACTTCAGCACCAGAAACTAAAGCTCATTTTACAATAGAGATTCAAAAAACTGTTGGTGTAAAAGCTAAAACTTTAGAGTTGAAATTTTAATGAATCAAATAGATGCAGCACTAAAACATTTTAAAGAGTGGCATCCTAATATGGGATTAAAGTACTTATGGTTCACATGTGATGGGGAGATGGATGAAGAAAATTATCCGGATATAAAATTTGAATATGATCCTGACACTGCTTTTTTTAAAGCTCTTAAAATCTTATTAGATAGTGAGGATAAGTGTTTATTTTATAATTTAAATAGTGAGGATCCATCAAGAGATGGAGAACATCTTACCTGTTCTCCAGAGGAACAGTTCGCTTTACTTAAAAAAGTATGGGTCGGCAAAGAAGAAATGGACAAAATGGATGAAGAAAATGGTTATTTAGGGTGGTATTTTCTAATACTTTGTCCTTATTCGCTTGCACATAAGATTTATGATGAAAATGGAAACTTTATAAAATGGTGGCATGCCGAATAATGCTAATAATATGGAATTTCGACTTTTGAGAAATCAGTAAAAATTTGAATTTTTGATCACTTTTCAACCAATTTTATTGGCAAAACATATCAAAACTGCCTATAAAAAAGCCGACATGTTACGAATCGGCTTTTTTTCGGGTTTTCTGAATTATGTAAAATGAATAAGTGTTTGATTTAATTAAGTTTTAAAAGAAGCGTTTCGCATAAGCACCATTATGTTAAATAGAAAATTTATGTATTAAAACTTTGTTAATTTGGGGAAGGACTGACCTCCCCAAATTTAATATTAGTTAACAACAGTTTTAGCAAAGATTTTATTTGTATTTGCAAAAGTATAGATTCGGTCGCATAAACCTAGAAAGCTTTCTTTATCACCTTTATAAACCATTGAAAATTTATTTAAATCAATAAAATCTAAGAAAATACAAGGTCTATTTAATTGATTACTTTTAGGTAAAAGCATATCGGAATATTTTTCATAATCCTCTAAGAATAGTTCTTTGACTACTATTAACGAATACACAATTTTTTTATCAATATTATGTGTGAAAATTTCATTTCCTATTTTAAAGTTCAGCGTATGAGATTTTGATAAGTATTTTACTGCGCCTTCATACTGACGTATTGCTTTAGATAAGTGTTTAATTGTCTTGCTTTTTTTTCTTTCAAGAGTATTTGATAGCAGTTCTTCAGTATTTGGGCTATCTTTAGCTTGGATTACTAAGATTTCAGAATTAGTAATAATCATGATATCTGCAATTTCCTCACCATCCTCCAATCGAAGCGGATTTAGAAAAATATTATTAGTTTCAAAAACTCTTCCTAAAATTTTTACTATTTCACTTTCTTGAAATGCTCCAGGTTCTTCTCTTTCTAATTGTGTATGATAAATCAAATTATCAGTTACATGCTCCTTTGAATTCGCACTAGCATCTAAAATCATATAATTACTAAGAATTTCATCTTTTAGAAATTTTAGTTCTAATTTTAAATTTAGATCCAATTTATTAAGAATAAACCAATCATTAAGCTCTATTTGTAGCTCTCTAAAGTTTATATCTTCAATTCTGGTAAACGTAAGTTCTTTAACTTTCTTATAAAAAGTATCATTTTTAGAAATTTCTGCACTACAACTTAGCAACTCATAATTGTTTTCATTAAAAAAATGAACTTCACATTTATCTTGTAATAAAAATTCTTTGTACCAATAACTAAGTTCCTCTTCAAATAATGGGGTTTTAATTACTAATGGTTCATCTTTATCATCGTAGAAAGTCGAAATAATTACAGGAACAGTATTTTTATCAACTATTATTTCTGTCAAAAAAAGTTGAAATCCATTATTAATTTTTGCAGTTAGGATAAATTCTTTAGGTACTTTAAGTATTAATTTACATTTACTTTCAATCTTTATAGGTAAGATACCTCCATGAAAGTCTTTAATAATTCCTAACAGCTGTGGATACATTATGGTCAACATTTTTTAACACTGCTTCTATTTTAAAGTTATTGTAATATATGACTTATTTTATTGAAAAAACATCCTATAAAAGTATATTTAAATTTGATAATTACTTAGAATATCTGAAATTAACATAATACCGATTATGCGAAATAGAATTTTAAGTTGTTTGAATACAACAACTTAACTCTATTATATTTCACCCAAATAGCCGACTGCAACAAGTCGGCTATTTTACATCCGATCTTGATGCCTTTTGCCAACTTTTTGAAGTTTTTTAAGCAAAGATACGAAAAGATTGTTTAGCTCTGGTTAAATGATCGCTTTCTTTGCAATATTGAAAAATATGT
>NZ_VTDK01000014.1:0-5031 GCF_035615575.1 Acinetobacter sp. MD2
CGATATTATGTAGCAACCGCACAAAACTATAATAATCAATTATTTAATAAGGAAGAAGCTAAAATTAATTTAGCTTCTTTAAAAATAGCTATCAGCAATTTATACAAAACTAATATTACTAACGATTACCTTTACTTCGATTATGGGTAATGCAGAGCATTTCACAATTATCTAAAGTTGTTGCACCGCCTTTACTCCAAGCTTGAACATGGTCTGCATCCATTTCTTTGAGTAAGTAAATCTTTGTCTTATTGGCATTGTTACCATTGGCACATAACGGACAATTTGAAGTGCTTTTTTCATTAGCATCATTGGTTTGTAATGTGTAAGCTTTTCGCTTGGTTGCATCGTCAAATATGCGAACATCCAATAAACGTGTATCAGCTTCACCACCCAATATATATTCAAAAATTCCTTTTCTATTTTTCACATAAGGGTCTGCATACAGTCTTTTAACATCATCAGCTATTTTAGTCGGGTTGTAAGCAATGGTTTTATAGCTTTCGTACAAGCCCCCCCATTCTAAACCTTTCATTTCTTTTTCAATATTAAGAAAAATGGTACTCGCCCAATCTATAACAGTGTTGAAGTAAGTAGTTAGCTCGCTTATATGATTGTCGTGGCGGTGCTGCCCCATGTAATCACTAACATTGCCTTTACTCACCCAATTTAGGGCTGTAGCTAAGAAATCCTGACGAATAGCACTACCACTAACAAAGCTACTCCATTTTTGAATTAAGGCGTTTTGAGAGTTGCTGAATTGGGCTTTCGCCAATGTAACAAATGAGCCTGAATACACCGCATTTAGTAGCTCTTGTTCATTAAGTGGAACGCCCGATATATTGATAGTTTTAAACCATTCCTTAATTTCGGTTTCAGTACCATTACACTCGTAAACTAAGATCGTTGTATCTAGTATTTTCTGCTTTTGGTCTTTAGGCAAACTATGGAAATATTGTGGGGTTCTACTGCCATCAAAGAATATAGCGAACTTTCCTGTCAAAAAACGCCCGACACTGGTGACACGCTGCTGACCATCCAATATCTCAAAAGTATCATCACCTGTCTGATTAAAGTAAATTAATCCTAATGGATAGCCCTTCAATATTGATTGAATAACAGCTACGTCTTTTTTACCATCTGCGTAAATATAATTCCGTTGATATTCAGGTTGAATAGTCAATTTACCCGACAAGCCAAACAGACCTTTACCTTCAAGTTCGTTATAAACAAAACCTTCACATAGGTCTTTGATAGTGATTTTGGTATTTAAATTTGTTTGCATAGAAACCTTAAAATTAAAAAACTTGATTTAATGGAGTGTTAGTCAATTTTGTATAGCCCATCGTACCCATGTAATTCTCAAAACCTTGCATATCAAGAGCATCTTTAAGATATATAACTTGATAATTTGTTCTATTTTCCGTTAAGTCACCTTCCGCAACCAAATCTGCTCTAAAAGAAATTTTTTGATCAAGCATCATGGCTCTTGTTGAACCACCAATCAAGTACACAACAACGCTCTGTGCATTAGAAATATCATCTTTTTGTGTTTCAAATAAACAGCAACCAAAGAAATCTTTATCAATTTCAGATGATTTATATAGATTGTTATATTTGCAAATATTCTTGAAATTAAATCTTTCATGGCAAATAGCAAATTTAACCCCCTTTCTAGGAAAGGATGAACGAATTTCTATCGTTTTATGATTACTTAAAAGTAGATCAATTTGACCATTTGAGCCGTTAAACTCCGTAAACGTAACGGTGTTAGAGCCAAAAACACGGTTGATATAATAAAACCAAGCTTCTTCTGCGATCACACCTCCTAATGCATCTAGGATTAGCCTATCCTTATCCCTTTGCTGAGTTGAATCATTTGCGCTATTAGGATTTACTTTCTTCGCCAAATCCCACGCTTTCGCTCTTATACGCTCCGATTGTGTAGAGGAATTATTAAAAATTGCCTTGATGACAATATAATTGCGATCTATATGATTATGATCTTTTGGTATCTGACAAGTAATTTGCTCGTATGTAAAACTCATTTCAACCCGCCTTTTTTGCTTTAATCAACAGGCGTGAGTACATTCTTTTGCCATTTAAATAACCTCTATCAACTTTACCATCCCAATCAGGAACAGTAAGAAAATCTAATAACTTAGACTTAACATCTGTATCAATACCTAAAATTTCAAATTGTTCAGGGTTATATTTATCTAAGAAGCTGATTGGCACACCCATTACACCATCATAATCACTAGGAATCGCTTGAGTAAGGGGGATTTCAATAGCCTTGTAGTTATCATAGGATTGATAAGCATTTTTACCCTCAATTTTAGAGTTAAACCGCTTATTGTCATCCATCGTCATTAGTTGTAAAGGTTCATGTCGTCTGCCATGCTCTAAGTTTGTGATCCAAATTGAGGGAACATTTTTCATATTCACACCATCAATTACTTTGTCCACATCCTCATATTTAGTTTCAAACCACATACCGCCTGACCATTCGGTACGTCCTGACCATATTTTATTTTCTTTTACTAAAGGAAATACCTCTTTGTAAGTGACACAGTTCTTATTTCCTACTATTGCAAATTTTTTCTCACCCTCCATGATCCATGCAATAAAATCACGGAATAGGGAAAATGGTGGATTGGTTACAATAATATCCGCTTGATCACGCAACGCTTTGACTTCATCACTTCTGAAATCACCATCACCTTTGAGGTACTGCCAATTGATGTCATTAATATCAACGACACCATCTTTAGTTATATCGCTTTCTAGTTCAAAGAACTTGCCGCAAGCAGTGGATTTATCACTATCAAATTGAGGACTATTTTCCTCAAATAATGAGGGTTGATAAGACTGATCAACCTGCTTGCTCTTAGGGGCATAACTTGTGCTTATAAGTTTTTTCAAGCCTAACCGACTAAAATTTTGAGCAAAATATAAAGTGAAATTACTCCATTCGGGGTCATCACAAGGTAATAAAACAACTTTATCTTTAAATGCGTTTGAATCATATTCTAAATAAGCATTCATTTCTTTTTCAATATCAACATATTGAGTATAAAATTCATCGTTTTTAGCTGATCTTGCTTTTGAAAGATTTGTATTTTTTAAAACACTGTTCATATTGAAATCCAAATAGCTGTATTAAATTAATCGAATGTCTTTACACTCAATCGCTTTAAGTATTTGAAGCATAAATATTGCCCCAAATGTACCACGATTGATCTTATTACTAATGTTTTGCGGTGTTTCTGATATACCCATTGCTTCAAGCTTTTTGGATAGATCAATCAGGCTTATATTTTTTCGGGCAATTTCTGCCTTAATTAAGCCTTTGGCATAGTCTTTCCATTCATCGTCACTCACGGTTTGACCTCATAAAAGATAAACGACATACCATGTCGCTATAATATTTTAAATCATTATATTTGATGATTAAAACCATTACAATATATTAAGCATATCGTGTTTGTGATGGGTGATTTTATGAAAAAAGAATCTAAGCAACATTTCTTATTGTCAGCAAAGGCTCGTACTTTATCTGTGTATGAAATTATGCAAATCACCCATGAACAAGCTTTCTTATTGTTCAAAGAAATGCGGTGGGGAAAAGAACAACCAACATGCCCTCATTGCGATACCCAAGATCATCATTATTTCATACGTGGACGCAAGCAATGGCGTTGCAAGTGCTGTAATCATACGTTCAGCGTAACATCAGGTACGATCTTTGCTTTTCACAAACTACCACTCAAAATCTACTTAGCTGCTATCGCCATTTACTCTAACGCTGTAAAAGGCTTATCTGCTTTACAGTTAGGTCGAGATTTAGGTGTTCAGTATAAGACCGCTTTTGTATTGGCACATAAAATCCGTGAGAGCCTGATAGATCAGCGTGACGATGAATTACTATCAGGTAATGTTCACATGGATGGTGCGTATGTGAATGGCTATGTACGCCCTAAAAACCACAAGGATGACCGTGTAGATCGGCGCAAAGCTGAATATCAAAATCCAAATAAACGGTGTGTGGTGGTACTTCGCCAAAAAGCAATCAACAGTGACCTACAAGGTGCTGATAAAACTAAAACCTATGTGGTTTATAGTGAAAATCAAAAGGACATTAATCATCTTGCCAATCAACATATCAAGCATGGTTCAACGATCCATGCAGATGAAAGCACCGCATACGATACACTGAATGCTCGTTTCACGACTAAGCGTGTTAATCATCAATATGAATATTGTTCTAAAGATGGTGTGACCAATAATCTTGCTGAAAGCTATTTTAGTCGGTTTAGACGTATGCAGTTAGGGCAAATGCACAAGTTTGGTGTGATGTACCTTGCCAACTATGCCAATGAAGCTGCTTATCGTGAAGATACTCGTAGATGGTCGAATGGTGAAATCTTTACTGATATTTTAATGAAATGCGCTCAAACTCGAACACATAAAGATTGGTGTGGCTATTGGCAGGGCAATAAGCGTAAATCAGAGCGTTTAGTCTGCTAATCCGCTATGCCCCACAAATGAGGACGCTGATTGCTATGGGCGATAATAATGCCTTTATCTCTTAATCGGTTCAGCACTTTGATGAAACTAGGTGAAATATCATTACCTACAGATGAATCTATGCCTTTAATGTCTAAAATTTTCATCATTAAATCTTTGTAGTTCATTGGCTCATTGGATTCACGCAAGCAAGTTAAGACAAATGACTGTAGTTCACCTCGCCCGAAATAGGGGTTTCTTTGGTTTGTACGCTTAGATTTAACGCTTCTAAGGTCAAAGTCAGGTGAAAATAGCTTAATAGTGTGATCTACATGCAGTAGCATTTCAGAGATACGTTGAATTTCTTTTTGATGTGCTTCAATTTGACCAAGCAATTCCGCACGTTTTTTAGTTAATCCTGATACGATATGTGATTCAGCCATGATTTCTTTCCTTATGCGTAAAGGAATTATTTTAAATGGCGAATCACCCTATTTATTGTGCGGTTGCTACATAATAGCG
>NZ_VTDK01000015.1:0-4243 GCF_035615575.1 Acinetobacter sp. MD2
TGGAGTAAAGGCGGTGCAACAACTTTAGATAATTGTGAAATGCTCTGCATTACCCATAATCGAAGTAAAGGTAATCGTTAGTAATATTAGTTTTGTATAAATTGCTGATAGCTATTTTTAAAGAAGCTAAATTAATTTTAGCTTCTTCCTTATTAAATAATTGATTATTATAGTTTTGTGCGGTTGCTACATAATATCGTTTATTTCTAAATGGCGTATGTCGCCATGAACGAAATCTTTTTTAGACTTATTCATTTCTGGTGTTTCTAAATGGCGTATGTCGCCATGAACCGAGATACAGGGCTTCAATTGCATTTTGGCTTTTTTCTAAATGGCGTATGTCGCCATGAACAACCATATACGGACAAATCATTAACCACATGCTTTCTAAATGGCGTATGTCGCCATGAACTTGACTGTAGATTGCAGTGCCTCGAGTGGAACTTTCTAAATGGCGTATGTCGCCATGAACTTGAGCCAAACCAATATTTCCACATTCCAACATTTCTAAATGGCGTATGTCGCCATGAACCAACGGCATGCTGCTATTGTTTCGATTGTAAATTTCTAAATGGCGTATGTCGCCATGAACTAAAACACCAAATCATATACCGTTATTCTTATTTTCTAAATGGCGTATGTCGCCATGAACCCACCCAAGCCCCCTGAATAAACTTCACAGAATTTCTAAATGGCGTATGTCGCCATGAACGAATGTGAACGAAAACCTCTTGACCTTCTGGCTTTCTAAATGGCGTATGTCGCCATGAACGACCGTTCAAACATTCGCAGTAAAACTTTCCATTTCTAAATGGCGTATGTCGCCATGAACTAACATTTCCTCAAGTAACTGATGCTGCTTTATTTCTAAATGGCGTATGTCGCCATGAACCTGACATTTTGGCAGACGTTCGCTCTGCACTATTTCTAAATGGCGTATGTCGCCATGAACCAAAAAGAAAGACAGCAGATGCCAAATTACCATTTCTAAATGGCGTATGTCGCCATGAACCAAATGGGGCGCACAAGAAGTGGTGGGCGGTTTTTCTAAATGGCGTATGTCGCCATGAACGCAGATAAGCAACCAATGACCAGTTTGAAGCGTTTCTAAATGGCGTATGTCGCCATGAACCGCAGTCGGTGGCAAATGGCTTGGCTTTAACTTTTCTAAATGGCGTATGTCGCCATGAACACCGACAATCGTTTGGGGTTTTTCCATAGATCTTTCTAAATGGCGTATGTCGCCATGAACGTAAGCCCACTCTGCTTTTATTTCGATAAATTTTTCTAAATGGCGTATGTCGCCATGAACTGTGGACTGCACCTGAAAAGCCTAAAGCTTTGGTTTCTAAATGGCGTATGTCGCCATGAACAATTTAGAGCATTTGTCGCGGGGTTTGGTTCTGTTTCTAAATGGCGTATGTCGCCATGAACCACCTAACTTTAAATATAGTGCTGGTGCAGTCTTTCTAAATGGCGTATGTCGCCATGAACTTTAAAGAATGGCTTGTTAAATGAAGCTAGACTTTTCTAAATGGCGTATGTCGCCATGAACAAATCATGCACTAAACGAGAGTATAAATAAAAATTTCTAAATGGCGTATGTCGCCATGAACTCATATAATCGAATGCTGTATTTATTGAGGTTTTTCTAAATGGCGTATGTCGCCATGAACGCATACGAAGCGTGGGCGTTAGCTGACCGCATTTTCTAAATGGCGTATGTCGCCATGAACACAAATCAAAAGTCAGTGACTCAATCGCGATTTTTCTAAATGGCGTATGTCGCCATGAACCTCAAATTAAACGTGCTGATTATGCACTGTATTTTCTAAATGGCGTATGTCGCCATGAACTGAATGCTGTCAAGCCTTATCAATACTTGTAATTTCTAAATGGCGTATGTCGCCATGAACCTCAACAAGTACATTACCTGCTTTTTGTGGTTGTTTCTAAATGGCGTATGTCGCCATGAACAATTAGCTCGAACCCATCACCAGCGTTGCATTTTTCTAAATGGCGTATGTCGCCATGAACTTTGACCTGAAAAGTGGTTAGCCGTTTGCAAATTTCTAAATGGCGTATGTCGCCATGAACAAAAACCACCCGAAGGTGGCAAAATTTAATTATTTCTAAATGGCGTATGTCGCCATGAACTAAAATTAGATTGGTTACTAACAGATGCATTTTTTCTAAATGGCGTATGTCGCCATGAACCACCTAAATCGCTGCAAGAAAAAATGCTAAGTTTTCTAAATGGCGTATGTCGCCATGAACTAAGCGAAGTGCGTCATATTTTAGAACACGAATTTCTAAATGGCGTATGTCGCCATGAACTGGTGTTGGTTATGGTGGTGTAAAATTAGATTTTTCTAAATGGCGTATGTCGCCATGAACTAAGCGCACTAATATCTGCTAATACAGCTCAATTTCTAAATGGCGTATGTCGCCATGAACTGCCTTTATCGGTATAGTCCAAATCACCCACATTTCTAAATGGCGTATGTCGCCATGAACTTTGTAAGTCAGCTATCAGATGATCTTAGACATTTCTAAATGGCGTATGTCGCCATGAACCACTTATTAAAGCTACTCTCAACATTGGGTTATTTCTAAATGGCGTATGTCGCCATGAACCTTTTTACAGTAGCGAATAGACCCTCAAAGAATTTCTAAATGGCGTATGTCGCCATGAACGCTATTGCCTGATTGCACGTCTTTGTGGGTGTTTTCTAAATGGCGTATGTCGCCATGAACGTTTCAGCTAACTCACTTGGGATGCTTATCGATTTCTAAATGGCGTATGTCGCCATGAACATTGTCGTTAAATTCTCTTGTCTTTTTTCCTATTTCTAAATGGCGTATGTCGCCATGAACTAGATGCTGTAATTCATGCCCCACATACGACATTTCTAAATGGCGTATGTCGCCATGAACCTATAGAAGATTTTAGATTTATGCTCGATCTTTTTCTAAATGGCGTATGTCGCCATGAACAGAGAAGACTTCTTTAACCTTCCACGTTGGAAATTTCTAAATGGCGTATGTCGCCATGAACCATGCAAGTTATTGTAAATGGTTCTATACAATTTTCTAAATGGCGTATGTCGCCATGAACATGGTGCCCAAAATTACCTGAATTTCGCAGCTTTTCTAAATGGCGTATGTCGCCATGAACAAAGCTATTGAATGTCTGTCCTTTTTTCTTTGTTTCTAAATGGCGTATGTCGCCATGAACGACATAAGCGCGGATGATGCAGGTCAGTCGATTTTCTAAATGGCGTATGTCGCCATGAACTTTGGTTCAGTCTTATCAATTTGCTCTTTATCATTTCTAAATGGCGTATGTCGCCATGAACAATCATAATAATCATACGTTCCTTGAATTTTATTTCTAAATGGCGTATGTCGCCATGAACTTGCCACATAAGTTGTTCTTGAGGATGTGTATTTCTAAATGGCGTATGTCGCCATGAACAAGATGCTTTATCAAAATGCTGCATCAATCCGATTTCTAAATGGCGTATGTCGCCATGAACCTACAACACAAAGTCGAAGTTTTAGAACCTAATTTCTAAATGGCGTATGTCGCCATGAACACTCTTACTTTCAAATATGGATTTCTGAACATTTTCTAAATGGCGTATGTCGCCATGAACTAAATAATCCCCAGCATTGGACTGAGGACTTTTTTCTAAATGGCGTATGTCGCCATGAACTATCAAAACCACATTTCATGTAATAGCTATGATTTCTAAATGGCGTATGTCGCCATGAACGGTTTTGTTGTTTCGGTCGTGATGTGCTAGTTTTTCTAAATGGCGTATGTCGCCATGAACCAAATTGGTTTACAGTCGTCATTGTATGAATATTTCTAAATGGCGTATGTCGCCATGAACTAATCACATAGTCAGAGTCATTGATGATGAGTTTTCTAAATGGCGTATGTCGCCATGAACGCAGATCAGGCTTTTAACGTTGACATTCCAAAATTTCTAAATGGCGTATGTCGCCATGAACTGCAATTGCCAACGCAAAAAAATACGCTATTATGTAGCAACCGCACAATAAATAGGGTGATTCGCCATTTAAAATAATTCCTTTACGCATAAGGAAAGAAATCATGGCTGAATCACATATCGTATCAGGATTAACTAAAAAACGTGCGGAATTGCTTGGTCAAATTGAAGCACATCAAAAAGAAATTCAACGTATCTCTGAAATGCTACTGCATGTAGATCAC
>NZ_VTDK01000016.1:0-2462 GCF_035615575.1 Acinetobacter sp. MD2
TGTAAGCCTCCGCTGAACCCCACTTGAACTCAAGCAGGTTTCCATTTATGAGGCAACAATTCCTCAATATCTTTCATTTTATGGGTCGGCAATCTTTTGAGCACATCACTCAAATAGGCATACGGATCTAGACCATTCAATTTTGCCGACTGAATTAAGGTCATGATATTGGCTGCTCGTTGCCCACTTCTCAATGAACCTGCAAATAACCAGTTTTTCCTGCCTAATGCCCAAGGGCGCATCTGATTTTCGACCCAATTATTGCATATAGGCAGTTCACCATCATCCAGATAACGGCAGAGTGCGTGCCAGCGTTTTAAGCTGTAATTGATTGCCTTGGCTGTAGGTGAACTCGTCGGTACCTTAAGCTGATGTTGTTTCAGCCATTCATACAGTTGCTGCATGATCGGTTGACTATCCTGTTGCCTACGCTGTCGTCGTTGTTCTGCTGTACAGTTTGGAATTTCTCTTAATTCTGCCTCAATTTGGTAGAGCTGTTGAATCAATCGCAGAGCTTGTTCTGCAATCTGACTTTTACACGTCACATGTAGTTCATGGAATTTACGACGAGCATGCGCCATACAGCCAACTTCTATGATTGCTTTATTCTTAAATTGTGCCTTATAGCCACTGTAATCATCACAAACCAGATGACCTTGCCAGCCTTGAAGAAAGTCTTCTGCATGTTTCCCTGAGCGGCTGGGTTGAAACTCATAGATCACAGCCTGTATCGAATTGTACTGTGTACTGGCATAGGCCCACACATAGCCTTTCTTCGGTTTTTTCTCACCCATCTGCATCACGGTGACTGGGGTTTCATCTGCATGAATCACCCGTTGCTGTAATACAATTTGTTTTAGTGCTTCTGCTAGTGATTCTAACTGTACACCGCATTGACCTATCCATTCTGATAAGGTTGATCGAGCCAGATCAACGCCTACACGTTGGTAAATTAAACGCTGACGGTATAAGGGCAAATGATCGGCATATTTTGATACGAGTACATGGCTCAGTAGTTCAGGACTAGCAATGCCTTTATCAATCACATAAGCAGGCATGGGTTGTTGCTGAATGCTGTCACATTGATCACACACCCATTTGCCTCGCACATGCTGTTCTTTGATAAATTGTGCAGGTTTAAAACTTAGTTTTTCACTAACATCTTCACCAATACGACGTAACTGGCAGCCACATGAACATTGTGTTGATGTCGGTTCATGCTCTACTCGGATGGTAGGTAGGTGATCAGGTAATGGGCGACGTTTAGCTTTGCTTATTGTAGTTTTCTGCGCAGGTACATCGCTTTGATCTGCATGCAATCGTTCTAATTCTAGATCTACAGCGGCAATATCTTCTTCAACCGCTTCATCGAGTAAGCTGATTTGTTTGGCGGTGAGATTTTCATTCTTCTGAGCGAATTTATGCCGTTTAAATAAGGCGAGTTCATGTTCGTATTTTTTATTGAGAATGGTCAGATGTTGAACTTTGGTATCTAAGTGTTGTTTATCTTCTACAAGTTGCTGATTCTGCATTGCCAACTGCTGGGTAAATTCCAATAATTGTTCATGAGTCAGTTGGCTTAAATCAGGTAATGTTTTCATGACCGCAGTATGGCTGAGGTCATATCAACAATGAAATAGAACCTTTGGAGAATAGCGTAAATTGAATGCTTGGTTTAGAGCATATTCACCACTTGAGCTTGTCCCACACGTTGCCAAGGCAGCCCCTGAATCAGTGCCTGTAATTGTTCAGGGTTGATACTCATTGTTTCACCTTGATGAAGCTGAGCCCAGTGAAATTTGCCTTGTTCCAAGCGTCGGGCACACAACCAAATCCCTAGACCATCATGTACCAATACTTTCATACGATGACCACGTTTATTACAGAATAGATAGGCACAATGTGGTTTCACACAGCCGAAGGCTTTGAGAACTTGAGCTAGTACAGTATCCATACCTGCACGCATATCTATGGGTTGGGTAGAAAGCCAAATTTCATCGATACGGATCATGATGTTAATTCACGAATCAGTTGAGCCAAGGATCCCATTTCTGCAATGGGCCATGTCAGTTGGACAATCTGACTGGAGGAAGGGATCTGGATTTTAAAACTGATCTCTTTGGCAGGTGCATGATCAATGGGTATCGCAATGAAGTCTGGTACGGTTTTCGATTCTGAAATGCTATTTTCATTGGATGCTTGTTTGACCCAACGATTCAGTAAATTGGTATTAATCCCATGCTCTAATGCAACGCGAGCAATCGAAATATGTGGATGACGACACTTTTGAACAAGCTCAGGTTTGAAGTCATCGCTATAGATACGACGTTTTCTTTTTACCAATCCAACATCAACGACAGTCAATTCTTGACTCATAAGCAAGTACCCACTAATAAATAAGTGGGTACGAAAATAAGCGTCTATGGTTGATTTTAGTAGTGGGGGTTCAGCGGAGGCTTACA
>NZ_VTDK01000017.1:0-640 GCF_035615575.1 Acinetobacter sp. MD2
ATCATTAAAGAATTGATAAGAACAACTTGTGTGGATTTTTACTGATCAGATCATCGATATATTATCATTGATTGATTGGTTTAAATTACTCGAAGTTTATTTGAGCGAAATTTAAGTCAGAAAATTGATGAGCCAGATTTAGCACTTTTAGTAAAGTGCAAAATGATTTTTAACTGAAGAGTTTGATCATGGCTCAGATTGAACGCTGGCGGCAGGCTTAACACATGCAAGTCGAGCGGGGTGATGGTGCTTGCACTATCACTTAGCGGCGGACGGGTGAGTAATGCTTAGGAATCTGCCTATTAGTGGGGGACAACATTTCGAAAGGAATGCTAATACCGCATACGTCCTACGGGAGAAAGCAGGGGATCACTTGTGACCTTGCGCTAATAGATGAGCCTAAGTCGGATTAGCTAGTTGGTGGGGTAAAGGCCTACCAAGGCGACGATCTGTAGCGGGTCTGAGAGGATGATCCGCCACACTGGGACTGAGACACGGCCCAGACTCCTACGGGAGGCAGCAGTGGGGAATATTGGACAATGGGGGGAACCCTGATCCAGCCATGCCGCGTGTGTGAAGAAGGCCTTTTGGTTGTAAAGCACTTTAAGCGAGGAGGAGGCTCTTAAGGTTAATACCCTTG
>NZ_VTDK01000018.1:0-631 GCF_035615575.1 Acinetobacter sp. MD2
GAGGGTCTGTAGCTCAGTTGGTTAGAGCACACGCTTGATAAGCGTGGGGTCACAAGTTCAAGTCTTGTCAGACCCACCAAACTCTGCAACATGAGAAGGTAGACAAAAAGATTGGTACGTAATTCGAAATGAAATAAGCTGGGGACTTAGCTTAGTTGGTAGAGCGCCTGCTTTGCACGCAGGAGGTCAGGAGTTCGACCCTCCTAGTCTCCACCACGTATCTTCTGGATACGGAATAAGCAAGTAACACGGTAGCTTATAGAGATTAGTGATAAAGTTGCGTATGATACGCGGCATTGTTATTAACCTCTGTGATTTATCACAGTTTAATGTAGCTGACGAAGCTATGTTAATTCATTAATAGATTGAAAATTGAGTCTGAAATAAATTGTTTTACTCAATTGTTCGAAAGGACAATATGAGAACTAGCAGATTTAACTGAATCAAGCGTTTTGGTATATGAATTTAGATTGAAGCTGTACGGTGATTAAGTTCACAGTACTTCAAACTGTAATGTTGATAATGCTACTTGTAGGTATTAGCGACTGTTTGGGGTTGTATAGTCAAGTAATTAAGTGCATGTGGTGGATGCCTTGGCAGTCAGAGGCGAAGAAAGACGTGATAGCCTGCG
>NZ_VTDK01000019.1:0-608 GCF_035615575.1 Acinetobacter sp. MD2
AAAATGGTGCCCGAGGCCAGACTCGAACTGGCACGCTTTGTGGGCGGGGGATTTTAAATCCCCTGTGTCTACCGATTTCACCACTCGGGCATGGGCGCAATCATAGAGAATTGGTTTTGACTTGGCAAGAGCTCTTTTGCACATTTGCAGATGTTTTGCTCAAATTTGGCATGTTTGTTGAAAATCAAAGCAATTATAGGTGAATGAGGGGTAAAAATGCCAAGATTTGAAAAATATGACATTGAATAGGGCAATTACCATAAATGGTGAGATTATGGTTTTAATTTAATGATGTTAATAGAAAAAGCAAAGGAGGTAAGGAGAACTGTAATAAATAAGGCATGTTAAATTTTAGACATAAAAAAACCAGCTTACGCTGGATATTTTATTTGCACCATTTTTAATGATTAAAATGGTGCCCGAGGCCAGACTCGAACTGGCACGCTTTGTGGGCGGGGGATTTTAAATCCCCTGTGTCTACCGATTTCACCACTCGGGCATGGGCGCAATCATAGAGAATTGGTTTTGACTTGGCAAGAGCTCTTTTGCACATTTGCAGATGTTTTGCTCAAATTTGGCATGTTTGTTGAAAATCAAAGCAATTATAG
>NZ_VTDK01000020.1:0-573 GCF_035615575.1 Acinetobacter sp. MD2
AGGCTGACTTAACCTTCTCCGTCCTCTCATCGCATTACACAGAAGTATTGGAATATTAACCAATTTCCCATCGACTACGCCTTTCGGCCTCGCCTTAGGGGTCGACTCACCCAGCCCCGATTAACGTTGGACTGGAACCCTTGGTCTTTCAGCGAACGGGTTTTTCACCCGTTTTGTCGTTACTCACGTCAGCATTCGCGCTTCTGATACCTCCAGCATACTTCTCAATACACCTTCATCGGCTTACAGAACGCTCCCCTACCACTTGACTATAAAGTCAAATCCGCAGCTTCGGCACATAGTTTTAGCCCCGTTACATCTTCCGCGCAGGCCGACTCGACTAGTGAGCTATTACGCTTTCTTTAAAGGGTGGGTGCTTCTAAGCCAACCTCCTAGCTGTCTATGCCTTCCCACATCGTTTCCCACTTAACTATGATTTTGGGGCCTTAGCTGGCGGTCTGGATTGTTTTCCTCTTGACTACGGACGTTAGCACCCGCAGTCTGTCTCCCGGATAGTACTCATAGGTATTCGGAGTTTGCATCGGTTTGGTAAGTCGGGATGACCCCCTAGCC
>NZ_VTDK01000021.1:0-548 GCF_035615575.1 Acinetobacter sp. MD2
CGCAGGCTATCACGTCTTTCTTCGCCTCTGACTGCCAAGGCATCCACCACATGCACTTAATTACTTGACTATACAACCCCAAACAGTCGCTAATACCTACAAGTAGCATTATCAACATTACAGTTTGAAGTACTGTGAACTTAATCACCGTACAGCTTCAATCTAAATTCATATACCAAAACGCTTGATTCAGTTAAATTTGCTAGTTCTCATATTGTCCTTTCGAACAATTGAGTAAAACAATTTATTTCAGACTCAATTTTCAATCTATTAATGAATTAACATAGCTTCGTCAGCTACATTAAACTGTGATAAATCACAGAGGTTAATAACAATGCCGCGTATCATACGCAACTTTATCACTAATCTCTATAAGCTACCGTGTTACTTGCTTATTCCGTATCCAGAAGATACGTGGTGGAGACTAGGAGAGTCGAACTCCTGACCTCCTGCGTGCAAAGCAGGCGCTCTACCAACTAAGCTAAGTCCCCAGCTTATTTCATTTCGAATTACGTACCAATCTTTTTGTCTACCTTCTCATGTTGCAG
>NZ_VTDK01000022.1:0-526 GCF_035615575.1 Acinetobacter sp. MD2
CTACTTTCGTACCTGCTCGACTTGTGGGTCTCGCAGTTAAGCGCGCTTTTGCCTTTATACTCTACGCGTGATTTCCGACCACGCTGAGCGCACCTTCGTACTCCTCCGTTACTCTTTAGGAGGAGACCGCCCCAGTCAAACTACCCACCAGACATGGTCCTCGCCCCAGATTATGGGGCAGAGTTAGAACCTCAACATTCCCAGGGTGGTATTTCAAGGATGGCTCCAATGGAACTGGCGTCCCATCTTCATAGCCTCCCACCTATCCTACACAAGTAAGGTCAAAGTTCAATGTCAAGCTGCAGTAAAGGTTCACGGGGTCTTTCTGTCTAGCCGCGGGTACACTGCATCTTCACAGCGATTTCGATTTCACTGAGCCTCTGCTGGAGACAGCGCCGCCATCATTATGCCATTCGTGCAGGTCGGAACTTACCCGACAAGGAATTTCGCTACCTTAGGACCGTTATAGTTACGGCCGCCGTTTACTGGGGCTTCGATCAAGAGCTTCGCTTACGCTAACCCCATC
>NZ_VTDK01000023.1:0-467 GCF_035615575.1 Acinetobacter sp. MD2
ATCACTAAGACCTACTTTCGTACCTGCTCGACTTGTGGGTCTCGCAGTTAAGCGCGCTTTTGCCTTTATACTCTACGCGTGATTTCCGACCACGCTGAGCGCACCTTCGTACTCCTCCGTTACTCTTTAGGAGGAGACCGCCCCAGTCAAACTACCCACCAGACATGGTCCTCGCCCCAGATTATGGGGCAGAGTTAGATCCTCAACATTACCAGGGTGGTATTTCAAGGATGGCTCCAATGGAACTGGCGTCCCATCTTCATAGCCTCCACCTATCCTACACAAGTAAGGTCAAAGTTCAATGTCAAGCTGCAGTAAAGGTTCACGGGGTCTTTCCGTCTAGCCGCGGGTACACTGCATCTTCACAGCGATTTCGATTTCACTGAGCCTCTGCTGGAGACAGCGCCGCCATCATTATGCCATTCGTGCAGGTCGGAACTTACCCGACAAGGAATTTCGCTACCTTA
>NZ_VTDK01000024.1:0-443 GCF_035615575.1 Acinetobacter sp. MD2
CTATAATTGCTTTGATTTTCAACAAACATGCCAAATTTGAGCAAAACATCTGCAAATGTGCAAAAGAGCTCTTGCCAAGTCAAAACCAATTCTCTATGATTGCGCCCATGCCCGAGTGGTGAAATCGGTAGACACAGGGGATTTAAAATCCCCCGCCCACAAAGCGTGCCAGTTCGAGTCTGGCCTCGGGCACCATTTTTAATCATTAAAAATGGTGCAAATAAAATATCCAGCATAAGCTGGTTTTTTTATGCCTAAAATAAGCAAAATTGTATTTCTGCACAATTCTTATTACACTCAAACATCGTCTATCTACGTACAGACAGCCTATGTCCCTTTCTGTTATCGAGCTAAAAAAATTACGCCAACAATTACGTACACAACGGCGACAACTCAATAAATTTCAACAAAAACAAGCCGAAGCTGCACTCTTACATCATCTC
>NZ_VTDK01000025.1:0-401 GCF_035615575.1 Acinetobacter sp. MD2
TTCAACGGCTCTTTAGAGGACATAAAGTCCTTGGGAAATCTTATCTTGAGGTAGGCTTCCCGCTTAGATGCTTTCAGCGGTTATCCCTTCCGAACATAGCTACCCGGCGATGCGACTGGCGTCACAACCGGTACACCAGAGGTTCGTCCACTCTGGTCCTCTCGTACTAGGAGCAGATCCTCTCAAATTTCCAGCGCCCACAGTAGATAGGGACCGAACTGTCTCACGACGTTCTAAACCCAGCTCGCGTACCTCTTTAAATGGCGAACAGCCATACCCTTGGGACCTGCTTCAGCCCCAGGATGAGATGAGCCGACATCGAGGTGCCAAACACCGCCGTCGATATGAACTCTTGGGCGGTATCAGCCTGTTATCCCCAGAGTACCTTTTATCCGTTGAGC